>DDDD01000099.1:33525-34148 GCA_002335945.1 Porticoccaceae bacterium UBA1989
ACGACAGAGACTTCAAACCCAGCGAAGAAATATCCGAGGATTTTCCCGTCCCTCTCCCCTCAGATATTTAAAACATTGAGTAACAGGACCAGACTATGAATACTTCAACCAACCGCGCCAGCAACGAGATGTTCTTTCAATTGATTGCCCTGCTGCTGGCCATCATTATTGTTCACACCATCTTTGTAACCGTGGTTCGCCCCAATGCCGACAGCACCATTCGTCACCATGCCGAAATGGTTGCCGCCGGCGAAGAGTATCAGGTACCTCGATCATTCTTTATTGTCATTAAAGACCTCGAACAAGAAGCCTGCTTTATTCTGATGTTCTGGTCCCTCGCCATCATGGGTTACAAAACCCGCACCACCATTCGTGAACAGCGCATGTTGAACCAACCCTTAATCTCCATTGCCGAAGGCTCTAGAGTGCTGCCAGATGATGCCTCGCAACTCACCAGACCCCTGCAATCACTACCCGATGAACAGCAGAGTTATCTCTTGCCAAGAGCCCTTCACACAGCACTGACTCGATTTCAGGTCACCGAAAGCGTGCAGTTCGCCACCGAAGCCGTTAACAGCACCTGTAGTACCGAAAACGATCGTCTCGATTCAGAGCTCTCTATG
>DDDD01000044.1 GCA_002335945.1 Porticoccaceae bacterium UBA1989
TTACCCCGTAGTGGGTGGTCTGGCAATAAATTGGGATGATGGCGGCGTATATCTGGACTCAAGCCTTAATCTCTATGACGCCAATCTAGCGCCAGCTTTGGTCAACGCGATTAATAATATGGTCCATCTGGCCCGTGCCATTAGCAATAAAGGTGTGTTTAAAAGCTGCATGTTTGATGCTCGAAAGACATTGCACATCAGCCGTAAGAATTCTGATGAACCTTTTGTCCCTCAGCCGGGCATAGAGATACAGTTTGACTGCAGTGATGCACTGATACCTGAAGATAACTCAAAACTACATTCCTATTTTGAAGATGGCACTGACCCAGATGAAATGCTGGAGCTACCGCAAACAATAATGCGGCTATTGGCGAGTATGAACAAGATTCAGCATACCGGCTGTATTATTTTTGAGGCAGTCGAGCAGGACCTAAAAATTCATAATTACCTAAGACTGTTAGACGTTAGCAAGAAATATGAATTCAGAAAATGCCTCGACCAAATATTGATTAATATCCCTGCTATTGAGGGCCTCGGCGTTTCAGGCTTCATGAAACTTCCCTATAAAAACACAAAATTCTTTATTCATATGGAAAAACAGGGGGATTTATTTTCGGCAAAATAATCTATTAGCGACCAGTTGATAGATATCAATTCAGATAAAGACTAGTCAAGCTAATATCCTCTCTCAGATAATGTTAAAAATATTCCTCAGGGAGGATTGTTAAAGTGACTTTACGTGCAGTTCCATTTATAAGTTCCACCTCATTTATTTTATTTAGCCTCGCGTTTACAAATACCTATGCAGCGGAAACTTCAACTACCGTGGTAGATTCGATTAAAAACGGCAGTGCGGAAGTAAGCCTGCGTTTTCGATTTGAGAACGTCGATCAAGAGGGCCTGGCAAATAATGCAGACGCCTCAACATTAAAAACGAGATTCACCTACACCACTGCTGCCCATGAGTATTTTAAGGCACAGCTGGAAGTTGACAACGTCGCTGTACTGGGTGGCGACAGCCACAATGACACTACTAATGGGTTAACCAGCTATCCAGTTGTGGCTGATCCAGAGGGAACAGATATCAATCAGGCTTGGGTTGCCTACACAGGAATTGAAGGCAACAGCTTTAAGCTGGGTCGACAGCGAGTCAACTTTGATAATCAACGTTTTGTTGGCGGCGTTGGCTGGCGTCAGAATGAACAAACCTATGATGCATTCGCGATTGTGAATACTGCACTAGCCGATACTACAGTGGTTTACAGCTTTGTCAGTAATGTAAATCGAATCTTTGGGCCGAAGGATGGTGCTCAGCCGGCTGAGCTCGATACCAGCACTCATCTGCTAAATATTAATTATACGGGTCTGTCAGCGGGTACATTCAGTGCCTATGGTTATTGGTTGGATGTCAAAGATACTCCCGGCGCCTCAAGTAGTACTCTGGGCTTACGGTTTACTGGAGAGCATGAATGGTCTGATATAGATAATTTAAAGGTTCTTTGCACTGCCGAATATGCCCAGCAATCTGACTATGGCGACAATCCAAGTAACTATGATACTGATTATTATCTGCTCGAGGCTGGTGTAAAGGTCGAGGCAGTTACCGCCAAGTTAGGTTGGGAAGTCTTGGAAGGAAATGCCAGTACTGCCGGCCAGTCTTTTTCAACACCATTGGCCACGCTGCATAAGTTCAATGGTTGGGCCGATAAATTCTTGGCGACGCCCAGTGCGGGTCTTGAAGATCGGTATTTAAGTCTGAGTACAAAGCTGGCGGGTATGACATTTGGAGCAACCTACCATCAGTTTGATGCACAGGATGGTCCAGGTAACTGGGGTGATGAGATAGATCTGTCTGTGGCGAAGACGCTCAATGATAAGGTTAAATTACTGCTTAAGTATGCTGACTATCAGGCTGAGGATTTTGCGACAGAAACACAGAAGATTTGGCTGCAGGCACAAGTTTCTTTTTAGTCACTCGTTTCTTATAGTAGTAATTAGTAGTAATCTGAATTGCTCCATAATATGCCGAGCATTACAGTTTTAAGTTAACTGTAATGCTCGGCTTTTTTATGGCTAGCTATTGTAGAGGTACTGACTATGATTTCTTTTGACGGACTACCTGATAGTTACGCCCGAAGTACCAGATCGGAGCGCTGATCACATGAACTAGACGCGTGAAGGGAAATATTAGAACAATACTTAGGCCCAAAAACACATGAAGCTTGTATACAAGGCTCACTGTCGCAATTGCATTGGCTGCTTTTAATGGTTGTAAGGTAACAATACTCTGCGCCCATTCACCGAGCTGGACCATTACCGAACCATCCAAGTGATTTGAAGAGGCGAAAATAGTCCCCAAGCCGAGTAGCAGCTGAACCAGTAAAATAATTAATATGGCAATATCAGACCAGCGACTATTGGCTCGAACTCTTGGGTTAAACAGACGTCGATGCAACAGTATTAATAATCCTACCAAACAGAGTATTCCAAATACCCCGCCAGAAACCATGGCCAGAAGCTGTTTGTTGGGCGTTGAAATCATATGGTGATAAATAGACTCAGGGGTTAGCAGGCCAATAAAATGGCCGGCCAAAATAAAGATCACCCCAATATGAAACAGATTGCTCCCTAGGCGCATCCCTTTATTACCGAGTATCTGACTTGAATCAGCTTTCCAGCTGTACTGGTCCCGATCAAATCGTATCCAGCTCACCGCGAGACAGATCGCCAGAGCAATGTAGGGGTAGAGGCCAAATAGAAAAGTATTGAGTGTAGAGGACATGGTTAGTTTCCTTAAGAGTTCTGTACCCAATGCAGGGGTGTATTTTGTACATGGGGTTCTGATTGAGGTGGAGCACTTGATGGAGAACTAGATTGAGAGCTTGATGGAGAACTAGATGAAAAGCCTGGCTTCACATCACAGCTATCATGGGCATCCCCAGCGCCAAAAGTAACCTGCTCTTCTTCCCAGATTTTATCCAGAGCCTCCGGTGTATTGTCAGGCTCCTCTTTTGCGGCCAGCTCTAGAAGTTTTTCCATCTCTACTGTTTCGCCGCTAATCATTAATAGAGATTCAAACAGAACGGCATAATCGCTTTTTCGCTCTTTAAGGCGCGCGCAAAGTAGCCCTAAGATATGAGCAATATCCGCTAAACCATCTTTAGCTTCGGCGGCCGGCCGATGAGATAGGTACTCTAAATAAAGAGGGATATAGTCGGGCAGCTCCCGAACATTGATAGCAAATTCATTACCCTCATAGAGTGCCATTAGGTCCACCATAGCCTGTCCCCGATCACGAGACTCTCCGTGCACATGTTCAAACAGTAATAGCGACATGGCACGGCCATAGTCAAACACATGGGTATAGGTTTCTTGGGCATCGAGCAGATCGCCGCCATAAATGCTGTCGATTAATTCCAGCAGACGATCTTTGAGCGCGTAGGACAGCTCGTTACTCGAAGTGACTACGGCACAGAGTTCATCAATATGCTTTTGCACCTCAGCGTTGGGGTAATCCATTAAACAGGAGATAACTTTTAGGCTCTTCATGGTCTATTTACCCTCATCCCACACCTGTACGGTGCTGATCACATCCCGAGTATTGTTCTTTTTGCCGCCGAACATATTTACATCACTGGTGCCAGTGGAGCAGCCATCGCCCCAGCTAAAGCCGCAGCCGCCGCGCTCGGCATAGGCATCAACCAGTGCGTCTTCACGATGGGCGGTTGGAATCACAAAGCGATCTTCGTAGTTGGCAATTGCTAGGTAGCGATACATCTCTTCTACCTGCTCAACAGATAGACCCACTTCTTCGAGTACTGGAAGGTCTTCCACGCCATCTACTGTCTGGGAGCGTTTGAATGCACGCATGGCCAGTAATCGTTTTAGCGCGAGTAATACAGGCTTGGTATCTCCCGCAGTCAACATGTTGGCCAAATACTTAACCGGAATACGTAGGCTTTCGACATCGGGAATAATGCCATTCATACCCATGTGCCCAGAGTTGGCCGCGGACTGAATCGGCGACAATGGGGGGATGTACCAGACCATCGGCATGGTGCGATACTCAGGGTGTAGCGGCAGAGCAAGTTTCCAATCCACTGCCATTTTATACACCGGTGAGCGCTGGGCGGCATCGATGACTGAGTCAGCTATACCATCTTTTCGCGCCTGGGCAATCACTTCAGGGTCGTTGGGGTCGAGGAATATCTCTAGCTGTTTTTCGTAGAGGCCCTGTTCAGATTCGGTACTGGCCACTTCTTTAATGCGGTCGGCATCGTAAAGTAAAACCCCTAGGTAGCGAATACGACCCACACAGGTTTCAGAGCAGACGGTCGGCTGACCAGCTTCAATACGCGGGTAACAGAAAATGCATTTTTCCGATTTACCGGATTTCCAGTTGTAATAGATTTTTTTGTAAGGGCAGGCAGAGACACACATGCGCCAGCCGCGACATTTCTCTTGGTCGATTAAAACAATGCCATCTTCATCGCGCTTGTAAATAGCACCTGAGGGACAGGCGGCTACGCAGGAAGGGTTTAAGCAATGTTCGCACAGCCGCGGCAAATACATCATAAATGTATTTTCATATTCGCCGTACATGGCCTTTTGCATATTATCGAAGTTCTTATCGGCGCTGCGTTTTTTAAACTCGGAGCCCAGTAACTCTTCCCAGTTGGGTCCCGACTCAATTTTTTCCATGCGCTTGCCAGAGATGACCGATCGCGGTCTTGCCACCGGCTGATGCTTAGAGCTAGGCGCGGTGTGCAGATGCTGATAGTCCATATCAAAGGGTTCGTAGTAATCATCAATCTGCGGCATATCCGGGTTGGCAAATATTTTGCTCAGCACCTTGGCCTTGCTACCAATCTTTGGGGTGAGGGAGCCATCATCGTTGCGCACCCAGCCGCCATTCCATTTGGCTTGATCTTCCCAATCATCTGGGTAGCCCGTGCCGGGTTTAGTCTCTACATTATTGAACCAGGCATACTCGGTTCCCTCGCGAGAGGTCCATACATTTTTACAGGTTACTGAACAGGTGTGACAGCCAATACACTTGTCCAGATTCAGCACCATGCCGACTTGAGATCTTATTAACATAGGGCCTACTCCTTAAGGGTTTTGTGGTAGTGGCTGAGGCAGATCATCAGTATTGGATCCATCCAACCAATCCACCTTGTCCATCTTGCGCACCACCACCATTTCGTCGCGGTTACAGCCAACCGTGCCGTAATAGTTAAAGCCATAGGACTGCTGGGCATAGCCACCGATCATATGGGTGGGTTTTAAAACGGTTCGAGTCACTGAGTTGTGGTGGCCGCCGCGGGTACCTGTCATCTCGGAGCCGGGGATGTTGATAATCCGTTCCTGAGCGTGGTACATCATCACCATGCCGTCTTTGACGCGCTGGCTAACCACCGCACGACAGGCAATGGCACCATTAACATTAAACACCTCTACCCAGTCGTTATCGGCAATACCCACAGACTGAGCATCGGTTTCAGAGAGCCAAATAATCGGCCCGCCACGACTTAGGGTCAACATTAATAAGTTATCGGAGTAGGTGCTGTGGATGCCCCATTTTTGATGGGGAGTAATCCAGTTCAATACAATCTCTGGATGGCCATTGGGTTTTGAACCCTTGACCAAATCAGTGGTTTTAGTATGAATAGGCGGACGGTAGGAGACTAACTGCTCGCCAAAGGCCTGCATCCATTGATGATCCTGATAGAGCTGCTGACGACCAGTGAGTGTTCGCCAGGGGATAAACTCATGGACATTGGTGTAGCCGGCGTTATAGCTAACATGCTCATCTTCTAAGCCCGACCATGTGGGTGATGAGATAATCTTACGTGGCTGTGCCTGCACGTCACGGAAGCGGATTTTTTCGTCTTGCTTGGGGATGGCCAGATGCCGGTGGTCGCGACCAGTATGTTGGCCCAAAGCATCCCAGGCTTTTACTGCCACCGCACCATTGGTCTCTGGCGCCAGACTAAGAATAACTTCACAGGCATCAATGGCTGATTCAATGCGCGGCCTTCCTTTGCTAATACCTTCTTCGGTGACGCGATGATTAAGTTCGCCAAGAAAATCCACCTCATCATCGGTGTTCCAACTAATACCTTTGCCGCCATTACCCAGTTTTTTAAGCAGTGGTCCCAGTGAGGTGAACTTCTTATAGGTATTGGGAAAGTCCCGCTCAACCACAATCATATTGGGTGCAGTTTCACCGGGAATTAACTCGCATTCGCCTTTCTTCCAATCTTTAACGTCAAAGGCTTGGGCTAGCTCACCGGGGCTGTCATGGAGTAGGGGTACAGTGACCAGATCTTTCTCTACCCCTAGATTACCTTCAGAAACTCGAGAAAATTCTTTGGCGATTCCCTTATAAATATCCCAGTCGCTACGTGCTTCCCAGGCTGGGTCTGTGGCCGCCGAAAGAGGGTGAATAAAGGGATGCATGTCAGAGGTATTGAGATCATCTTTTTCATACCAGCAGGCGGTAGGCAAAACAATATCGGAATACAGGGCGGTGGATGACATTCTAAAATCGAGGGTGGTAACCAGATCAAGTTTGCCCTGGGGCGCGTCTTCGACCCATTCCGCTTCTTTAGGAATAATACCGCCGTTATGGCCATTGTCTTCGTTCATCACGCCATTTTTGGTACCCAATAAATACTTGAGCATATATTCATGGCCCTTGCCGGAGGAACCTAAAAGATTCGAGCGCCAGATAAACATATTGCGGGGGAAGTTAGCCGGGTTGTCAGGCTGTTCACAGGCAAACTTAATCTCACCGCTTTTGAGCTGCTGGACCAAATAATCTTTTGGATCCATACCAGCGGCTTCAGCATCGCGACAAATTTGCAGCGGGTTTTGATTCAGCTGGGGGGCACTGGGCAACCAGCCCATACGCTCGGCACGAATATTGTAATCAAGCATAGCCTCGGGCAGTTCATCTTTGTTGGCCAGAGGGGAGAGCACCTCATGGATATTGACCTTTTCATGACGCCACTGCGAGCTGTGGCTGTAAAAGAATGAGGTGGAATTCATCTGTCGCGGTGGGCGGCTCCAGTCCAAACCAAAGGCCAGAGGCAACCAGCCAGTCTGTGGGCGCAGCTTTTCCTGACCCACATAATGGGCCCAGCCACCGCCACTCTGACCCACGCACCCACACATAACCAACATGTTAATTAGGCCGCGATAGTTCATATCCATATGGTACCAATGGTTCATTGCCGCACCGACAATGACCATGGACTTGCCTTTGGTTTTGTCGGCGTTATCCGCAAATTCCCGTGCTACCTGAATGACTTTTTCACGGGACACACCGGTAATCTTTTCTTGCCAAGCGGGCGTGTAAGCCGCAGTTTCGTCATCGTAACTAGAGGCCACGTTGTCGCCACCCAAGCCACGATCAATACTGTAGTTGGCCATCATAAGGTCAAATACCGTGGCTACCTGAGCTTCGGTACCATCGGCTAGTGTCACTCGGCGGTAGGGTACCTGCCTCAACTGCGTGGCTTCACCCGCCTGATGTTCCCAGTGATCATGTTGCTCTGCGGCAAAGTAGGGGAAAGCCACAGCCTGAGCATCAGCACCAATTAATGAGAGCTGCAGTTTCACGTCTTCGCTGCTACCCCCTTCTTTCGCTTCGATATTCCATTTGCCCAGCTCCCCCCAGCGATAGCCGATAGAGCCCTGAGGTGAAACCAGTTCGCCGCTATTTTCATCGTAGGAAATAGTCTTCCAGTCAGGGTTATTGTCCTGCCCCAAATTATCCACCAGGTCTGAGGCGCGCAAAAATCTTGTGGGTTTAAGGCTTCCAGCCTCATGGGGTTCGAGCATCACCAGCATCGGCATATCGGAGTAGCGGCGCACATAGTCGGTAAAGTATTCGCTGGGGTTATCCAGATGGAATTCTTTTAGAATTACATGGCCAAAGGCCATGCCCAGCGCCGCATCGGTTCCCTGTTTAGGGTTGAGCCACAGATCAGCCAGTTTTGCGGCTTCGCTATAGTCGGGAGTTATCACTACGCCTTTGGCGCCTTTGTAGCGAACCTCAGTAAAGAAGTGCGCGTCCGGTGTTCTGGTCTGGGGGACATTGGACCCCCAGAGAATAAGATAGCTGGAGTTATACCAGTCGGCAGACTCGGGCACGTCGGTCTGCTCACCCCAGGTCATTGGTGAGGCGGGCGGCAAGTCACAGTACCAGTCATAAAAACTCATACAGACGCCACCGATTAACGAAAGGTAGCGTGAACCAGCCGCGTAGGAAGCCATGGACATTGCGGGAATAGGTGAGAAGCCAATAACCCGATCCGGACCATGGGTCTTTGCGGTGTACACATTAGCCGAGGCAATAATTTCGTTCACCTCATCCCATGAGGAACGCACAAAACCGCCCATGCCTCGCTGAGACTTATAGCTGGCCGTATGTTTTGGATCTTCGACAATAGCGCCCCAGGCTTCCACTGGGTTATCATATTGTTTGCGCATATCACGCCATAGTTTTAACAGTGGCTTGCGTACCTTGGGATACTTAAGCCGATTGGCACTGTAGAGGTACCATGAGTAGCTGGCGCCCCTAGGGCAACCTCGCGGCTCATGATTAGGGAGATCCGGTCTAGTGCGCGGGTAGTCGGTCTGCTGTGTTTCCCAGGTCACCAAACCATTCTTGACATAGATTTTCCAGCTGCAAGAGCCGGTGCAGTTCACGCCATGTGTTGAACGGACGATCTTGTCATGCTGCCAGCGCTGACGGTAACCATCTTCCCAGCTACGGGATTCTTTATTAACTTGGCCATGGCCATTGGCGAATTCACTTTGTTTCTTTTTGAAAAATTGTAGCCGGTCTAAAAAATGGCTCATACTATCAATCCCTTGTTGTTGCCTTCGACGTGGTAATCCGTCTCTGATTGTCGAGAGGGTTTACAAGACACGCCGTAAACCCATCCCTGGGGGCTTCACGCCAGCATCCATGCTGTCGAGAGTCTTGCAAACCCTCTCGACAATCAGAGACTAGCCCGTGCCAAATTTTATGGGTTGTGGAATTCTGCTTTGGGTCGCAGGTAGAACCACCAGTTAATAACAATACACAGCCCATAAAATGCGGCGAATCCGTAGAGCGCCACTTCTGGGGTGGTCGCCTTAATCTGCTCACCAAATACCTTGGGAATATAAAAGGCACCATAGGCAGCGATCGCCGAAGTCCAACCCAATACTGGGCCTGACTGTTCTTTGCTAAACACATTGGGGATGGTGCGAAAGGTAGATCCATTACCAATGCCTGTAGCGCCAAAAAGCACTAAAAAGAGTAGGAAGAAGGGCAGGAAGAACTCTTCAGGTGTGGCCGATGCGTAGGCAGCTTTCATGTAATGGGCTACGCCCAGTGCGCTCAACACCATCACTACTGAACATATCTGTGTGACTAGGGCGCCACCAATCTTGTCTGCAATCCAGCCACCAACGGGTCTAATCAACGCACCAATAAAGGGGCCCATCCAGGCATACATTAGTGCGCTGGGACCATTGGCATTGACCGTGTCATGGGTGACTACACCCGCGACTGCTAAGTGTTGGTAGCCAAAGATAACTTTGATCGCCAGAGGGAAGGCCGCGGCATAACCTATAAAAGAACCAAAGGTCATGGTGTAGATAACACTCATAGCCCAGGTGTGTTTGTTGCCGAAGATTTGATACTGATGGCTGAGGTTAGCTTTGGCCGCACTGGGCAGAACAAAGCGCATTAGAAAAACAGTGAGAGCAATAACAATGACCAGCACAATTTCTTTGGGGACGCCAAAGCCAGAGCCATTGGCACTTGCTGGCAAGAGCAACCAGAGACCAAAAATAGCTGTCGCAAAGCCTACTAGGAGCATGCCGGTGATAATCGAGAAGGAACCTACTGGGCTACCAATGTTGGGCGATACTTCTTCGGTGCGAATATTGTTCATGCGCCACCAGCCTAAAATTAGCAGTGGCACTAAAAATACCAGCCATATCAAGCCAGCGTTTTGAATGTAGGTTTCTGAGCCTGCGGGAATTTTTCCAATCAAGGTCCCGGAGGTGCTCTGTAATATCATAGAGTCTCCACCCATGGCACCAAACAGACCAAAGGTCATGGCCAGAGGTACCAGAATTTGCATGGTGGTAACGCCAAAGTTACCTAAGCCAGCATTTAAGCCCAAGGCTAAACCCTGTACTTTTTTTGGGTAGAAGAAGCTGATATTAGACATGGAAGATGCAAAGTTACCGCCGCCTAAACCTGAGAGTAATGCGAGTAGCTGGAATACCCACAGCGGGGTCTGTTGATTTTGTAGTGCAATACCAGCGCCCAGTGCGGGAATCATTAATAGGGCAGTCGTAAACACCACCGTATTGCGACCACCGCAGAGACGAATAAAAAAGCTGCTGGGAATGCGCAATGTGGCACCGGTTAAACCAGCAATAGCCATTAGGGTAAATAACTCTGACTTGGCAAAGGGAAAACCCAGGTTAAGCATCTGTACGGTAATAACACCCCAGTACAACCAAACGGCAAATCCAACCAGTAAGCTGGGGATAGAAATCCACAGATTCCTGGAGGCTATCTGCTTTCCAGATTTCTCCCAAAACTCTTCGTTTTCAACATTCCATTCTTTTAGGTCTGACATAGAGGATTTCCCGTTACTCAATTAGTGATTGCGGCCTGTTCGTTAGAAATATTTTTCGTCGATTGTTTTTGCTCTTCATGTTTGATGGCGTAGTACATCAGAATCATGCAGGCGGCCAGCACCGCATAGAGCAACATAAAACAGGAACTGCGCACGCCGGTGAAGTCAGAGACAACGCCAAACATAATGGGCAGAGTGAATCCGCCCAAGCCGCCGAGCACACCGACCATGCCACCCACTGAACCCATCTGAGTGGGGTAGTAGTCATTGATTATTTTGTAGACACTGGCTTTGCCGAACCCCATGGCCATACCGACAATAAATACCAGTATGGTGAAGGGCCACATTCCCAGTTCAATACCCACGGCGATATCTTCTTCGATACCATGAATAATCATGGTGGTGGGTGGGTAAGAGAGAAAGAATAGACAGACCAGACAGATCCAAAACACCCACCAGTTAATGGTGCGAGCGCCGTATTTGTCGGAGAACCAGCCACCCAGCGCACGAATTAATCCGGAAGGTAAGGTGAACAGCAGCGTTAAGAATGAAGCGGTTTTTAAATCCACGTCGAACTGACCGATATAATATTTTGGCAGCCATAGGGCCAAGGCGACAAAGCCACCAAAGACAAAGTAATAGTAGAGGCCAAAGCGCCACACACGGATTTCTGAAAGAGGCGCTAATTGCGTCTTCAAACAGAGTCTTTTACGGGCCACAGACTTATCGCTATGGGCTGGATCTTCAAAGGTAAAAATCCAAAAAAGGATAATAATTACGAGCATAGAGACAGCGTAAATTGTAGGTACTGATTCCCAACCATAGGCAACAATCAATAATGGGGCGGCAAGGTTAGTGATAGCAGCACCCGCATTGCCAGCACCAAATATGCCCATGGCAGTGCCCTGGCGATCTTTGTCAAACCAGGCACTTGTATAGGCGATACCCACAGCAAATGAACCACCGGCAAGACCCACAAAAAGGCCAATAACTAAGTAGTGCCAGTAGGCTGTGGCGAGATTAATGCTATAAATGGCAGGCACTATGCAGAGCATTAAAATAGTAAATACTCTACGTCCACCGAATATATCGGTGAGTATTCCTAGAGGTAGTCTTGATAATGAGCCGGTTAGAATGGGTGTTGCAATCAGTACACCAAATTGGGTGTCGGTTAATCCGAGATCCTGTTTTATCTGGATACCCAAGATCGAAAACAATGTCCAGACTGCAAAGTTACCAGCGAATGCAACAGTGTTTGCGGAAAGTACTGACCATTGTTTTTGGCTGTGCGTGCTGAAAAGGCGAGTAGAAAACATGAATGGCTCCCAAACCAGATAACCCGCTCAAGATAACGAATATAGAATCCTGTCGCGTTGACTCATATCAACTGCCCCTGCTGTTTTGCTCCGGAGGCAGAGATAAAAGCTCAGCCGAGCACAGAGGACTTAATCCGCCTGTCCAATCTCCTAATTAATCCATGTCGGGCGCGAGCTATCTGATTGCTGTATATTTGAGAAAAAATAATGAGGTGGGAGTTATGTTGCCAACAATATTACGTACTTTATTGCTGCTGATATCTACGCAGCTATTTGCTGCAGACTACGATGTGGTCATTGCTAATGGTCGTGTAATAGACCCAGAGACCAATCTGGATGCCATCAGACATATAGGTATTCGTCGTGGTGCTATCAGTACTATTTCTGAGCAACCCCTTGTTGGCA
>DDDD01000054.1:0-1109 GCA_002335945.1 Porticoccaceae bacterium UBA1989
TACTGGGAATACATGGCTCCACCAGCAACACCAACTGTCTTACCGATCATCTCTTTGGCATTGGCGCCGGCATCAACAATCACACCAGAACCTTCATTACCGGCCTGCATGGCTTGATCCAATCTTGGGGTCATGGCTTTCATGAGTGCTGGACGCACCTTCATTGAGGCCACAGTGTCATCACCAGAACCCGTTACAGTCAGGCTATCTAAATCCGCTGCAAAGGTAGTCAGAAGTGCAAGATCCGATGGATTGATTGGCGCTGCCTCTACTTTAATCAACACTTCATTTTCTGAAGGCGTCGGCATTGGTACGCTAACAATAGAGATCTGTATATCACCATCACTGGTCACTGTTGATCGTATTTCTTTTGAAGTCTGTTCGGACATGCTTAGTTTCCCCTGAGTGTATTTCCGTTATGGATTTATTATTAGTCTTTATGGTGCTCTGTTGATTAGATTCATTCTAAAAGCAGCCTCACAATCTTAACTGTTTCTCCGCGGTCCTGGGAAAAAACGATTGGTGCGTTGCTGATATTCAGTATAGGCCGGTCTCTTCTGAACCGAGTAATACTCCGAGGGTACCGCCCCCGTCGCATAGACCAGCGTGCTGTACATAACTCTAGAGGTAAACAGCAAACCCACCCCGAGTAACAGCCATACCGCAGAACTTTCGGTACTCTGCAGTGCTAACCAAGAAGGTATCGCCGCTATCACCAGTCCATTCCACACCATCCATTCAGCAAAATAATTAGGATGACGGCTATAACGCCACAGGCCAACATCGCAGACCTGACGTTTTTTACCGGCCTGCTTCATCGCCTTCAGAAACGCGAGCTTCTGGAAATCAGCAACAGTTTCCATCGCAAATGCCAATACCCAGATCACCAGACCGACCATTTCGAATACGGAAAAATCAAGACTGCTATTAGACGCGATGATAAATACGGGTAGCGCCAAAAACGAGGCATTGGCCAAACCCTGAGAAATAGCATCTACCTGAAGGGCTAATGCGACATTGGTTTTACCATCTCTCTCCCAGCGTCTGCGTTGATATTCATAGCGGGGGAACTCTTTCTTCAAAAGCCCCAAGCGCCACATTTTTAGCGC
>DDDD01000054.1:1202-4320 GCA_002335945.1 Porticoccaceae bacterium UBA1989
GGCCAACCGATATCAACATAACTCATGCGCCCAGTACGCCAGATAGGTAGGCATACCACCAAGGCAAATAGCACGAGCTGCCCCAAGCCATTGATAAGGCCTAGGTCAAAAAATGTTGCGGTCGATAGAATCAGAGCCCATCCCAGTAAGAATGGATAGAGCGGACGGAAGTAATTCATAGTCGTTTTTCTCTTTGCAAAAGTAGTGCATACCGAGTGGCGGCTAATAGATTCTGTGGCGCAAAGAAACATAAAGCCAATAGTTTGTTACAAAATTTATACAACACTTTGCTCAGAGCATATCGAGCTTTTGATTCGCAACGTGCTGAAGCAGCGGACTTTCTGCTGCTTTTTTAAATGCGGCGTCAATCGCGTCAGAGCGCTGCTGCATAACGGCGCGATAATTAGGGTGAGTGAAAATATAGAATTCACCGTCATTGAGGGCCTCGACAACGCGCTTGCCGACAATGGAGACTTCAATGCCATTTTCCACCATCTGTTTGGTCTTACTTGAGAAGCTATTTTCGTTCGCGGCATTGTCCGTTTCAGATTGATACTGCTCCGGACGATTTCTTTCTGAGTCATAGATACGCGTTTGAACAAAGGCAGGGCATAAAACAGACACCTTAATACCCTTCCTATGCAGCTCCCCTGCCCAGCTTTCTGAGAGCGCTACCACAGCCGCTTTTGTCGCGGTATAGGCACCACTGAACGGAACGCCGCCCATACCGGCCATGGAGGCGACATTGATAACCCACCCGCCTTCGCCGTGCTGCTTGATCAGCGGAACCATCACTTTAGCGCCGTAAACCACACCCATCAGGTTTACATCTAGAGCCCATTGCCAGCCTTTTTTCTCCTGAATCTCGATCGGCCCTGAGTCTCCACCAACGCCAGCGTTATTCACCACCATATGAACTTTGCCAAATCGCGCTATTGCTTGGTCTGCAGCCGCTTGCCACTGGGATTCGTCGGCTACATCCAGAGCAATGGCCAATACGGGAATGCCTGCGGCTTCGAGCTCTGAGGTCGCTTTCTGCAGATTATCTCGGTCAATATCTGCGAGCACAATATTCATCTGCTGCTCACCCAAGGCTTTGGCAATAGACAAACCAATACCCTCTGCGCCGCCACTAATGACCGCGGTTTTTCCTGCGAATTTAGACATGGTGTTTTTCTCTTTTTATTTTCGGGCTATACTACTTGAAACCAAGCTAACCTATATTTTTTATTGGAGACAAATAGGGTTACCGAGTAATTGTCTGGTTGGTAAGCCTTAGCTATTGTTAGTTAACAAATTAGTGGTTAGCGCCTTAAGACGACTGGCCCAGCAGACCATCAATCATTATTTTCAAATTAGCCTCCAGATCCTCAGTCATGGCAACTGTACCGAGTCTCTCAGCCACGTCATAAGCGCTATAACCTGCCTCAGTGACTTGTTTAACCGCCTCAATTTTAAATTCTTCGGGGTATCGCTTTCTGCTCATAATTCCACCTCTCTAGTCGCTATTGTGTGCGACTGAAAGGTGTCTAGCAAACTAGTGGCGATTCTTTTGCGCTACACCAATTATGCAGACTATGAGCTTATCGCCGAAGCCAAGCCCATTCCCCAATTTGGACAATTTAAGCGAGCGATATGGAGAGAAGGATGAGTGATTTACCCTAGCGCATTAAAGAAGTGCGTAAGCGTCATTGAACCCCTTCAGGGGGCGCTAACAACGGCAACGAACGAAACAATAATGCTCTATCAGGCCAAGCTCAGCTTTTCCATAAACCTTGCTAGAGAAATAACCTTTACATCATTGCCGACGGAAAATTCATCGTCACCACCGTAAAGTACAAATTTATACTTTGCACTAAGGTCTTCACAAGTTTTGCTGTAGTGCTTGCCGATCTTGGGTGCAACTCCGTGTTTAATCTCTACAGCCCAGATATCGGACGACGGCATCTTGATGACCAGATCAATCTCCGCTCCGGCAGCGGTTCGATAAAAGTAAGCTTCTGCTCGATTTGGCATAACCGAGAGGATATTTTCAAGAACAAATCCTTCCCAGCTCTTTCCCAAAACCGGGTTAGATAACAACGCATCGTAACTATTGATGCCCAGCAAACGGTGCAAAATACCGCTATCACGGACGTAATATCGGGGTGACTTTACCAGGCGTTTCTTGACATTAGCGTGCCAGGGCTCGACGCGCCTGACGAGTAAAAGATCCGTCAGAATATCAACATAGTAACTGACGGTCTTGGCATCGACCTCTAGGTTTGAAGCCAATTTGGAATAGTTAATTGTTTCACCCTGCAAATGGGCCAACATCGTCCACAAGCGGCGCAGCCTTGGCGCAGGAACACGGAAACCCATCTGTGGGATATCACGTTCAAGATACGTTCGAATCAGATTTTCAAGCCAGTCCATAGCGTCGTCATCACTGGCCGCTAAATAACTGTCTGGGAAAGTTCCTCGCAACCAAAGGGTATTTCGCTCCTGTAGGTCAGCGCCGATTTCAGCGGTATTTAGACCGCCCATCTCAATATAGCTGATCCTACCTGCGAGACTCTCGGAAGATTGACGCATCAAATCCATTGATGCCGATCCAAGCAATAAGAACTGTCCCCCTCTACGACCCTGCTCACGGTTTTTATCGATCAAGCCCCTTAGCAAAGGGAACAATTCCGGGCTTCGCTGTATTTCATCCAGAATAACCAGCTTATCTGAATGGGCAGATAAAAAGCTGGTGGGGTCGCTAAGCTTCAGCAGATCCTCAGGGGCTTCCAAATCAAGGTATATTGAGTCGATATTTTGGGCTATGGTTTTTGCAAGCGTTGTCTTACCAATCTGACGCGCACCCAGCAAGGCGACAGCGGGCACTCGGGCTATCGTCTCTCGAAGTCTTTTTGTGATTTTACGCTCTATCATACCTTGCATTTTAGGAGAAATACTCCTAATTTGCAAGGTATGTCGAACATGGGAATTTGGCCTCTCATTAGGTCTTTCTCCCACCTGCTCCCCCAGAACGAAAAACCAGCCGTTAGGCTGGGCTTGGTAGGACTAATTTCGGTTCAGATGCCTTTCGGTGCTAGACACTGCCTGTAAATTCCGACTACTCCCACTCAATAGT
>DDDD01000073.1:0-6163 GCA_002335945.1 Porticoccaceae bacterium UBA1989
TGGCCAATCATGGTTGCGTCTAACACCCCCTGAGCGATCAATTTATCAATCATCCCAACGTCATCTTCGGCCACTGTAAAACAAAGCTGGTAATCATCACCCCCCGACAGCGCCCAACTTAGGGCTTGCTCTGGAAATCGCTGCACCAGTTCAGGGTGGATGGGCAGATGCTCAGACCACAGGTTAGCACTAACACCGCTGGATTTGCAGATATGCCCAAGGTCAGCAACAAGACCATCCGATATATCAATGCAGGCACTGGCTAGGCCCTGTAATTTTTTACCCGCTTGCACCTGAGGCTCGGGCCGATAAAACCTTGTTAGCAACCGCTCGTTACCTCTTTTAGCAAGGTCCTCAAGTACAGCAAGGCCCGCCGCGCCATCACCCAGAGTGCCTGTCACATAGATGCCATCACCTGGGCCTGCGCCACTGCGCTGTAAGGCGCCACCAATAGGTGCTTCCCCAAGCACGGTCAATGAAACAGTTAGGGGCCCCGAGGTGGTATCTCCACCAATCAGCGCAATGCCAAATTGATTGGCGACCTCTGCCAGTCCTCGGCTAAAGCCTAACAGCCATTCGGCATCGGCGATGGGTAAGGTGAGTGCCAGGGTAAACCAGCGCGGTATCGCTCCCATAGCGGCCATATCACTAAGGTTTACGCAGAGTGCGCGACTGGCAATTTGTTCGGCGCTAGCATGGGCGGGAAAATGTACGGATTCAACTAGGGTGTCGGTGGCAACCACTAGCTGGGTATTCGGATTGGGACTCAGCAGTGCAGCATCATCACCAATACCCAGCGCCACGCCCTGCTGACCCGTAAGGTCTTTAAAGTAGGTCGCGATAAGCTCAAATTCGCTGGGATGAGATACTCTGGAGTTCGACAGGTTTGTACCCTCTCTAACAATGGTTATCGACTAGGCGCGCCTGTTGGCAGCAACTTCGACGGCACGCTTTTCAATAGCAACCTTGTCCAAAACACCGTTGATGAATTTATAGGCATCGGTGGGGCCATAGGTTTTAGCCAGATTTACACCTTCGTTAATGACCACTTTGTACGGCACATCAATGGTATAAAGCATTTCGTAGGATGATAAACGCAGCACAGCACGGGATACGGGATCGAGTTGTTTATTCTCACGATCAAGAAATGGCTCGTAAGTCCCGTCTATCTCAGCGAGATTTTTAGGCACCCCGTATAAAATATTGTGGAACAGCGTGACATCGACTTTATTCATGTCATTGTCGCTGTGAAACTCAGCCTCAATATTCACTAGGTCGGTACCGCCGACATCCCAGGAATACAGTGCCTGCACTAACATGCGACGTGCTTTTTGTTTCTGCTTCGGTTTTGACATCTAGTTAGCGCCCTGCATCTGCTTGAATACTGCCAACATTTCCAAAATAGTCAGAGCGGCTTCTTCGCCCTTGTTCTCTTCATTGTCGCCAGAGCGATCCAATGATTGCTGCAGGTTGTCGGTGGTCAATAAACCAAAGGCAACGGGCAGATTTTCAGTGAGGCCGACTTCGCCAATACCACGGGTGGTTTCGGAGCAGACATAATCAAAATGCGGGGTATCACCACGAATCACGCAGCCAAGGGTAATAACCGCATCAAAGCGACCCGTGCGCGCGGCGCGCTGTGCCGCGAGGGGCAGTTCAAAAGCACCGGGTACGCGATACTCTTCAACGGCGTCGCCGCTAATATTGTGACGCGCCAGAGCGCGAACGGCACCGGCTAGCAAACCATCGGTAATCTCTGCATTCCAGCGCGCGGCAATCACTGCGATACGCACATCACCCAGTTCAAAATTACCTTCTTCAGGCCTAAATTCACTCATTGTTAATTCCTGTTTCTAGCTATTCGCAATCGACGTATTCTACAACTTCAAGATCGAAGCCAGAGATGCCGGTAAATTTAAAGGGTGCACTCATCAAACGCATCTTGTGCACGCCCAGATCCATCAGAATCTGTGAACCTGTACCTACCTGCTGATAAACCACATCACCGGCAGACTGAGTTTTGCTGCTATTAGGATTGAGAATTCGCTCAATACTATGATCAATATCTTCGGCACTCTCTGGGTAGTACAGCAGTACCAGCGCACCACGGCCCTCCTTCGCAATCGCTTCCATAGCCTTATGGAACGACCAGGTGTTATAGCCTTTGTCAGATTCTAGCGCCAGTAAGTCTCGGGCCGAGCGATTGATATGCACGCGTGCCAGAACCGGCTCTTGCCCAGCAACATCGCCCATAACCAGGGCAAAGTGCTTTTCATTGCGAGCATTGTCGAGATAGGTCTTGAGGGTGAATTCGCCAAACTGAGTCTGTACCTGACGTTCGCTAATACACTGGGTGGTTTTCTCAGTGACCAGACGATAGTGAATCAGATCAGCGATAGTGCCAATTTTTAGCTGATGCTTTTCAGCAAACACTTCCAGATCATCGCGACGGGCCATAGTGCCGTCTTCATTCATGATTTCAACAATCACGGCGGCGGGCTCGAAACCGGCGATACGCGCCAGATCACAACCGGCTTCGGTGTGGCCTGCGCGGCTAAGTACACCACCGGGCTGTGCTTTCAGCGGGAAAATATGCCCCGGCTGCACAATATCTTCGGGGCGAGCATTGCCGGCAACTGCAGCCTGAACAGTGCGCGCACGGTCAGCAGCAGATATACCCGTAGTGACACCCTCGGCCGCTTCAATAGACAGTGTGAAAGGCGTGCTGTGGCTAGACTTGTTGCTGTCGCCTTCAACCATCATGCCCAGCGCAAGCTGTTTGCAGCGCTGCTCGTTGAGCGTCAGGCAGATCAAACCTCTGGCATAGGTGGCCATAAAGTTAATATCTTGTGGGCGCACCATCGGCGCAGCCATCACTAGATCGCCTTCATTCTCGCGATCTTCGTCATCCATCAAGATAACCATTTTGCCTTGGCGGATATCTTCGAGTAATTCTTCTACTGTATTAAGGACCATGTTCTCTTCTCTTCCAGTGTGTTTCTTATTCTCAATGCCTTCGCTTGTAAATTAGGCGCGCGTAAAATGGGTAGCTATTGATCTGCAGCCTTATCGCCCAGAAGCAAACGTTCTAGGTAGCGAGCCACTAGATCCACTTCAAGATTGACCTTGCTGCCCACCTGATAATCGCCCATCACGGTGTGCTTCATTGTATGGGGAACAATATTCAGTTCGAACTCGGCGCCATCAACGATATTAACCGTGAGGCTAGTGCCATCGACGGTGATTGAGCCTTTGTGAGCAATATATTTAGCAATGTCTCGTGGCGCGCGTATACGGAAGCGCCAAGAGCGGGCATCTTCTTCTAGGGAGACCACTTCACCAATACCATCAACATGGCCAGACACAATATGGCCACCGAAGCGGTCGGTAGCCTGCATGGCTTTTTCCATATTGATACGGCTACCGGTTTTCCAGTTGCCAATAGTGGTGAGATTTAATGTCTCCACCGATACATCGGCAACAAAGCCTTCACCGGTCAGTTCGACCGCGGTTAGGCAGGCGCCATTACAGGCGATGCTATCCCCGAGCTGAACATCGGTCAGATTTAGGTTACCGCTGCGAATGGTTAAGCGCACGTCGCCGCCCCGCTCTTCGAGATTACCGATATCGCCAATGGCACTAATGATTCCTGTAAACATGCTTAAACCCTTTCAAATCTTTGTTAAATTTTGGTGCAGCGGACGAGGTAACCTATATGTTACTGAAACACGCTGCGAGTACAGTCGCTTCCGGCATCCATGCCTCCCGCGACACTCATACATCCATATATATCGTCCCTGTAAGCTCAGATGCCGCGTCCATGCGGCATATGGTTTCAATAACACATAGGTTACCTCAACCTTGATTTATTTCTGGCACTCTAAACCCTAAAAAAACGCCCAAACCTGAAGGCTAAGAGCCTATCCACTATAGATCCTTCGCTATGCTCAGGATGACATCCTTAGAGGGATACTTCGTTTCGCTCAGGATAAAAACAACGGAGTTATTTTTAATAATCTTTATCCGGAGTCAACGTCACTCGAATATCCTCACCAATCATGCGCATGTCCTTTACCGACAGCGCCAGATGGGCATCAATGGTTCTAATCGGCAAGTTAAACATCGGCCGCGCATCATTACCAAATAACTTGGGGGCCCAGTAACAGACCAATTCATCTAGCAGGCCTTCGGCAATAAACGCACCGGCCAAACCTGCCCCTGCCTCTACCATGACCTGATTGCAGCCTCGGGTAGCCAACGCCACCAACAGTGCCTGCAAATCGATATGCTCACCAATCGCCGGTAAAAACACCACTTCAGCGCCGGCATCAATAAGTGCCTGTGATTTTTCACGCTGGCTCTCGCCATCAAGGGTGGCAATAAGCGTAGGGCCCGGCTGTTCAAACATGCGCGCCGTGGCGGCCATCTGTAAATTACTGTCTACAACCACTCGTAGAGGCTGTTGGAGGCTATCTTCCACCCCCAGTTCTTCATGGGTTATACGCACAGTAAGGGACGGATCGTCCATTAACTGGGTGCCTATACCGGTAATAATTGCGCAACTCGCCGCTCGCAAACGCTGTACGTCCTGGCGCGCCGGCGGCGTGGTAATCCACTGGCTCTGACCACTGGCCATGGCCGTACGGCCATCGAGACTAGCCGCCATTTTAACCAGCACCCAGGGTGTACCCTGCTCGTGGCGCTTTATAAAACCTCTGTTAATATCCCGAGCCTGATCTTCTAAAAGGCCGCTTTCGACTTGAATGCCCGCCGCCTGCAACTTTTCAATACCCGAACCAGCAACCTGGGGATTGGGGTCTTCACAGGCAATAACGACTCGCCCAATGCCCGCGGCAATTAATGCCTCGACACAGGGGCCGGTTTTTCCCTGATGACTGCAGGGCTCGAGGCTGACATAGGCGGTTGCGCCAGCAACATCAGTATCTCCAGCATTTTGTAGTGCTTCAATCTCAGCGTGATTACCGCCAGCAGGACGGGTAAAGCCCTGTCCGGCAATTTTTCCATCCGCCACAATAACGCAGCCGACTGTCGGGTTTGGTGAAGTCGTAAAACGCCCTTTGGCAGCCAATTTAAGGGCCTGAGACATCATCTCGCGATCAATTATTGAAAAATTCATTAGTCGTCAGCCGGGGCTGGTTTAAGTCCGGTTAACCGATTGAGTTCGTCCTGGAATTCGCTGAGGTCTTGAAAACTGCGGTAGACAGAGGCAAAGCGCACATAGGCAACTTCGTCTAACTCGCGTAACTGGCGCATAACTTCCTCACCTACGATACGAGAAGACACTTCGCGCTCGCCGGTAACCTGAAGAAAATGCTTAATTTGTGACAGGGCAACTTCGATTTTTTCGATAGATACCGGACGTTTCTCCAGCGCGCGCTGTAATCCTCCGCGCAGCTTGGCCTCGTCAAAGGGCTGGCGACTACCATCGGTTTTTATGACCCGGGGCATCACCAATTCGGCGAGTTCGTAGGTCGTAAAACGTTCGCTGCAATCGACACATTCGCGACGTCGACGGACCTGTCCACCGTCTGCTACGAGACGTGAATCTATGACCTTGGTGTCATCCGCATTACAAAAGGGGCAATACATAACATAACATCGAAATTTTGGGCGCACATTCTACCACAAGAAACTGGGTTTAAAGACTCTCAATCTTGGTCTATTTCTGCATTTTACGAGCCATTTAAGAGGCTTCCAATAATGCCCTCTAAGGCCTATCCATTGGCGGTTCAGAGACATCTGCGCCGGAATGAATATATTTCATACCCTGATCGCTAAATACCGTTCGGTGCTGGGGGCCAGTTGGGGATAGTTGGCCGGTCTCATACTCGGCATCCCCAGGATAGAGAGCTGCCATTTGGCCGCTCGCCTTAGACAGCTTTGGTGTCACACTAAAGGGTTCGCGCTGCGCCAAGCTTTGGCAAGCTGCCTCGGCTGTTTGGTAATGACTAATCAGCATTAAAGACAAAAAAGCCGGCGGCATAAGGCGCAGTTCATCTTGGCCATGAAGCGCTAACGCCTGCTCGGGACGCAGCCATTGGTACGCATGAATCTCGCCATTATCGATAATAATCTCAACATCAGGATTCTTAACATGGACGACAAAAAACCAGGTGGTGAAACGCTTTTTCTCCGTTTCTGG
>DDDD01000073.1:6253-15895 GCA_002335945.1 Porticoccaceae bacterium UBA1989
CCACCGGGGAATACCCAGCTTCCTGCGGCAAAAGCCAACGTTGGGTTGCGGCGCAGTAATAAGGTTTCTAGGCCATGCTCAGTATCGCGCAACAGTACGACTGTGGCAGATAAACGCGCCTCTACGGGCAGCTTTGTCATCGGTATCTCCTAAATAAACATCTGGGTAAAAAGCCAAACAAAAAAAAGCCCCGCAACTGCAGGGCTTCTCTATTCTTTCTCTCAAAGTCTTATCCGTAAACCGGGAAGCGCTTACACACTTCAAGCACCTTGGTTTTAGTGTCGGCAATAACGTGCTGAGAATCAGTACCATCCAAGCTATCCAGTACATCACACATCCAATGGGTAAGATTAACCGTCTCCTCCAGACCAAAACCACGAGTGGTAATAGCGGGAGTACCAACGCGCAGGCCAGAAGTAATAAAGGGCGACCGCGGATCATTAGGAACTGCGTTCTTATTTACCGTGATAAAGGCTTCGCCCAACGCTGCATCGGCGTCTTTACCCGTGTACTCTTTACCAATCAGGCTCACCAGCATGAGGTGGTTCTCGGTACCGTTAGACACAATACTAAAACCACGCTCCATGAAGGTTGCCGCCATAGCTTTCGCGTTAGCAACTACCTGCTTTTGATAAACAACAAATTCTTCACTTGCCGCTTCTTTAAAGGCCACTGCCTTAGCCGCAATCACATGACACAGAGGACCACCCTGGCTACCAGGGAAAACAGCAGAGTTACATTTCTTAGCGATTGCTTCATCGTTAGTCAGAATGATTCCGCCACGAGGACCCCGCAATGTTTTGTGGGTTGTAGAGGTCACCACATGGGCATGGGGAATTGGGCTTGGGTAAACGCCCGCGGCGATCAAACCAGACACATGAGCCATATCGACCATTAGGTAGGCATCCACTTTATCGGCGATCTCACGGAAACGCGCCCAGTCCATAATGCCTGAGTAGGCAGAGAAGCCTGCGATAATCATGGCTGGCTTATGTTCAATGGCGAGCGCTTCAACTTCATCGTAATCAATCAGGCCGGTCTCTGGGTCTAAACCGTATTGAATCGGGTTATAGAGCTTGCCAGAAAAGTTGGGCTTAGCACCATGTGTCAGGTGACCGCCAGCATCTAGGCTCATGCCTAGGATAGTATCGCCACCCTTGATCAGCGCCAGAAATACGGCACTGTTAGCCTGTGAACCACTGTGCGGCTGCACGTTGGCGTACTCGGATCCATAGAGACTCTTGAGGCGGTCAATGGCAAGTTGCTCTGCAATATCAACAAATTCACAGCCGCCGTAATAACGCTTGCCCGGATAACCTTCGGCATACTTGTTGGTCATCTTGCCGCCCTGAGCTTGCATCACCGCTGGGCTGGTGTAATTCTCTGAGGCGATCAACTCGATATGCTGCTCTTGGCGTTGGTCTTCCTGTTGGATGGACTGCCATAATTCAGCGTCAAACTTTGCAATTGTCTGGTCTTTATCAAACATGATTTAGGGGTTTCCTAGGCGTTAAAACGGATTGGATGGGCACGCGCAAATTCTACCTCAAAGAGGCTCAATCTTACAGCCCAAAAAGGCCAATATTTAGAGCCTATTTTGGTCCCGTAAACCACTTTATTTTTCGAACAGGGCCATGGCTTCAATATGACTGGTGTGGGGAAACATATCCATCACGCCCGCAGCGGCAAGTTTATAACCGGCCTCAATCAAAACAGCGGCATCTCTGATCATCGTAGCCGGATGGCAAGAGATATAAATAACTTGCTTGGCCTTGGTTTTGGTAACCCAGGGCATGACTCCAGCAGCACCATTGCGCGGCGGGTCAAGTAACACCAGATCCACAGGCTCTTTGCTATTGTAGGCACTGGTTAGGCCCACGGAACGGCTTAGATCGGCTACTGCAAATTCAACATTGAGAATTTTGTTAAGGCGGGCATTTTCCTCTGCACCCTTCACTAATTCCGGCAGCCCCTCTATGCCTATCACAGTGCCAAAGCGCTGGGTTAACGGCAGGGACAAATTACCTGTGCCACAGTAGAGATCGATGGCTGTGCCCTCTTTGGTAATGGCGAGGTCCGGAAGCAGGTCGAGCATTTGCGCAATCATCTGGCGGTTAATATCGCCGTTCACCTGAATAAACTGACCCGGTTCAAATCTGAGGTGAATATCATCGGCCACGGAAAAGCTTAAAACATCATCGCCGGCATCGAGACGATTAAAGCGCGCCTGCTTACCTGCCTTCCACCATAGCTGCCCTTCGCCAAAACCCATCTCATGAAGGCCAGCAATAATAGGGGCAAGCTCTTCATCCGCGGGAAAGCGACTCGCCTCCACCGCAATAGCAAAACCAGTATCCGCAGACACCAGTTCCACCTCGAAAACACGAATGGCCGCAGGAAATAGCGCTAACCACTCTGGAAGCTGCGCAATGACATCAGGCAGTGGCGCGCTTAGCACAGGGCATTCGGTAATAGGTTCGATGCGTCGACTACCCGCATTGCGAAAACCAATTAAAAACCTGCCGTCTTTAGCACGCTGTACAGCAAGTCTGGCCCGACGGCGATAACCCCACTGGGGAGCGCTGAGAGGCGGCAAAATTACCTTCGGCGTCAAGCCTCCACGCTGTAAATTAGCTAACAGCTGCTGCTGTTTAAATTCAAGCTGTTGATGATGATCAAGATGTTGCAAACTACAGCCACCACAGCGGGCGAAATGTTTACAGGCGGGGTCCACCCGATGTTCAGAGGAGGAGATAATCTCGGTAGTACGGCCCTCGTCATAGTTACGCTTTTGGTTATTGAGTCGAAACGCCACTTTTTCAGTGGGCAGAGCGCCATCAATAAAGCAGGTTTTACCATTGATACGCCCAATACCGCGACCGTCATAACTAAGGTCAATAATGTCACAGCTCAGAGTTTGCTTGTCGCTCATGGTGGTACCTTGTTTTTTTATTGGCGCGATAGTAGCAGATCAGCACAGTCAACCCGAGACATGAATCACAGCTTTGGGCTATTTTAAAGGCTACCGACCACGCAAATAGCACTGAAGATAATCAGCTAACAGAATCATTCGCAAAAGGAGAATTGAAATGCCCTTAGAAAATACCGCACAGCAATGGGGCTGGTTAAGCAAAACATTGCATTGGCTGACCGCACTACTTATTTTTGTTCAGATACCCCTAGGGTTTTATGCAGAAAGCCTAAAGTTGTCTCCCTTAAAAATGGATGTCTTTGTCTGGCACAAGTCATTCGGCATGCTGGTTTTTTTGCTGCTTATTCTGCGTCTATTGTGGCGTATTAAAGGCACCATCCCCGAGGCCCTCGAATCTAGCAACGTACAGGCTGGCTTAGCTAGAGCCGCTCATGGCTTGCTCTATGCCCTTATGATCTTACTGCCAATCTCCGGTTGGATAACCTCATCAGCGGCCAATATACCCGTGAAGTTGTTCTGGCTAATCCCCCTCCCGGCATTGGTTGGGCCAGATGATGCCCTAAAGTCTTTAGCCGCCGAGATCCATGAGATAAGTGTTTTTGTGTTGCTGGTCATTCTCATCTTGCATATAGGTGCAGCACTCCGTCATCATCTAATGCTGCGCGACGATGTACTCAGGCGCATGTGGTTTTAACCTCATACTATGAGAGAATTTTTATGCCTAGAGGGCTGTCATGTCTAAAGTAATCGTTGTCATAAGCGCCCTATCCTGCTTACTGAGCACCGCTTTTGCTTGGGGAGCAGACTGGCAGTCTAGCCCTACCGATAGCCATTTATACTTTGCCCCCAGCTATGAAGGCATGCCTATTAATGGCCACTTTAAACAGTTTTCAGTCCGCTACCAGACCGACCAGCAATCTCAGCCAAGCCGATTAAAGGTCAAGGTTGCCATCGCCAGCGCCGACATGAGCAATAGCGATATCAACGACGCCATTAGAGCCGTCGACTGGTTTAATATCGCCAATTTCCCCGAGGCGATATTTATTAGCGAAGAATTTGTCACTGATACTCAGGGTAAGTTATTGGCTATTGGAACGCTGCAGCTAAAAGGCTTTTCACAGCCCATAACTGTGCCCATGAGCTGGCAACCCCTGCCAGATGGAATGGCAAAAATGACCGGTGAGCTTTTAGTGAGGCGCAATGACTTTTCGATTGGTAGCAATGAATGGGCTAGCGGAGAGCAGATTGGTCTGGCCGTAAAAGTCTGGTTTGATGTGGTTTTTATCGCCAGTGAAATCGATTAATGAAAAATTTCAGCGCACACATATTAGTAATACTATTTTTTGTTAGCAGCTGTGCTACCCAGCAAGGCGACTTCGACGATAGCTTACTCAAGAGCGATCAACCCGCTGATTTTCCTACTAGGGTTTATCTGCAGTCCGGCAATGAATACGATCTGTATAAAGTCGATACGGATATGTCACAAATTCTGGTGCGCGCCTATCGTGGTGGGCTAATGGCAAAGCTGGGCCATGACCATATTATTGCCAGCCAGAACCTACAGGGCTACATCCGTATCAACAAACAAACGGGCGAATGCCGCGCCGATTTTTTTGTGTCTCTGGGCAATCTTGATGTGGACAATGAAAAGTTTAGAATTGCTGCCAAATTGGATACCACCCCCTCAGCATCAGATATTATTGGCACCAAAAATAATATGTTAATAAGTCTTGAACAAGCTAAATTTCCGTTTGCTCAACTGCATAGCAGTGACTGCTCTTCGGCGTTATCTGGAAACACTACCAAGGTGATATTAACCCTTCATGGGGTAACTTTGGAGTTACCCCTGGAGATTGACTTTAAGGGATCTGGAGAGGATCGACTATTAGTAGAAGGGACATTTTCCATCCTGCAAACTGACTTTGGTATTGAGCCTTTTTCAATCATGAACGGATTGATAAAGGTAGAGGATAAGCTAGACCTACATTATTCCATCAGCGCAAAAAAGCAAGCTATGTAGACATAGAACGTCGGGATACCTTGTTCTCATACATCAGTAGATCCGCCTGTTCCAAGAAGTCTTCTATGGCAGGATAAGCATGATGATTGTAATCCACTAAGCCATAAGAAAATGAAAGACGGTACTTCCCCTCAGGTTTTTTATTGGCTTCCTCGAGCACAGATGAAAATTTGATCATTGTTTTTTCAGCATGTTGCCTAGATGTCCCCGTAAACAGCACGACAAACTCATCACCACCCAGCCTCGCCACTACATCAGATGATCGAAATGCGGTCGCTAGTTGCTGAGAGAAATCTACCAGGGCCCGATCTCCTTCGGCATGACCATGTTGATCATTGATGGACTTGAAGTTATTTAGATCGATAAAGGCAAGGGTCGCGGGAATTTGATTACGCACGCACAGTGACAGAATTTTATTGGCGACCCCCATAAACCCTCTTCTGTTTGTTAGGTTGGTCATCTCGTCCAATGTAGCTAGCTGAACCGCCGTAAGTTCCTGCTCCACCATGGCTGCCAAATCTTTTAGTAACTCTTCATCCTCTGCACAAAAATCACGGGGCTCTCGATCAATAATGCACAATGTGCCTATACGACTGCCATTGGCCACTCTAATGGGGCAGCCAGCATAAAAACGAATATGAGGATCTTCTAAAACCAATGGGTTGTCAGAAAAACGATCGTCCTTGAGCGTATCTGAAATCACAAAAACTTCATCACCGAGAATGGCATGACCGCAAAAAGAAATATCCCTTGATGTCTCGCTAACGTCTAAACCGACACAGGATTTAAACCATTGGCGGTTTTCATCCACCAGGCTGACCAGTGCAATGGGTACCCTAAACATTTGCTTGGCCATGCGTGTCAGGCGATCAAAACGTTCTTCACCCAGACTGTCCAGTATATCGAGAGATCGCAATGTGGTGAGCCTAACGGCTTCATCGATTGATGTCGCTGGCGCTTTCATGACAGGGTCCCATCGGAAAGGCTAGAGAGTGACCTAGAGTTAGCGCGCAGGGCGCTTAGAAAAACCATTACTATAAACAAGAAAAATTCCTTTTCTAATCAACATCATTCCTTGTATTTACAGCGCGCAGATAGGCGGCTCTAAACTGAACTATTGTTCGCAGTACTTCTTGAAGATCTCAGTAAAGAGTTTAGACCATATTTGAGGGTTTTTCTGTAACAGATCCCTCGAGCGTGCAATGCCTACCAGGCAATCGTTTTACCGTCCCAGTCCACATAGGAGAGCTGCCCATCCACCTCAGCCTCATCCATGATGCCCATCAAACAATCGGCAACGAAGGCGGTGGAAAACAGATTTTGTTTTGGCACTGAGGCCTGAAATGGCTTGGATAACGCAGTATCCGTAGTACCAGGGTGAAAGGAGATTAACTTGACGTTTTTGACCCGCCGCGCATATTCCACCGACAGGGTTTTCAGCATCATGTTGAGGGCAGATTTAGAGGCGCGGTAGGCGTACCAGCCACCTAACCGATTGTCGCCAATACTGCCTACTCGGGCACTTAGCGCCACGACCACGCAACGTCGCTTACCCACAAGAAGTCGGTGTAAGAGCTTTAACCAGAGAGACGGAATAACGGTGTTGGCATGGAAAATTTCATGGAGGGCATCGGCATTAATATCTTCGAGGCGCTTTTCTGGCCAAATAGTGTCGTTGTGCAGTAAGCCATGACAGATACAGACGCGGCTAAAGGTGCCCTTATACGAGGCTAGCTGTTCAACAACCTCAGCCATGGCTGGCTCATCATATTCAGATTCAATCCAGACCAAACGATCACTGGATATCCAATGGCCCGACAGATCCTCAGTCCGACCATTGCGACTCACGGCAATAATGCGGTCAATGGAGGTATCGGTAAGCAGTCTAGCTACAATCGCCTGACCCAAACCACCACCTGCACCCAAAACTAGGGCATTGCGAGGCTGATCCTGACTCATGTTTTGTCCGCCCCAATCACACAGGATTCACAGCGCGCCTGACCTGTAAGCAGCCGCGAAATACGGTAACGATGCTTAGCAAAAAACAGATAGCTAAGATCCGCGACCTGCTTAAATAATGGCCAACGCAGTATGGCAACCCATTTACGCTTACCCACTAGGGCCCAGGCTTCGTAAGTCACATCGAGACCATAAATCATCTCGCCGTCGGCCAGCTGTCCATGGAGTATGCGGTCTGCTTCCTTTTGATCAATATGGGGGAAACGCCCCGTGAAGTTTGCGGCATAAATATCTTCGTAGGCAATCTTGCTCGCCGCATCCAGACTATTGAGATGGCGCATCTCCCGCGCGCAGAGTGGGCAGCCGCCATCATAGAATATAGTTAAGTCTGTCATGCTTAGAGTTCCTGAATCATCATGAATATAACGGCTATATGCCAAAAGACGACTAGAATAGTGATTCTTAGACGCATTGACCAGTAGGAGCTATTAATCTCACCCGCAAGCTTATTAATCACTCTCTCTGCCCACAGCAGGCTGACAAAGCCAGCCATCAGCAATGTCACAGCAAAAACAGTCAGTATCGGCGCCACATAGATCAGCAGTAAACTGGCCCAGGCACTTAGTGCCACCAGATTACTCAATATAATCACCGCAGTGGCCAGACTTCCTGTGGCCGACCCGCGAGCAGTCGCCCACAGATCTCCACTCAAAAAGCTGAGTATCACAGCACTGTAAGCAATAAACACGTAGGGGGCATAGAGCCCTAAAACCGACGTACTCTGTAATCCAGCGCCAGACAGATAGCCCTTAATCATTAAGAGGCTTAGCAAGGTAAATGGCAATGACCCAAGATCACCCAAAAAAGCCGTTAAATGATAACCCGATGACGACGACTGAGATTCTTGCTTAGGCATACCTATTCACTCTTTAATTAGTATATTTACTACGATCTTACTGTCACTTCGGATGAATATAAGACCTATAGAAATGAGTCTAAAGCTGGCAATATAGCGTAATAAAGGACCGTCAGTTACGCAACTGCATAAACAAAAATTTTCGGTGAGTTTTGATGCCCCATCAAGTCGGTATATTTGTATTCAAAAACGATTTACGTCTCCACGATAACCCAGCCTTGGCTAAGGCCGCTGCGGAAGTCGATGAGTTAATCTGTATTTATTGCCTCGAAGCCAAGCAGCCAGTATCAAGCCTGCGTGCCCCGAGCAACTTGTCGTCTCATCGACTGCATTTTCTACACCAATCTCTCAGCGGCTTACATACCAGCCTTTTGACGCTGGGCCAGCAGCTTTTAGTGAGCGCTAAATCACCCCTTGATGTCATTCCTCAGCTGATTACCCAGCACAATGTTGCCAAGATTTATTGCAGTCAGAATGTCGGTGATTACGAAAACCGGATTTGGGGCAAGCTCAGTAAGCGCTACCCCATGATCGGCTTTGAGAGTATCGCCAGTCATACATTATTCACTGAATCTGAGCTGCCATTTAACGTCGCGGACCTGCCTGATAGCTTTTCGAAGTTCCGTAAAGCGGTTGAGCCACTCACCATCAAACCACCGATTGCAGAGATTAACAGCCTACCTGCCAGCCCAGACATAGAGTGGGAATGGCCACAGTCCCGAACCTCTCAAATCAGCCAGCCATTGTTTGAGGGTGGCGAGCAACAGGGGCTCGCACATATGGAAACTTACTTTGAGCGCCAGCTAGCCAGTAATTACAAAGAGACCCGCAACGGCCTTGATGGCCTGGACTACTCCACCAAATTTTCGCCTTGGCTCGCCAATGGCTGTTTATCCGCAAGACGAATCATCCAGCGGTTACGCCATTACGAAAAACAGATAGAGGCCAACAAGTCCACCTATTGGATCTACTTTGAGCTTCTGTGGCGCGAGTACTACCAGTGGTATGCCCATCGCTATGGCAAAAAGATATTTAGCCCCAGCGGCATCAAGACCAGTAAACCGGCAACCAGCTTTTATCCGGAACGCTTCAAGAAATGGTGTAGCGGCAATACCCCCTATCCAATCGTTAACGCCTGTATGAAACAACTCAACAGCACCGGCTATATGTCTAATCGCGGTCGGCAGCTCGTGGCCAGCTGTTTTGTCCATGAGTTGAGTCTGGACTGGCGTTATGGCGCTGCCTACATGGAGCAGCAGCTTATTGATTACGACATTGCCTCCAACTGGGGCAATTGGCAGTATCTGGCAGGCGTTGGGGCTGATCCCCGTGGTCACCGCCGCTTTGATCTAGCGAAGCAGACCAAAATCTACGACCCCAAACAGGAGTTTATTAAACGCTGGGGCGGAGACCTTCATGACAATGGGCTGGATTCGGTGGATGCTGCCGACTGGCCTGTATCTGACACCCAGCAGCACCAACAGGAAAATTTATAATGGCTCAGTTTCACACCTTGCGACTTATTTTGGGCGACCAGCTAAATCGGCAACATTCCTGGTATAAACAGCAAGACGATGGGGTTCTTTACCTGATAGCGGAATTACATCAGGAGGCCCATTACGTCACTCATCATGTTCAAAAGCTCTGCGCTTTTTTTGCCGCGATGGAAGCCTTTGCTCTGTCATTGCAAGCCGATAAGCATCGGGTGAGCTACCTTACCCTCGACGACACCGCAGGCTATGCCGACCTCCCTGAGCTGCTCAAGGCAATATGCCAGGAGCATGGCATCGCGCGTTTCGAGTATCAGCACCCAGA
>DDDD01000092.1:0-1107 GCA_002335945.1 Porticoccaceae bacterium UBA1989
CCACATCTTGTGGATATAACCGCCCTCTTCACTCACCTCTAAACCATAACTATTCCCCATTAGGGCCGATAATCCGGGGTGAGCCACATGAATATGCAGGGCATCCACATAATTATCGGCGATTTGCTTCCAGTTAACATTGCGCGGGCGCATCACTACGTGAGCTAATGGTTCTAATTCTTCTAAGCGATAAGGCAGAATCTCTTCAAGGTAAGGCGCGAATTGTTCGGCCACACTGGGGCCATCGACCGGCAGTATTTTTACAAAGATAAAGCCCTGAAATATTTCCATCTCAACGGGTTTTAAGCCGTGGGTCGCGTTATCAAAATCGGCGAACTGCTCTCTGTAGGGTACGGTCGCCAGATTACCAGACAGATCATAGCCCCAAGCATGATAGGGGCAGGTAACCCGCTTGCCGCAGTTACCGGAGTCTCCGTCGAGTAATTTCGCGGCGCGGTGGGAGCAGACATTATGGAAGGCCCGAACTACCCCGTCGTCACCACGAATAGCCACAATACGTTCGTTAAAAATTTCAAAGGTAAAGTAGTCGCCATTGTTAGGAATATTGGACAGATGACACACCAGCTGCCAGGTCGATAAAAACAGCGCGCGCTTTTCTAACTCGAAAAATGCATCGCTGGAATAGGTCCAGCTTGGCAGGCTTTGAAAATGGGTTGTCATAGTCTTAACTCTTGCGTTTAAATAATAGGCCTTTAGTAGCGGCCCTTAAATTCTTTGCCCTTAAACTCGCTGAAGCGGCCGTGTCAGGCAGGTGGGTCCACCCTCGCCTTTGCGGCTAATCTCGAGTCCAGCATAGGTAGCAACGTTGCAACCTGCGTCTTCTAATCCAACCTTAACGCCAGGCAAGTTCTCTAACATCAGTACTGAGCGCGGCGCTATGGCCAGCACATTACAGCCCATGGGCAGATATTCTTCCTCGGGAACATCAACAAATTTCATGCCCTGCTGCTCTAGCCACTGAATAAAGTCCTGAGGCATAAAGGGCCTGTATATCAGGGCTAAATCACTGTCTAAAGGTGAAATTATCGACATCAGATGCAGCACATCATCGGGGTGACCAGGATCTGGTAACTTAACTACAAACAG
>DDDD01000092.1:1120-2386 GCA_002335945.1 Porticoccaceae bacterium UBA1989
ACCCACAGCGGCATGATGCTCATCCAGCCAGATAAAGTCACCGCCTTCCAATGAGCCTGGCGCGGTAATCTGCCCGGCGATGGTATGGCCTAGCTGCACATAAACAGTGGCGTTCTCTGCGGCCTCTGGCGTGCGACTGGCACGGCCCATATTGCATAGTATTAGACCCTTGGGGCTTACTAGAATACTGTCTCTGGTATAAATACTGTCGATCGTCAAACAGTCTGCCGCCGGTAATTCAATAACCTCGTCACAGTCTAGCAGCGATAAAAACCTGTCATATTCTGATACGGCAATCGCCATATCTGGCTTGGCGTGAAAGCGCAGCGCCTCCCACTCAGCCGCTAACTTGTCTTGACTAACAAAGGCATTGGTGGCGCTGCGCACAGCAACCTGGGCAATGGTGGAGTATTCATCAAACTTAAACATCACAGTCTCTCTTGGTTTGTTGTTATGTCAGGCTTCCCGTACTAGGGCATAAAACGGCATACCCATCAGGATTAACATAAACGAATAAAATACAATCTCTGCGCCGGCTCCCCAGATCGCAAAAAATGAATATAGAAATGCCGCAATCGCTAACCCAATGGCGCGGTTGCGCTCTGCACTGGCATCATCGCGCTTTAAAAAATAGAATTCGGCAATAGCAGAAAACGCATAAGCCATCAATGTAGATAGGGTCGATAGCATAGCCATAAAGGTAAAGGCTTCCACTAACCCTTTGGTGTAATTCAGCATTAACAAGACAGACACAAAAAGGCCGGACACTATAAAGGAAAAAATCGGCGTACCAGACTTGCTCAGTGTCGCAAACCTAACTGGTAACAGGTGGTCTTTCGCTGCAGCTAAGGGAACATTACCCGCGGTGAGCGTATTGGCATTCAATGACCCCAGTGTAGAAACCAGCGCGCCGATGGTGATAAATGCACCACCAATGGGCCCCATCATTTTAGTGGCTGCCAAAGTAAAGGGTGCTGTGCTCTGTAGTAGCTCGTCAGCAGGCACCACCAGTGCGATAGACAGACTCACCAAAAAGTAGATAACCAATATGGTCAATACTGAGGCAATCAGAATCCGCGGAATCATTTTATCTGGCTCAGCCATATTATCTGCTGGCACCGTGGCTGTTTCTATCCCCACAAAAGACCACATAACCAAAGTAGTTACAGTAGCCAATAAGGCTATAGGGTGAAGTTCAGTGGGATTAAGGGGCGGCAATATCTCGGGCTGCATATTGACAAAACCCATCACAATCATCACCAGCAG
>DDDD01000092.1:2440-3106 GCA_002335945.1 Porticoccaceae bacterium UBA1989
TGACACAAGTAGAGAGACTACCGCTGACTGGGCAATCAGGGGGATAAACACGCCCAAATAACCGACAAAGGCCGTAGCAATACCTGCAACTGCGGCAATACAGGCAATCCAGTAAGTCCAGGCAATGAGGAATCCGGCAAAGTTACCCAGGCCCGCACGCACATAGGCATAGGGGCCACCCAGCTTGGGAACTCGGCGCACAAGACGGGAAAGCGACAGCGCCACTAATAAGGTACCTCCCCCAGCCACTAACCAACCCGCCAAGCCTAATAGGCCATAGGGAGCAAGCAGTGTAGGCATCATAAATACGCCAGAGCCTATGGCACAGCCCACCGCAATTGACCATCCGCGCCAGAACCCTATTTCGTTATGTGAACTTGCGGCCTGTTTCGACGGCATAGTTACTCCCCCTTTTTTGGCTGTACGTTAACAGGGGCCGCAGCTGTTGCCTAGCACAATGCAGCGGTTTCCAATATTATCGCTAGTGTTTGATTATGAGGCGGGCTAAGCAAACTGCTGAGAGAGGCGGTGTAGGTACTAACAGATTACAGGTGACCTGAATCCAATCGATATTCAGGAAGGTTTTGAGAATGTTACCTTCCTGTGTGCATCCGCGGTGACAACGGGGATGTGACGTTCGTCGGTCGTAATATCACCGACAAAATC
>DDDD01000174.1 GCA_002335945.1 Porticoccaceae bacterium UBA1989
GACCGCTGCCCGAGCAAAACTATCCAACGCCGATTGTGCTCAGGCAACACTGATATTGGCTCGATGGTACACGGTCTATTGTCCGATAGAGCCCTGATTCTTGGTTCCCGGGCAGCAGGCTTAGCCAGGGTGGTCCAGTAACACCAGGCCGGGCCGCTTGGTCGATTGTTGGATGGACTCTAACCGAATATCGAATCTAAGGAACTTCGGTGGTATATGAATTGTTAGTAGACTATTTTGTTGGCAGGTGGGATTTTTAATTGATGGGCATAATATCCGCATCCGCGCCGACAACCAAAAGTATGCAGGCGAAAGACATATTTCTTGTTATCTCCTGACGCGAGTGCAAATATCGTCTAGCTTAACAATGTTTTGGGGATAGTGTTAAAGCCTAGAGTTTGTAGAACTACCTTTAATAAAAAAATAAAGCCACAGGAGAAAATTTCATGGACTTATTATGGAGTAGGTATTCTGCCGTATTCTATACGAGCGTTCTTGCAGTTATTCTTTCAGTTGCCGGACTTCATTGGCATAGTCTTCTATATCCTGCGTTCTTATTATCTATAGCCGCGGCTGTCGGATTTTATGATATTTTTCAGAAAAAAAGACCTGTTTTAGCAAACTTTCCACTAATTGGGCGTTTTCGCTTTGTGCTCGAATCAATCCGGCCCGAATTACGTCAATATTTTTGGGAGTCAGACACAGACGAGCTGCCATATTCGCGCAATCAAAGATCAATGGTATATCAGCGATCCAAGCAAATTTTAGCTGCGCGCCCATTTGGCTCTGACGAAAATCATTATTCAGACGATTTTACCTGGCTTAACCACTCAATAGCGCCTTCTCATATTAATGATGATGACTTTCGAGTCATAGTTGGCAAGGGTGACGCATGTTATGCTATGTCGATACTGAATATCTCAGGTACCAGTTTTGGTTCGCTTTCGCCCAACGCCATTCAAGCTCTGTCGAAAGGTGCACAGATTGGCGGCTTTGCTCACAACACAGGCGAAGGATCATTATCCAAATATCACCAGCTTGGCGGTGGTGATACAATTTGGCAGATTTCAACAGGATATTTCGGATGCCGGACGAAAGATGGTAAATTCGACAGCGAAACCTTTAAAAAGCGTGCAACACTCCCACAGGTAAAAATGATCGAAATCAAGCTTAGCCAGGGGGCCAAACCCGGTCATGGGGGGATGCTGTTGAGCTCAAAAGTAACACCAGAAATCGCTGAAACCAGAGGTGTTAAACCCTTCACGGATGTCATCTCTCCACACAGCCATTCTGAGTTTGGCACTCCCACTGAACTTCTTAAATTCGCAGAACGCCTGCGCAATCTCTCGTGCGGCAAACCAGTTGGTATAAAACTTTGTATCGGGCACCCATGGGAATTTATTGCAATCGTAAAGGCCATGACAGAGACGGGTATCGAGCTTGATTTTATAACCGTTGATGGCTCCGAAGGCGGCACGGGCGCAGCCCCTGTTGAATTTACAGATCACCTCGGCTGTCCGCTCAGAGATGCGGTTGTTTTCGTCGATAATACCCTACGTGGTGCAAATCTTCGTGATCGCGTCAAAGTGGGGTCCTCTGCCAAACTTGTTAGCGCCTACGACATCGTACGAATATGCGCCTTGGGCGCTGATTGGTGCAATATGGCCCGACCGTTCATGTTCTCGCTGGGCTGTATTCAGGCCCGTGATTGCTCCTCAGGACATTGCCCTACTGGGATTGCAACTATGGATCCCAAACGCTACCGCGCACTTGATATCCCTTCCCGCGCAGAGCGGGTTCGCAACTTCCAAAAAAATACACGATTTGCTTTGAAGGAACTTCTTGAGGCGGCGGGGCTGACACACCCTGATCAACTGACGCGCCGGCACATCGTCCGCCGGTTGTCAGGCAGCCAAATCAAGTTAGCAGATCAAATCTATCCAAAAGTTGAAACCGGTGCTTTGCTACGTAACGAGAAAGTCGAAGATACCAGGCTAGCTTCCTACTGGCATCGCGTCAGCGGTGCTTCCTTTTCACCAATGAACTGATTAGATTAGTGTTTAAACGCAAAAAGGCGTCTGACGTCAGCGCCTTTTCACGCAGATATTGAGACTTCTGATGCAACGCCTCTTGTTTGGATGATCAGTCAAACAAGAGGCGTATAAATGTTACCAGAGAATGCGGTAATGATTCCAACTGATGATAATTTGTGTTTTCTACCTATTGAGAGGTTTACAAAAACTCGAGAGCTTTATCTGCAATGGCATTCGAAACATACTATTTCACCAGCCGCTACAGCGTTTATGGAACTTGTAAAGGATATGGCGCACCGTCATGCAAAATGCCATCGGTGAAAAAAGTCCGTTAATCGGTAAACTAATTAAGCATAAAAGCGAACAGCTTTCGCGTTGAGCGTGGCAAACCAGAGAGATGCAGTTACCAAACAAAATTACCCCTCAATGAATTTGTAACACTAATACTTAAGGCCCGTGGTCCGAGGCGCGTGGCCTTGGGATAGGGGGCCTTGTG
>DDDD01000168.1 GCA_002335945.1 Porticoccaceae bacterium UBA1989
CGGCCGCCTGCGGATGAGACGGTAAAACACATCTTGTCGTAGATATCCATAAACGACAGCGGTCCAGAGGTGTAGGCACCAGCACCGGAGACATAGGCACCTTTGGGACGCAGTGTTGAGAATTCGTAGCCGATACCACAGCCAGCTTTCAATGTTAGACCGGCTTCGAGGTTGCGCTCGAGAATGCCCTGCATGGAGTCGGGAACAATGCCAGACACAGTACAGTTGATCGTTGAAGTAGCGGGCTTGTATGCCTGTGCACCGGCATTGGAAATAATGCGGCCAGCTGGAATGGCGCCATGTTTAAGTGCCCAGTTGAAGCGTTCGCTCCACAGTGCGCGCTTGTCTTTGTCTTCTACATCAGACAGTGCTTTAGCAACGCGCGCATAGGTCGCGTTGATGTCACCATCGACAGGCTGCTCTTCTTTGTCCTTAAGACGGTATTTTTTATCCCAGATGTCGAGGGAGGCGTCTTGCATTAGAATTTCCGGGTTTTTCTTCACGGCTTTGACTGTTTTTAATTTCGGTGCACTGCTCATTGACTGCCCTTTTAATCATTTTCAACTCAGCTAGCGGTAGCTGCTGATAGTTTTATGGAATTTTTTTCTTGTCTGTTGCTGCTCTTTGCGTCTTCTTTCGCTACGCTTTTTTTACGCTTCTATGCATTTGTGTATGGATAGTCTATAACTTAGTTTATCCTACATGGTGTGTCTTGCAAGTGCTAATCCACTATATCTTGTGTTTTTTCGTCTCAACAACACTAGGAGCGGTTTGTAAGTCATTGAAAAACATGTGGATAACTAGCCCTGATCCGCGCCCCTAATGGGCTGGGAAAAATAACTGACCCTGATCAACAAACCGGTCACGCTGGCTGGCCGTATAAAAGTGTCATTGTGCCAATCCAGCGACTTGGCTAAACTAGGCGCTTTATTGCTATTCATCTAAAAAGCGGCTTCCCACAGGGGAATCTGTCGCAATCTATAGAGGGTTTTCATGGATATTTTTGACTTCTCCGACGGCCGTGAAGGCTACTACGGAAAGTACGGTGGTGTTTTTCTGCCTGAGATTCTGCATGCAACGATTGAGGAGCTCCTGGTGTGCTTCCGTGAATGTAAAGCGGACCCCAAGTTCTGGCAGGACTATGTAACCCTACTGCAAAATTATTCAGGCCGTCCTACGCCCGTTACCCATCTCGAAAACCTGTCTCGTAAACTGGGCGGTGCGCAGATTTATGTCAAGCGCGATGACCTCAACCACACCGGCTCTCACAAGATTAATAATGTGATGGGGCAGGGGTTGCTGTGTCAGCGACTGGGTAAGAAGCGAGTCATTGCTGAAACCGGTGCTGGCCAACATGGTTTTGCTACCGCCACCATGGCGGCCAAGTTTGGTTTTGACTGTAAAATTTATATGGGTGCGGTGGATGTTGCTCGGCAGCGACCCAATGTGTTTTGGATGGAAAATCTTGGCGCTGAGGTGATTGCGGTTGAAGATGGCCAGCGCACCTTAAAAGATGCGGTGAATGCCTGTATGCGTGACTGGGTGACTAATATGGCTGACACCCATTATATTCTGGGTACGGCCTGTGGTCCTCACCCTTTTCCTGAAATGGTTAGCTGGTTTCAGTCGATTATTGGTATGGAAGCGAGAGAGCAAATTTTAAAACAGGCGGGTCGTCTGCCTGATCGTGTCTATGCCTGTGTGGGCGGTGGATCTAATGCCATGGGTATTTTCCAGGGCTTTTTTGATGACGATAATGTTGAGTTGGTTGGCTGTGAAGCCGGTGGCCATGGTGTGGGTTCTTATATGCACTCGGCGCGTCTGGCTTACGACGATGCTACGGTAGGCGTTGCTCAGGGTTATAAAACCTACTTCCTCCAAGATAAGGAAGGCAATATGGCAGAAACCCATTCGGTTGCTGCCGGCCTAGACTACATTGGTGTGAACCCAATTTTCTCCTATTTGCATGATCAGGGCAAAGTACGCTTTGAAGCGGCCACAGATATTGAAGTAAAAGAGGCTCTTAAGCTGACTATGCGCACAGAGGGTTTGATTCCTGCGTTAGAAAGCACCCATGCCTTTGTCACGGCGATTAAAGAAGCGCCCACCATGAGCAAGGACGAGATTATTCTGATTAACCAATCTGGCCGTGGCGATAAAGATATCTTTACCATTGCCGATGCACTGGATGATGCTAAATGGAAAACGTTTATTGGTGGCAAAGCCGATCAATACCGTGGGGAGAATAGCTAATGGGTCTTGAGTCGTATATTGCCGAGCGCAAACAGCACAAAGATTTATTGGTGATGGCCCATGTAGTTTGTGGCTATCCGTCCTTTGAGGCCAATATGCAGGAATTAGAAATCATGCATGAGGCTGGTGTGGATCTGGTGGAATTACAGTTCCCATTTTCTGAGCCCAGTGCCGATGGCCCGCTTTTTGTGCATGCCAATGAGCAGTCATTAAAGTCGGGCACGACGGTTGATCAGTGTTTTGATTTTATGAAGCTGGTGTCTGAACGCTTTTCTTTTAAAGTGTTGATGATGGGTTACTACAACACTGTATTCAAAATGGGCGAAGAGGTTTTTGTTCAGCGCTTAAAAGAAGCGGGTGGTGTGGGTTATATCGTGCCTGACCTGCCCCTTGAAGAATCTGCACATCTCCATGCCCTGTCGGAAGCGGCGGATATTGAGCCGATTATTTTAATGACGCCCACTAGTAGTGATAAGCGCCTTGCCCAGCTGGGTGCCATTAGCCGCGGCATGGTTTATGTGGTGGCTCGTAAAGGGGTTACCGGCTCTAAAACCAATATGGGTGATGACGTGATCGGTCTTATTGAGCGTTGTCGCCAACATACTTCCGTACCCATGGGTGTGGGCTTTGGTATTAGCAGTAAGGCGGATATGGATTTCTTGCGCGGGAATGCGGATATGGCCATTGTTGGAACGGCCGCTCTGCAAACCTGGGAAGATTCAGGCGCTGAGGGTTTGAAAAAGTTCTTTGCTGAGCTGATGGCCTAGTTAGAGAAAAGCCATAGGTAAAAGGTTAGTTTTCTTCTACCACCGAGAAGCGCCAATCATTAATCACCTGTGAGCGCACTTCCTCCAGCTCGGGAATAGCACCTAGGCTGGCATTTTCGATACAGACCAGATGCACCCCATGGCCTGAGGCTATGGGGCCAGCCCAGCAGGGCAGGTCGCCCTCTTTTACCAACTCAAATAATTTCTGTGCAAAGTTGTTACCAAACTCATCGTCAATTTTGGTGGAGGTGGCTGAAAAGTAGCGCTCGGCTAATGTTGATTGATCGCCCTGTGGCTCGGTTTCTGAAATCCCTTGCAGGGCTTGCATAGCCTTTAGCCTAGCCTGACCACCATGTTTGGCTCTCGAAAAGACAATCTGTTTAAAACTAAAGCGGGATGATTCCCGATACTGGGCTCTATGCTCTGCGTAAAAGGCCGCCAGTTCTTTGTCTGTGGGCTGTCGACGGGTGGTAATATTTTTGGTGAGGCCTTCGAGTTTAATTTCCATGGCGGAATGATTAACCACTTCGTCGATATCGGCACTCATGCCTTCGGTACCTTCTGCTTCTTCACCAAAAAAGCTTGTTTCGATACGCTGTTCTAGGGTACTTATATCTGGCAGGTTTTGGCGATTGGCGTCCCAGTCAATATCGCTTGGGGCATCGGGGTCTAAAGATAGTAGCCAATAGGCAGCAAACCCCAGTGCGATAAGCAGGAAAGTCCGTAAGAGAATTTTGGGGAAGGCGGTCATATTGAATGGCTCACTACTGTTTAAATATTTTAATCCAGTCACCAGCACTGGGTTCGCCGCTGGGATAGAAGCCATTGATTATACGCAGATCTTGACTGTCTACGGCATTGAGTTTGAGTGCCTTGGTCAGTCCGTCAAAGGTGGTGCGGCTGGTGGCCTTTACATAATTGATGGTCTTGGGTTTTTGTCCGGCAATCTCACGACTGGAAATAGGACGGAATGTATTGATTGCGGTAATAAATAGTTTGTCTGTCTCGATAAAGGCGTCCTGCTCGGTGACTTCGCCGGAAAAAAGATAGGCATTAAGTTTGTAATAGACCACGGCGATGCGGCTGTCTGGGCCTTTGTCGCCGCCGGGCAAAATACCCGTAAAGCCTTTGAGTCGCGCTGGGGCTATAGATTTGCCTTCCTTTAATTGAGAGACCTTTAGATAGTTATACAGATATTCTTCTGGGGTCTGGGAGGTCCGTGCGATGGGCCGCATCTTTAATGTGGCGGTTTTGTCTTCTGGGGCGCCGCTGGCCATAAATGGTTTGGGGTTGGCGTTCTGTTTCCAGTCTTTAGGAAAGTCGAACCGCACTCTAAGGCGCATATTTGAGAAGCGTTCGGGCTTTTTTTCTTTGGCGAGAAAGTTTTCCCCCCAGATTAGGCCGTCGGTTAGCTGACGGTAGCGACTGGCGCCATTGTCTCGTGTTTCGTCGGACTTTACGGCATTGGCTTTACTGACCACGGTGCGTAAGCGGCTGTCATTGCGAGGGTGACTGGAGAAAATACCATGGTAGGTCTGCTTGGAGGCTCCCTTGGCCTTCGCGCGATCCTTCTGCAGGCTTTCGTAGTCTTTCATGATGGAGAGCATGCTAATCATCTCAGAGGGCGCATAGCCCAATTTGGCCATGTATTCAGCGCCGGCTTCGTCCGCTTCTAATTCGTTGCGACGGCCGTGACCGCGGATAATTGAATTGGCGTAGGCCATTCCCGCTTCATAGACCTCGTTGCTGCCCGACAATACGGCGGCAATAGTTGAGAGTATCTGGGCGCCGGTGGCTTTGCCCTCTTGGCCGGTCACATGTTTACGGGTGATATGACCGACTTCGTGGGCGAGCACTGACACCAGCTGGGCTTCATTGCTCACATAGTTGAGTAGGCCGCGGTTGACGTAAATATAGTTGTCCCGGGTAGCAAAGGCATTTAGGTCGGGGGAGTCGAGTAGGGTGAAGGTGAACTCTTCACCGGCCATTTCTGACACGGAGATAATTTCGGCGCCGAGTTTTTTGATATAGGCATCCAGTTCGGGGTCGTCGTAGAGCGCGGTGCCCTCTAACACCTCTTTATAAATTTCTTCGCCAGTGACGGCACTCCATGCATATGGGGCCAGCATCAAGAGGCTGAGGAGGGCGGTGGCAATTATCTGGCGACGATTAAGAGGCATAGTATTTGGCTAGTCAGTGGATTGATTATTGGGGGTTGGCTAGTTGGGTGGTAAAAAACCCTTTCAGCTGGTTGCCAAGACTTGAGCAGGCATCACTTTTTACCGGTGTTAAAAATGGGATAGGGGCCACAGCGCCAATTAAATACGAAGTGCCCTCGGAGTCGACGCGCAGGCGACCTTTTTCGGTCAGGTCCTGCAGATCCCAGACAATGGCTTCATAGACAGAGAGCTTGTCCCATTGCGCGAAACCAAAGCAGCCACCGCCGCCGGGTCCAATGGCGCAGCTTATAGAACCACCAGAATCCAAGGTTTCTGTGGAGCCATCCAGCCATACTAGATAGCGCACATCAAGCTTATCTACTTCGGCCTTGATGCTGGCGTCTTGCATGAGTCGTTTAAGTCGCGGTAGGCCTTTGGGTGCAGTGCGGGGTTCAAACCAAGGATAAATGGCATCGATAAATACCTGCTCTGGCAGTACGCCGATATCGGCGCCGGTCATTCTTTTGCCCACGCAGCCAATAAATTCACGGTCGGTTTCATAATGGCCCGCATCTCTGCGACCGAGTACGACCACTTTCTCGCCTGCGTTCAGTTCTATGGGTTCACCCGTGGGTCGATATTCGTCAATGGTGGTGGTAGCGGCACAGCCGGCTAGGACGGTACTAAATAGTATTGCGATGAGTTTGCTTGAGGTTTTCATTTTGATGCCTCCGCGCTGTTAGCCTGCTGAGGACTGGTTTGACTGTCCGCTGGAGCCGATGATGTTGCCTGTAATTGCTGAGACCTTCTCAGTTCTTGCGCTACCCAGTTATTGACTGCTGGGATGCGGTAAAAATCGAGCATCAGTTTGGCGCCGGCATCGCGAAGGGCAATAATCGAGGCCTCTTCAATGGCACCGCCTTTTGATGCCATAAAGGCATCGGGGGTTTTGCCATAGGCGGGCATAAACCAGCTGTCGATAGCCTCGCCATCGACGGTTTCGAGATCAAGGTTGTATTTTATCCATACTTCGAACACGTTTAGATAGTTGTCTGAAGGAGTGGATACCTGGACTTCTCGCACTGAGGGAATAATAACCATGGCATTCTCGGAGGTTATCTCTTCTCTACTCGAGACGAATTCAAGCTTACTGAATAACCCGGCAAAGGCATTGCGCAGCAGGCGCACCTGAGCGGCTCCGATATCGATCATAGTTTTCGCATTGGGCTTGGCGACATAGGTGGCGAAGCTCGGTTCAAAAACCACCGTAGCGCTGAGTGGTTTTGGTTTTGCCAGTACCTGCGGAAATTCATTGGTTAACTGCACCGACGCAGAAGTGCTGCAGCCGGACAGAATTATTAAAATTATAATGGCAGCGAATCTGTTCATTTTTATCATTATCATAATTAAATACCCTTTAATTGAGGCTGTTTAAGCCGATAAAGGTTCCCCCGTTGTTGTAGCTAAGTTCACGCATCAGTGCGGCGAATTTAATGGCCGATGCGCTAGGTGTGCCCCCAGGCGGAAAATGCACTGGAAAGCCAATGGCGTGAATACGGACTAATCGGTCGGCACCGCGGTGAGCTTTATTGAGTTTGTCTACGGCTTTAACCACATTGCGTATTGAGCGTCCCTGATAATCATCGCCCAATGTGTAAATGCTAATTCTTCTACCCGGTTTGTAAAAAGTCTGGATGGCGGCATTAATACCTTCGACGGGACTCGAGTTACTAAAGGGTGCCCAGTTGGCGAGTTTGGATATAATTTTTTTGCGCATCTCTGGGCTGTCAGACATCCACTTATTAGCGTAGTTAACAAACATATATTGGCCCATATCATTGAGCACCTGAATGCCTTTTACCTCGGGGTAAATATCTAAAATATTAAGCATCTCTTTTTTTACTTTTTCCCAAGCGGCTACCTGCATGCTGCCGGAGGTATCGATTACAAAGATAATATAATCACTGTCTGCGGGGATGCCTCCGACCAGCTGATTCTGCTGTAAAAATTCTGGCCCTAGCAGGCGCTGCATTTCTTCTGAGAGTACCTGAAGCACAAGCTGCAGCTGTTCTTTTTCTCGGGACTGAGACTGGGATAGTTGATTGGACTGTTTGGACAGGCTGGCGAGTTTTTCTTTGAGTCGGGCGACCCGTTCTGTTAATTCAGAGAGCTGTTCTTTGCGGGACTTTAAACGTTCGTCGAGCACGACGGACTCGCCGCGTATTTCAAAGAGTCGCTCCTGATAATCTTTTACCGACCCCAACAATTGATTTTCGGCCTCTTCCAATGCCGACGGATCTCCCACTCGGGCGATAACCAGGAGTAAGACTATAGCGCCAAAGCCACAGCTTATAACATCGAGAAACGAGATGCTCGCCTCTTGTAATGCTCTGCGCTGTTTTCTCATGGCCAGTCTCTAGATGGCGCTATAAAGGCACCATCGGTATCTAGAGCGGTCTGCCAAAAAAGTGCGGCTGCTTCCGGGTCACCTTCCATGGGAAAAAGAATGGTATTTAATGGCACGCCTCGAGGGAATTCTTTCATTGCAGCGATAAAATGTTTGCGCCGCTGTTCGCCGCTGACCATATATTTTCGTGGTGGGTTTTTACCCTGTGTGGGCAGGCCATCGGTGAGTAGAAAAACATTGTCGGGCCGATCTTCAAAATCTGCGATGGCGCCAAAGCCATTGGTTAAACTTGTGCCAGAGCCGGGTGAGTAAAGTTTGAGGCCGGCAATGGCATCTTCCATTGCTAGTGAATCTGCAGCATCTAGCCATTCACCTTCTGAATCGGGGAGGGCAGCCTGGGCCTCGGTATTGAAAACATAAATTTGAAATCTGCTACTAGGAGGCAGTTGGGCGACTAGCCATTCGACGGTGCGCAATGTCCACTGCCATTTGGGGGACTGTATTTTCTGTTCGTCGTCCATGTTGCGTCGACGCACGGCATTGACCACGGTATCGGCGAGCATGCTGGCGGAGCCATCCACCAATATCAGAACCCGCTCGCCACCCAGCTTAAGGCCGGTAAGATATTGACGGTTGCCATCACCGAGAAACTCTCGGACTTTGTCGCCGAATTCTACTTCTTCCATTTCTGCAGTTTCATTTTCCAGCTGCTCGACCTGACGACGCAGTTTGTCGATATCATTGGGGTCGGCCTGAATACTTCTTTCTGTTTCCTGTAAATCTGTCAGTACACGATCTGAAAGTCCCTGAGCCTCAACTAATTCTAGAGTGATTTCTTCAAGGCTGTTTAACAGCCGGGTTTTTTCTGTCTCTGCCTGGCGGATGTCCATTTGCAATAAATCTACTTCCGCAGACAGTCTTATATCTGGGGTTTGGATTTCGGTGGCGTTGTGACGAAGAATTAAAAATAGCAGGGTAACAGCGCCAAAGCCGCAGGCCATGATATCCAAGAAGGATAGACTGAAGGCTATATTGCGACGCTTTCTAGGCATTGCTTACCTCGACTAGGCGCAGCCTATGACCCGCGATAATAATTTCTTGGCCGGGCTCACAATGGCCGGGCATCTCCATCGCTATCTCTGCAGACTGGTGCATTATGCGCAGCTGATGGTTTTCGATGACGGCGACAAATACTGCTTTGTTATCGATGCCATTGGCCATGCTTAGCTGATCGTCTAGAAGGCTAATGCTCAGGGGTTTGTCGAGGGGCCAGGCATGATCTTGGTGAAGCAGATGGGTGGCGCAATGCTGTTTGGTGTTTGAGTTGGTTTTAGTTCTAGCGCTTTTAGTTTTTCCATTCACGGTTTTTAAGGTTGTAATTCTATGCAGTGTTTTGCTGTCGGCAACGATCTGCTGCTGAGCTGTCAGGCAGTTGTCAGTGCTGCTGGCCTGTGACATCACCTCTGCATTGGAAAACCTTGGCAGTATGGCAGGGATTAAACGGGCGCTATGAGCAAAGCTAATGTCGGCGTTGGGGTGATTTTTGATGATGCTATTTAGGCTGACAAGGCGCTGTTCAATGATTTCGCCGATTTTGTCTCTGCGTAATATAAGGGGTAGTTCTCCTCGCGGGGAGGGCAGACTGACGGAAATTTTACTCTCCCAACCAAGCTGCATCAGCCAGTTTGGAAGCTGATCATAGATTGCCTGTTCGCCCTCTGAGGTATGCAGGGGATCATGACGATAGTCGTCAATGAGACGATCACTGATATGGCGAGCCACACCGTTATAGATGGTCATGATGCCCAGGTCTGGAACAATTTCTTGGGTGCTGATATCGACGGTGCCGCTCTTTGTGCTAAGCAAAGTCACCACAGATTGCTGAAGCTGCAAGTCGATGAGTAAGGTTTGTTTTTTGTTGTGGAGGCCTATGGCCAGTGCGCTATCTATCACCCCATCAACCTGCACAGGAATCGCCTGGGCCAAACCTAATAGCAGGGCTAGCTGATCATCGGTAAAACAGCCGGGCACGGCGAGAATGACATTACTGGGTGAACCAACACTTTCTAGCATGTGCTTGATTTGGGCATAGGCGATATCGCCATGATGTCGCGCCCAGTTTTGTTTTTTGGGTAGCGGCAGTTGGTTGAGTTGGCGCCAATGCTGATTAAAACTATCCTGAGGATTTTTCCATGCGCTGGCTCGGGCGCTATCTCCACTCTCAATACCTGTAGGGGTAAGCTGAGCAAAGCCCGGTTCCATATGGGATTGACCATCCTCTGACTGAATCAGCAGGGCCTGGTCATTGAGTTCCAAGATAGCCAGTGTCATAGTTTATTTCGCTTTTAAAAAACGCAGTAAATTATTTTCGCAGTAGGACTGAGAATCTAATACTAAGCGCTCTTGTGAGAGCTGTAGCTGGTGCATAAAAAACATCACTACCATGCTAATTAGCAGAGCGATAAAGGTGGAGTTAAAGGCGACGCCAAGACTGCTGGTTACTCCAGCGATATTGCCGGCGATGGCTTCGTGAGCCTGGCCTAGGGCGGCTCCGATACCGCGTACTGTGCCAATAAAGCCGATGGAGGGAATGGCCCAGGTAATATAGCGAACCATAGAGAGCTCTGAATCGAG
>DDDD01000149.1 GCA_002335945.1 Porticoccaceae bacterium UBA1989
GATTCTTATATTCAAGGTGCTGAAGCACTTAGACAGGATGCCATTACCCAGAACAATTTCGCTGTTGCGGACAGCTTCTATCCGGGCGTCAGAATGGCTATCTCCGATGCCTATATCGTTGAGCTTGTCAGAAATTTTCAGGCTGTTATTGGTAACTTTTTTAAGCTTGATATTCGCACTATAAAATCCGCTGCATCAAGATACTCTATCGTTACATGTCAGCCCGAAGATCTTAAACCAATGCAGTGCATCCCCCATTTTGATGCACCCTCAAAGGAAAGCTTGGCTGTCATCCATTATCTTTGTGATGCACCAGACTCAGGGACCGCGTTTTATCACCATGGTGAAACCGGTTATGACTATATCGATAAAGGCCGACTTGGAAAATATGAGCAGAGCATTGTAAAGCGGTTTCAAGATCCTATGCGCCAGCCCTCTGGTTATATTTGTGGCGGCACTGAGGACTATTCAGAAATAGCATCCTTTGGCGCAGCCTATAATCGACTGCTAATGTACCGCGGATCGAGCCTGCACTCTGGGATCATTAGACCGAATTATAACTTTGACCCCAGCCCAGAAACTGGGCGGCTCACTATTACCAGCTTTATCGAATTCTCCTAGCTAGTATTAACCTCTCCTTAGCCTCTGCGCACAAGGTTAAGCAGATCACGATTTGTCGGCTGACTGGCCATAAAAATCTCAGTCTTACCCAGATTGTCGCGCATTAATCTGTCTGCCAAGACAGCATCTTTATCCCAACCGCGTAAACGGCTGCTATTGATCTGAGTGGCAAAGCCCATGCCATAAAGCACGTACTGTACGCTCGCAGCAGAGAATAGCTCAGCCCGATTATTGCTGTCAGACACCCAGGGAACCTGAGCGCGCCACAGTTCTAACGCATCCTGAAGGCTGTCCGGTATTGACTCGGCCCGAACATGATCTCGCCAATATTCTGAATCTGTGCGCTCGGTCAACACATAATGCAGTTTTAGAAAATCAATAATATCGACCCAGTATTTACCAATAATGTCATTAAATCGCTTGGCGACAACCTTCATTGCAGCCCTGTCCTGAGGCAAATTATTACTGATAAATTCCGCTGATTTTTCAATCAATACCAGGGCACTGGCCTCCAGCGGCTCAACAAATCCCGCCGAGACACCGACAGCAACACAATTTTTATGCCAGAAGCGCGCTCTGTGGCCAGGTTGAAATGTTATTTTACGGGGACTGTGTTGTTTTTTAGCCAACGCGGGATCTGCCGCAAGATAGCGCTGCAATTCGTCCTCTGCTGTTTCCAAAGAGACATGCTGGCTGGAGAACACATGGCCAATGCCGCGCCTTGTAGGCAGCGCAATATCCCAGATCCAACCACTGGATTGGGCGGTAGACTTGGTGCAGGACGCTATTGGTGTGTCTTCACCAGCATGGTCGGCCTGCACGGCAAGGGCTGTATCGTTAAACAGACAGTCTCGCTGTGACACAAAGGGGACCTGATAATGTTTGCCGATTAATAGGGCTGAAAAGCCTGTGCAGTCCACAAACAGGTCACCAGAAATATTTTCACCCTTAGTCAAAGACAGGGCGGTGATATCACCATTTTCGGCACTGAGCACCTGATCCACATGACCCAGCTGGTAATCCACTCCCAGCTTGTCCACACAGTGGCGCTTTAACAGTTCGACAAATTTGCCTGCATTAAGGTGGTAACCGTAGTTTAGGCCAAAGGCATATTCTGGCGTCTGGGCTGTTTTAGGAGCAAGCCCCAAATCACAGACCTTACCCTGAGGAGAAACCGCATCTGCAAAAGTGCTGTCCGTACTGCGATCCAGCCAGTGGGCTGCCAAATTCACAGAGCCATAGCCTGCGGGAGGCACAAAGGGATGATAGTAAGATTCGCCCTCCCCCCGCTGCCAATTAATAAATTGGGAACCCTGCTTGAAGCCGACATCGCAGGAACGCAAGAAGTCGACTTCTGATATACCTATCTGCCGGAGAGTATCTCTCATGGTGGGCCAGGTTCCCTCACCGACACCAAGATTGGCAACATCGGGGGATTCAAGAAGTATCACCTTGGTGCCTTGCCCAGCGTCATTCTGAGGATTGTGCCGGGCAGCGATAATGCCAGCCGTCAACCAACCAGCGCTGCCGCCACCTACTATCACTACAGTTTTAGTCATCATTGCCTCAATATTTTTACAGGATCAATCCGCGCTGGGCGCTTTACAGTAGTGGTCAATAAATTGCTGATGGGTTGGAAGCTTCTCTACCTTTTCATCAATCGAGGCCTTTATTTTGGCCAACGATTCTTGGAGAACAGTTTTATCCGTCAGCTTGCCAGCGCCATGGAAACCCGCTGGAGCCAGTCCCTGCCCCATCATTACCTGCACCCAGGAATCGACTCGGAACAGCGCCACATCATCTGCCCAGACGTAACCATTTTTCTTGAATATCTCAAGGCGATGGGCAAGCGACTCGGGTATATCCATGGTGCGATAGGCATTCCAAAAGTCGCTGTCGGTGCGATTCGTTTGCTTGTAGTGAAGAATAATAAAGTCTCTTACGGTCTCTATTTCGGTAGTCGATTCTTCGTTGAACCGGTCTGCCAATGCCTCGCTAGAATCACCAAACGGAAATAGGCGAATGAGACGAATAATGGCTGTCATCACCAGGTGAATACTGGTGGACTCTAAGGGTTCGATAAAGCCACTGGCCAGCCCCAGTGCAACACAGTTCTTGTGCCAAGATTTCTGTCTACGCCCGGTGCGATATTTAATAAACCGAGGCTCGGTAATCATTTCACCTGAAATATTGCTCAGCAGTGTATCTTTGGCCTCGTCATCAGACATAAAACGGCTGCTGTAAACAATGCCATTTCCGACCCTGCTTTGCAGTGGGATTTGCCACTGCCATCCTGAGGTATGGGCAATTGCGCGAGTGTAAAGTCGCGGCTCATCAACGGAGGTTGTCTGCACAGCAATGGCTCTGTCTGAGAACAGCCAGTGGCTCCAGTCTTCGAATTCTACACCGAGCGACTCACCCAGTAATAGGGAACGGAAGCCGGTACAGTCAACAAATAAGTCGCCCTCAATCAGCTCCCCACTGTCCAACAGTAACGCTTTTATATCGCCCGATTGCGGATCTTTTTGCACGTCCTTAATTAGCCCTTCTACGCGGCGAACCCCTGCTGCCTCACTTTTCTTGCGCAGGTATTTTGCATAGCGCGTGGCGTCGAGATGAAAGGCAAAATTCAGTCGAGTGTCATCTATTTGCGTGGCAAACTTACCCGCTTTGGCGGCTTTTAATTCGAGGCAATAATCCTCTAGGCTGCCCCCGAATCCCTGAGCTCGCGCTTCCATCCAGAATTCGTGAAACTCTGCCATCCAAGAGCGCTGACCGATTTCTCCGAAGGAGTGGATGTAGCTATCGCCAATCTCCCCCCAGTTATCGAACTCAATACCCAACTTAAATGTAGCCTGGGTTTCACGCATAAATTCTTGCTCATCAACATTCATGATGCGATGAAAATTACGCATGGGAGGAATCGTCGCTTCGCCTACACCGACAGTTCCTATTTCATCAGACTCGATCAACGTGATATCGAGCAAACTGCCCAATCGGGCTGAGAGACTAAAAGCTGCCATCCAGCCGGCTGTTCCACCCCCTGCAATAACCACTTTCATCATTATTCTATCTCCGCAAAAATTATTATATGTCTCTCAGAAAGAAACCTGGCTTAGGGTCTCTAACGATTTAGTTTGTTTTTAACAAGCGCTCTAAGGCGCCGAACCATGTTGTCATCCAGGTCTGCCAACGCGCCCTGTACCGATGGCGGCAGATGCTCGCGCGGTGTTTCCGGCGAGCCAAACACGTAGTAATCAAACACTTCTCGCCAGGCTTTCTTTTCAGCCTCGGGGCGATCTCTAACACTCATCATGGCGTGCATAACAACATCCATGGGATTGCCCATATAAGCTGGTGCCGTAAGCCACCAAAAATTAACCATAATATTAAAAGGCGACAACGCCTCAACCTGATGCCACCACATACTGGGGTAGAAAACCGCATCCCCAGGCTCCAAATCAACAACGATTGCCGCATCCAATGCCTGACGAACCCGTGGAAATCGTTCGAAGTCAGGATTTTTCAAGTCGACCATGGTTATAACCTGGCCGCCGGGCGTTGGCTCTAGTGGGCCAGGATATAAATTATGAATCTGCTCAGGGGGAAACAATGTAAATCGACGGGCGCCCAGTACACAGCAGGCTAGATTGCTTGGCACATCATAATGGGCCGCAGCAATTGACTCCGTGCCTACCCAGACTTTGGACAGTGGCTTGTTATTGGTAAAAATAGGATGCTCAAACGATAGGTCATTTTTCTCCCGAAGGCCGGGAAAGCAATTGTCCAATGTGAGCGAATTCATGTAGTAATAAGAATGATTAGGATTGTTCTTGTTGTCGCGAATCTCGGCAAAGATTTCACTGAGTTCGCGGTGCTGACTTTCGTAGTTAAACCCAGAGCAATCGTCGTTATAAAAAAACCGTGCATTCGCTTCAGGAGGCGCAACATAAACACCCACTGGCTTGCCGCTAGAATGGTTCTGCAATATTTCCATAGCACTGTCTGGCGATACTTTGCCCGCTTGAACTAGCCCCCAACTGGAAACCAAGCCTCGCAAGATCACAGGCTCATTCCCTTGAATGAGCTCATCAAAGGGAATCTGATCGGGCAAAACGCCCTCTAATATACGAACCTGACTTGCCGGATACGTCATCATTAAAACAGTTGTTGTGGAATGTTGCTAAGCAATTGCCATTCTCTTGTTTTTCAATTCAATCAGTTTATTAAAGTTACCTAGGGATACGAGGGCACAAAAAACAACGCTTAATATTCCCATCCTGTTGAGCTTCTCTAAACTTTCACCGTCCAACTGAGCCAACTTGTCTTTGTTAATGGTGTAGTAGTCAGCCAAATTAACATTAGCAATATTGCTCAGAGAGATCTGTATATTTACGGGTTCAAACAGCCCCATGGATTCAAGTGTTGAAAAAATCTCCTCATCGAGGGCAGCACCCTGATGAATCACCTGAAGGGTTTGCATTACGCTCTCTAGGTAAGGCGTGTCTCCGCCATAGGCGAGAAATAAAGGCTGGCCATTTTTGGCACCCACTCTTGGGTTACCCATATCAATATGGATAACCGGGTCTTTAACCGTTTTTCCGTCGACTTCTCGGTCTTGAAAGCCGATCAGAAATGGCCCGCGGGCCAGTATGGCCGGCACATAATTACCCTGCCAACCATCATCGCCTAAAAACAGATTTTCGTCTTTACTAAGGCCCAAAATTGCGTGAGCCTGAAACGTTTCCGTTTTAGGATCTTTATAAAATAGTATTGGATATTCTTTTTGAAGATCACCAAATTCTGTAGAAAAGGCTAACACTCGGTTCACACTGTCGCCATATTCAGCTCTGTGGCTGGGGTCAACGTTTACGTCTTTGTGTTCCACATTATTCAAGAGTACAGCGTTACTCATACAATCATCCAGTCATTTAGCGTCAGCGGAATTTTAGTCTGTTCCGCTAGTGTAATATAAAATAAGGCCTCCGGTAAAAACTACATGGAGGCCTTATCGGAACTACTATATAAACTTATTCTTTGCATCATTCTTTATGCTAGCTGTGCCCTCTCTGGCAGCAAAAGCTCCCAGAGAGGACAGGTTAACCATCTTAGAATGTATATCGTGCAGAGAACACATAGCGTGGATCAAGTTCCTGTACAAAGAATGCAGCAGTTTCAGTACGACCGTACTTACGCTGTCCTTCGCCAGTGAGATTGATTGCATCCATCGACAGAACAACACCAGAGTTGAACTCGTAGCTTACATTCAAATCCAACTGTTCAACAGAATCAACGTACTCTGGGTTACGAGTACCACCTGCCGCACGGTTAACCTGGTTCAAGAAATTGTCACGCCAGTTGTAAGCCAAACGAGCAGATAGACCATCTTTCTCGTAAATTCCCACAAGGTTGAGACTATCACTTAGGCCAGGAAGTGCAAACTGGTCTTCAGTAGGATCGGATCCATTATCGTAGCCAATATCGCCTTCTACAGTAGTGTAGTTAAACAGATAACCGAAGCCTGTATCACCAAAGAAATGCTGCGATGCAACTTCAAAACCGTAGATTTCTGCATCCTGCGAGTTGGTTGGGCTCTTCACCGCGAATTCTACTAACGGATCTGTTGCTACAGCGGTTACGTCGTACTCACTAAAGATAGATTCATGGAACGCCTGTTCAGATACCGCTGCTCCCTGAGCTGCCTGATAAGCTGCAGCGCCAGTTGTTTCAGTGAAGTCTGACATATTTTGCAGAATCGCAGTCATAGAGAAAAGCGTATCTTCACTTTCCGCCACACCGATAGAAGCCAGCTGAGTAACGGCTGCAGCTAAGAAGGTGCTGTTAGATGCTGTCGCGTCTCTCAGGCCAAATAACGATTGATCGGCCTGCTGGATACCAACAAAGTTAGATACATTTTTCTGGAAGTAACCGATTGAGAAGTAATTAGCTTCGCCATAGTAATATTCAACCGACAAGTCGAAGTTGCTTGATTCCAATGGATCCAATCGCGCATTACCCTTGGTAGCCGAAGGTTGGTCACCTAGGTGGGTTATGCGAGGCGGAGTTCCTACTGAGGTAGCAGTGTACATATCGTTATACCCTGGGCGAGCAAGAGTCTTACTAAACGACGCACGAGCCTTCCAGTTGTCAGTAATATCGACAGATATGTCCAAGCTTGGCAACAGTGAACTGTAAGTGTAGTCATCCTGAATACTGTCTACACCAGAACCAAGTGTGAAGGCGAAGTCATTATTTGACTCCCAAACCAAAGCGCTAGGAATTGATTGCTGCGACGTAGACGTCACTTCAGTTTCTTCCCAACGGAGACCTGTAACTACGTTGACGGCTAATCCACCCAGCTCGCCATCCATCTTAACCTGACCATAAATAGAGACGGTATCTTCTTCAACCTGATTATCAGCAGTGCTATTAATAGGCATGTTGTTTGGATCGAGACCATAAATTGGTGCCATCGCGTTTAGCAATGTCAGCGGATCACCCTGCCATGAGACAGAACCCAAGGCAATCGGTGCGGTCTCTCCAGCAGGCTGAGAAACACCAGCAACGCCAGATCCTTTATAGTCAAACTTATCGAGAGTGCTAACCTGAGTAATAAGACCTTCTGGGATATCACCAGGAACATCAACACCCCAACCACCCAGTCCACTAGAACCGGATGTGCGAGTCTGTCGCATGTCGGCACTCATAAAGCCCAGACCAAAGTCGACTTCAATGCTATCAGAAGCAGCAAAAGTTCCATCAAAAGAGAACTGATCAAGCTTGGCCACCTGGCCAGATTTTGCAAACTGAGTAACCTGAGATCCAACATCAGCTAGATCGAAAATGCCATTTGTTGTACCACTCGTTTTAGTGTCATCAACAGAAACAATACCCTGAGGTATTTCTTGACCAAAATCGACTGCCTGCCAACCTGCCGTAGCACCTGCAACGTTCATACGAAGTACGTTGTTGCCTTGAGGACCATTTCCGCCACTTTCAGCTTCTGAAGAGGCAAGATCAAAGCGCAGGTTCAGCTTGTCGCTTACATTCCAATCCAAGTTCAAACCGATTGAGTCTAGAGTGTCCTTAGTGCCCATCGCGAGATTCTGGAAGAAGAAATCCTTACCACCAGAAACGTCTTCTGCAAATATTACGGGAGCAGCAACAACTGCATTACCGTCATACTCAACATAATCAACAGTGCCGTTAAACCATACGCCATCAATCAAAGAAGTAGAATCTTGAATGTTTTCTGCATAGGCAACATCAGCTGTAAACGTCATTTCATCGTTAGGAGCAAACTGAACAGTTAGCAAGCCATTGGTACGCTCTCGCTTGTCTTCGTTGAATCCTACACCGAGGTTAGTAGGTCGATATACTAACTGACCGTCGTTGGGGGCATTGACGATAGTAGCGCCATCAACAATACCTAAGTTCTTTAAGTTGTCTGCGTTAGTGCTATCCCAGGTACGTAAGTTGAAGTCTTCAACACTCGCATGACGGCTACCAGAGTCACGCTCTTGGAAACTACCAAATACAGAAACACCCAAAGTAGCGCTGTCATTAGTCCAGCTGTATAAACCGCTTACTTCTGGAGTGATGTCGTCGCCGCTAGAATCATTTACGGCTTTAACACCAAGACTGACCTGAGTTCCCTCTGATTCTAGAGGTCTGATGGTTTCAACATTAATTGTTGCACCTACACCACCGGTTGCTACAGATGAACGGCCTGTTTTATAGACCTGTAGGCCACGAACACCCTCAGATGCCAGGTTTGAGAAGTCAAACGAACGGCTGCTTCCTGAAGAACCTTGATCCAACGGGTTACCCGTAATAGTACCAACGTTAGCTGAAGGCATTTGACGCCCGTTGAGTGTTACCAGGTTAAAGCCACCGCCGAAACCACGGACAGTTACTTCAGAACCTTCGCCGTTTACACGGTTGATCGATACACCGGAAATACGCTGCAGCGATTCTGCCAGGTTAGTGTCTGGGAATTTACCCATATCTTCCGCAGAAATTGCATCAACAACACCAGAGGCATCGCGCTTTGTGTCCATTGCTCTCTCAAGACTACCGCGTATTCCGGTAACAACAACCTCTTCGAGCGTACTGCTGTCAGCAAAAACCTGACCTGCTGCCAGTGTTCCGGCGGCGGCAAGGATTGCTACAGAAAGTTTTGACTTTCTAAACATATTTGTTCCCCAAAAGTAAGAAATATTAGTTTTTTTATTAAATGCGCTTTTAACGCATTGGTATAAGACGAGGCAATGAGGTCCATCCGCCCCCCCACAAACCAACTAATTTGCAATTAATTATGCTGTAGGCAGAGGTCCCAAAAAAAACTAAGCCAATCTGAGGCGGCAGGCACTTGACTAGGAGATGAATCAGGGCAGTTTGAGACCGATAATTATTCAATCAGCGCCCTTTTTTGGTGCTCTTAACGCACAGAGAGGACTATTCGGCGAAAAAGGTTGGCATATAGCGCCCTCATTGGCTCCAAATAGGAGCATGACCGAGAGTACGCTGCTATTTAGGCCTATTTTTAATACCAACAAATTCTAAAGAGAGCAAAGGTTCGGCATCAGTCGTACATACTTTGACATATAGAAGGCGGTAAATGGACGTTTTAAGATTCGACGCAGTGTTATTCAATTTTCACGATGTCATATTATTAATGACGGCGATGCAATGCCTGTTTTGTTGTTGGTTGCTGTGCCTAACCAATAACAAAAACACGCCAAGCATTTGGTTTTTAGCCTTCTTTTTACTGGCTCATGCACTGATCCCTATCAACGAGCTAATTCTCTGGGGCGCGGACTTTAAATTTACCGCGAGGGAGAGATTCCCAGCTTTGCATTTCTTGCCCGGAATTGCCTACTACCTTGATGGAGCTCTTCTGTTCCTATGCTTCAGGTCACTGGTGTTCCGAGACTTTAGGCTGGCCAAAGTTGACCTACTGCACCTAGCCCCCTTAGCGGCCTTCGCTCTATTTATTGGCACTACATTCTATACCCTACCTGCCGACGTGCGCCTGCACCTGATCACCTCAGAATCCTTTGTCTATAGCCACAACTATGTGTACATGGAATTCTTTAGCAAGCTAATAAGAGTCGGCTATGCAGTCGCATGCTTTGTGCTTATAAGCCGCTATAGCAACCTATTACGCAACACTAACTCCAATATGGAGAAAATCCATGTCTCCTGGCTTAGGGCACTCGTTATTGGATTTTTACTGGTTATTCTGTCCGAGGTTGTGCTCTTGATCGCGAAGATAGCCAATAACCTCGGTGACTTCGTGCTCGGCCAAGAAATTCTCAGCACTATTGGATTAACCGGTTACTACCTAAGCTTTATTTTGGTGAACTTATTGGTGTTCACGGCCATCCGCTATTTTGGTGCTTTCGAGCAGGTCAGTGATACAGCCCCAGTAAAGAAGCCAACTGAGGAAGCATTTTTACAGCCAGAAATGGCGGCCAAAGTTGATGGCGCTATACGCGACACTAAGATCTATATGGAACCAGACATTACATTGGATCGTCTGGCAGAAGCCCTGCATGTAATGCCCAGGGATTTATCTATGCTAATTAACCGCCACTTTGGGGTTAACTACTATGAGTTTATCAACCGCTACCGCATAGAAGAAGCTAAGCGACTGTTGACTGAATCCAAGGGGGTTACCATTACCGATATTTATCTGACAGTCGGCTTCAACAGCAAATCTGTGTTCTACACATTCTTTAAAAAACTCGAAGGCGTAACGCCGACTAAATACCGCGCCGCACAGCAGTCCGTTTTATAGACAAAAAAAACCCAGGCCAATAGGCCTGGGCGAACGTTAGTGAAAAACCTAAATGACTCGTTGTAGCCTCTAGTAAACCAATGTCTGCATCGCTCGGGGGGGAATAATGAGCTTGGTCTGTTCTTCACCGACAAAGAAGTTGTAGCCAACGGGCTTATCCGTATGGTTCATTACGATAGTGGCCATCTGATTGTCTGTATTGATAAACGAGGTCGCTAATAGAAAACTGCGGCTACTACTGGTACTGACACGCTGAGCATCTGGGCGCACA
>DDDD01000101.1:0-8279 GCA_002335945.1 Porticoccaceae bacterium UBA1989
ATATAGCCTGAAAAACAATTGGCCACTACAATGGAGCCATTACTTAAAGGGCCCCTATCATGCACTCTGCCACTCTCGAATTAACCAAACAGCTTATCTCTCGCTCTTCGGTCACACCGGACGATAAGGGCTGTCAACAGCTAATGATCGAGCGATTGGAAGCCATTGGCTTTGTGGTTGAGCATCTACGCTTTGATGACGTCGATAACTTCTGGGCGGTGCGGGGTCAATCGGGCCCTATTCTATGCTTTGCCGGCCACACCGATGTAGTGCCCACAGGCCCAGAAAGCGACTGGACTCACCTACCCTTCGAACCCACCGAGCAAGACGGTCAGCTCTATGGTCGCGGTGCCGCCGATATGAAAGGCTCTTTGGCCGCGATGGTTGTCGCCGTCGAACAGTTTGTTGCCGAACATCCCAACCACAGCGGCCGCATTGCTTTTTTAATCACCAGTGATGAGGAAGGTATTGCCAGCAATGGCACTGTAAAAGTCGTTGAATGGCTCCAAGAACAAGGCATTACCCCTGAATACTGTCTGGTGGGAGAACCTTCCAGTACGACCCGCTGTGGTGATGTGATTAAAAATGGTCGCCGCGGATCACTGGGCTGTGTCATGCGCATTAAAGGTAAGCAGGGCCATGTTGCCTACCCCCATCTGGCCAGCAACCCGATTCACAGTGCCACGCCAGCACTCACCGAACTTGTGGCTGAGGTCTGGGATGAGGGTAATGAATTCTTCCCGGCTACCAGCTTTCAAATCTCCAATATCCATGGCGGCACCGGTGCAACCAATGTTATTCCCGGCGAATTGCAAGTCACTTTTAACTTTCGTTTCTCGACCGCATTAACCGATCAGATACTTCGCGAGCGCACCGAGGCTATTCTCGACAAGCATGGCCTCGACTATGAAATGGACTGGAAGCTCAGTGGTCAGGCTTTTCTTACTGCTGAAGGCGCGTTAGTAGAAGCTGCCGTTGCCAGTATTCTAGAGGTAACCGGCATCGAAACCGAGCTATCCACCGCCGGTGGCACTTCCGATGGGCGTTTTATTGCGCCTATGGGCACCCAGGTTGTTGAACTTGGACCGGTTAATGCGACCATTCATCAGGTCGATGAGAACGTAAATATCGCCGATCTTGATATCCTCACGTCAATCTACCAGAGATTATTAGCCAAGCTTTTTACACAGTGAACCAGACTAGCCTATTCCTCTATGCCTCTACGGTGCTTATCTGGGGCTCGACCTGGATCGCCATTACTTTTCAGCTGGGTGAGGTGGATCCGCTAATTTCAGTGATCTATCGTATGGCCCTGGCGTCAGCGCTGCTCTTCGGCTGGTGCAAGTGGCGCGGCATTCCACTCGCACTGAAACCAGGTAATCATCGCTTTATGGTTGCTCAGGGTGTTTCTCTCTTCGGGATCAATTACTGGATGATCTACTGGTCGGAGACCTTTTTACCCAGCGGTATTATTGCGGTGCTGTTCTCTCTGATCGTATTTTTTAATATCATTAATGCGCGGATATTTCTAAAGCGCCGGATTGACATTAAAACCGTTGTCGGTGGCATTATCGGTCTGACTGGCATCTGTATGCTGTTCTATCCTGAGCTAACCAAATTTGAAAGCGAATCCAATAGCGGCGCTATTAAGGGCGCGTTATTTGCACTTGCTGCAGTATTTACCGCATCCCTGGGAAATATAGTGGCAACCCGAAATGGCAATACAGGCATTTCAGTTTGGGCCATTAATGCCTGGGGAACGCTCTATGGCACGGCTGCACTACTCATTATTGCCCTGGTTACTGGCGCTACATTCTCTTACGACAGTAGCTTCGAATACACTGCCTCTCTAGTGTATTTATCAACCTTCGGAACAATCTTGGCCTTTGGTGCCTACCTTAAATTGCTTATTTTAATTGGCCCGGAAAAGGCAGGTTACAGTGGGTTACTGATTCCCTTTGTGGCGATTATATTGTCAACAATATTTGAAGACTACCAATGGACCCTGTTGGCGGTAATGGGATTTGTATTGGCTGCATCGGGCAATTATTTAGCCATGCGCAAGTAAAGCGGGTTTGAAGTCTGCATTCAGATGGGTAATTTTTGCAGGGCAAACACATCAAAGCGCGTCGACTTGCCCTCCAGACTATAGGTAGGCTGTCTATCAGCAAGATATCCCGCACTGGCCGAGCGTTTAACCACCACTCTGTAACGGGCGCGCGCTAGAGCCAGATCAAGTAACGCCGCCGCATCTTCATCCGCACCCACTATGCCGTGAAAGGCCTGCATCTCCTTCTTTACCTTGGCGCTTTTCTTGCGCTCGGGAAACATAGGGTCAAGATAAACAATATCGGTCAGCTGATCTGCTGGCAGAGCGTTTAAATAGGCTGCTGAGTCCCCTTCTAGCAGGCTCATTCTGGTCATAATCTCCGCCAGCTCAGTATCACCCAGACCTTCAAGACATGCGCGCTGTAAGCCATCAGAGAGCAGGCTGTGGACAATGGGGTTGCGCTCCAGCATCTGCATTTGACAACCGAGTCCAGCCAGCACAAAGGCATCACCGCCCAGACCTGCCGTGAGATCCAGCACCTGAGGGGCAAACTTTCCCGAAACACCCACGGCTTTGGCGATAGCCTGACCATTACCGCCACCATGTCTGCGTCGGTGAATATTGGCGCCGCTATTAAAGTTACAGCGCACTGGCCCGTGATTGGAGCGCACCGCCGGCTTTAGACAGAGACCCTCTGTGGCGTATTCAAGAAAATAATCGATTTCAGCTTCAGGGGTATGTTGGATCTGAGCAAAATCAATTAATGGCAGATTAAGCTTCTCCGCTAGGGTTTCAGCATCTTGCTGTAAGCGAATATCCGAGTAGGTTATTTTAATAGTAGGCATGGTGTTATTTTACCCCATATAATTCAATAACTGACCTACGAGCGACCTCCTTATATGAAAATCTTACTCAGCATTATTACTCTGCTAACTATTGTTGCCTGCGATCGCTATCAGGTAACAATCAATGAGCGTGAAATCTACGCCCCACCAGTATTATTTAGTGATTATGAGATCATCGATCCCGCTTTACGCAACTGTGTCGCCCAGGCTATTAGTGATCAAAAAATTACTGTGGCAGAAGACCTAAGACTATTAAATTGTTCCTATGGGGGTATTGTTAGCCTGACCGGCCTAGATCGCTTTACTAAGCTAGAAACGATCAATCTATCCAGTAATAAGCTTGAAACTATCAAACCTCTTATGTTTTTTGGCGACCTCAAACGGCTTAATCTGCAGGGAAATAGCGGGCTTTCTTGTAAGGATTTACTTAGTTTAGAGCAATTATTAGCCGAAGACCTCTACAGGCCGAAAAGCTGCCTGTAGTTTTTATATTTTGTGATTTGCAAATTGCAAAGGTGACATTTTGGTGCAGAAACATATCCACAGAAGCTGTGGATAACTTTGTGGATTAACCACTGCGCAACCCGCCATAAGCCCCAAAAATCGGGCATCTTTGTTAGATTGGTTATTTTTTGTACAGATGCAAAAAGCCAGAAAAATCAATGAGTTACATATTTAACAGGTGAATATCAATGACTTAGCGCGACTTGTTAAGACCGTTTGTAGAATAAACAGGCCTCTGTGGAAAAAAATCCAATTTAACTGAAAACTTTTCACTACTTTCCATTGCCAGCTTGAATTAAAAGTGCTTAATAACTTTATAACAAGCCAATTTGACTGGAGAAGTTGGGACTAAATTAGCTCTAACCAGTCAAAACCTTCTTGCTGACAGGCATAGTGAAGGCTGCCCTGTCCTGTGTAGACTTCTTCGACCGCAACGCGAACCTTTTCCAGGCTATTGTTCTTATCACTGATATGGCCAATCACTAGCTGCTGGATCAGACTTTGATCAACATTGGCCAATAATCGAGCAGTTTGCTGATTATTCAAATGCCCCCACTGACCGCTGACGCGATCTTTTAAAAATGCTGGGTAGGGTCCCATAGCCAACATATCGAGGTCATGATTGGCCTCGAGTAGGAGTCCATGGCAATTATCGTACTGTGCTTCCACATGAGGCGTTAGAGACCCAATGTCGGTCAGCACACCAAGCTTGTGATTAAGGCTGTTAAACAGGTACTGAACAGGTTCTCTGGCATCATGAGGAACAGGGACTGGGGTAACCGTTAAATCCCCCACCTGAAATTCGGTATGACTATCGATGATACGGAAATCGGTGGTGGGATTTTTCAGGTCACGGCTTTTTAAACAGCCGGCGGTCAGATAGACCTTAATACCAAACTTATTGGCCAGAGGCATAACCCCTTTCCAGTGATCACTGTGCTCATGGGTCACTAAGATGGCGCTGAGATCCTGTGGCTGCTTTGCCAGCTTAGCCATTCGCAGGGTAGTCTCTTTGATAGAGAAGCCACAGTCGACCATAACGCAGGTATCACGCCACTCGATTAAAGTGGCGTTGCCTTTACTGCCGCTGCCCAGAGATGCAAATCGCATTGCGCGAGCTGCCTTAGGACATATTGCCCCGTAGTACTTTTAACAGGCGCAGTGACTCGGCTTGATTCAAGCCCTCACCGTCGGGGCCTATAATACGGACCTCAACACTGCCGCCAACGGCCTCCACCAGCACTCGATAGTTAACGTCAAGAATTTCATCACCGGCACCACCGCCAAACCAGCGATTAAAGAACCCAGGTTCATCCGTGGTTTCTTCAGTGTAATTAACGTACATGACACCTTCAGAGCGATTCTTGTCTACGGTAACAAAACCACCGCGATCTGCTGAATAGCTAATAGAAGCCCAGGTACGGTCAAAACTCAGCTTCACCTGAATATAGGGGTCAGCGACTGCTGGGGTGACTATCTCGACCTTGGCTTCACCACCAATATCCTGTGCGAGTAGAGACACGCTGGCGTATTCTGACGCAGAGGCCAGATCATTGGCGACCAGACTTAGCATATCTGATTCCCGAGTTTCGTTCTGTGATTTTTCAGGCCAGTCCAAGCCCTCTTCTTCGCCTTTAGCAGCCTGCTGATGCAACGCGGAGATCTCAGTACTGTCGATCTGCACGCCTGGCGCTATTTGAAAGCGAAAGCGGTGAGCGCTGTCTTCGTCTGAATTAAAGTTGACCCAGACAGTTTCAATAATACCCGATGAACCCTCGGCCTTGGCAGAGGGAATACCGTTACGGTTGAGGATATTGCGAACGCGGGGCCAGGCTTCACTGGGAGAGATATTAATTAGAATCCAACGACGGCCTTCAACAGACTGTATCTTCACTAGCTGTTCAAAAGTATTCACAGAGGCGGGCTGTGGTCGGGGAACCTCATAGCTCACCAGCTCCACAGAATTTACCGGAATCACTGGAATCGGATATATCTGACCCAGAGTCGCACTGTCTAAATCTGCAGGCACTACTGTTGGCTGAGTTTCCTCTGCCAACAGGTAATCGTTAGAACGATCACGTAACCCCAACCAGCCACAGCCGGTCAGATTTAAAATAAGTACAACGGAAAATCCGGTAAGAATCTGTTTCATTATTTTGTAGCCCCTGTGCGCGCTATTATTAAGCGCTTAGTAAATACAAATAGCTTATTAAATCAGTTTGGCACTTTTTAGTGCAGCCGCCGCTTGCTGATGATATTGATCGGAGAGCACTGTCATTGGTAGTCTCAATGCATTCTCCATCAATCCCAGCTGGCTGACAGCCCACTTGACTGGAATCGGGTTAGCTTCAACAAACATAGCATCGTGCACGGGCAATAACACTGCATCCAGCTCCGCAGCCTTAGCCGCATCACCTGCAAGTGCAGCTGCGCACATTTCAGACATCAGTTTTGGAGCAACGTTTGCCGTCACTGAAATATCACCCTTGCCACCCAACAACATGAGCTCTCGGGCGGTATGGTCATCACCGGAATAAACGGCAAAATCAGCGGGGCACTGAGCAACAAGCTGCTCAGCTCGTTGCAGGTCGCCGGTGGCTTCTTTGATACCCACAATATTATCAATGGCACTTAGACGCAGAACAGTTTCAACCTGCATATCGCAGGCCGTTCGTCCTGGCACGTTGTAAAGAATCTGATCGATAGCAACGGCTTCTGCAATGGCTTTATGGTGCAGATATAAGCCCTCTTGAGTGGGCTTATTGTAATAGGGCGTGACGAGCAGACAGGCGTCTGCGCCAGCGTCTTTTGCAGCCTTTGTTAACTCTATAGCTTCACGTGTACTGTTGGCGCCCGTGCCGGCAATAATGGGGATACGCCCAGCCGCCTGATCCACCACCCGGCGAATAACCGCACTGTGTTCAGAGACATCTAGGGTTGCTGACTCACCTGTGGTGCCTACGGCAACAATGGCATTAGTGCCCTGCTCTATATGCCATTCGACAAGGTTTTTAAGCGCATCCCAGTCTACCTCCAGCGAATCAGAATGCAGGGGGGTAACCAGTGCGACAATACTTCCTGTGATCATTTTTTTCCTTAACCTCTAAATACATTTATTACTTAACAAGTAGCAGCTAATCGATAGCACTCAAAAAGTGCACCACCCAACCGCCAATCGGGCAATGGTACTGATGGGCCTGTAGTGGCACAAGTGAAACCTCAGTCCCAATCGGCTTAACGGCGTTTTTTCTTTTTCTCAGGCAAATTATACAAATCGGCCTCGCCTTCGGGGCGATTTTTAAAGCGTCGGTGCACCCACAGATATTGCTCTGGTTGCAGTAGGATCATCTCTTCAACGATCCCGTTGATTCGGCGGGTATCCGCAAGGTCATCTCCCACGGGGAAATCTTCAAGTGCTGGATAAACGGTAATTTTGTATCCCTGAGAGCCGGGCAGTCTCACATGGCTAAAGGGCACTACAGCAGCCCCAGTTTTCTCGGCAAACCTTGCTGTCGCATAAACAGTCGCAGCCTGAATACCAAAAAACGGAACAAACAGGCCCTGGCCAAGACCATAGTCTTGATCTGGGCCATACCAGAGAGACCGGCCTTTCTTAAGGGCCTTCATGGTGCCGCGCACATCTCTGCGCTCGAATACCATGCCATCTCCCAGCCCCTGATTAAGTCGGCCACGGGCCTGTAAAAAATCATAGACAGGGTTGCCATGGGCGCGATACATGCCGTCCATTTGAAACACCGAGGAAATAGCCGCAGTGCCTATCTCTAGGGTGGTGTAATGAATACCCAGCAACATAACGCCGCGACCTTTCACCGCACTGAGATTTTCCAACCCTTCAAACTGCAACAGCTTGGCAAAACGTTTTTTAGACCACCACCAGGCAATTCCCACTTCCATAAAGGCAATGCCCGTACTAATGAAATTTGCTCTGAGCATGACTTCGTTCTGCTCTGGGGTCTGCATTGGAAAGCACAGCTCAATATTACGTTTGGCAATGGTTTTTCGGCGACTGGGGAAGCGATAAATAGCCAACCCAATTCCCTTACCCAGCAGTAATAACAATGGAAACGGCAACGCAGTGACCGCGCGCCACAGGCCAAAGGCCAGCCAGATTGGCCAGTGGCGCGGGTGCAATAGGCTGGTATTGAACTGCGTACCTTTAGAGCTCATTTTGCTGGGCCTTAGATTAGATTGCCAATGGCAACATCTGGATTTACCTCAGTCTGATAGTCGACGCCATCGACTTCAAACCCAAATAACTTTAAAAACTCCTGCTTATAGCCTACAAAATCCGTTGTCTCATGGAGATTTTCGGTGCTGATATTTGCCCAGGCATTGGCAACCTTAGCCTGAATTTCTGGACGCATCTCTAGCTCATCAACACGCAGGCGACCCTCTTCATCTGTTCTTGGGCTGTCGTTGTACAGGCATTCGGTAAACAGTCGATAGAGCTGTTCGATACAGCCTTCGTGGCTGCCGTCGAGCTTCATTTCTTTAAACAGCATGGCCAAATAGAGAGGCATAATAGGAATCGCTGAACTGGCCTGGGTCACTACGGCTTTAAGCACCGAGACTCGAGCGTCGCCGCCGGTGGCAGCCAACTTGTCGCGAATGGCCAGCACCTTGGTATCCAGATCTTTCTTAGCTTGGCCAATGGTGCCATCCCAGTAGAGATCCCAGGTGATCTTCTCACCAATATAGGTAAAGGCTGTAGTTTTAGCGCCATCGGCCAGCACACCGGCCTCGCTCAGAGCATCCATCCACATCTGCCAGTCTTCGCCACCCATTACGGTCACTGTGTCAGAAATCTCCTTATCACTGGCCGCGTCTAGGCTGAATTCTTGAATGGTTTCTTTGTCGGT
>DDDD01000101.1:8351-12368 GCA_002335945.1 Porticoccaceae bacterium UBA1989
TAGATAACCAGATCTACCTGACCTAAATCTGCCTTGATGGTATCGATTGTGCGCTGTTTTACATCATCGGAAAATGCATCGCCGTTCAGGCTTTTGGCATACAGGCCATCCTGCTCGGCAAATTTGTGAAAGGCTGCGCTGTTATACCAGCCAGCAGTGCCGGGCTTGGTCTCGGTACCCGGCTTCTCAAAAAAGACACCCAGGGTCGAAGCACCGCCGCCAAAGGCTGCTGTGATGCGGGCCGCTAAGCCATACCCAGTAGACGAACCGATAACTAACACACGCTTAGGGGCGTTTTCTATCGGGCCCTGAGCGCTAATAAAATCCATTTGATTTTTGACATTGGCTTCGCAGCCAGTCGGGTGTGTAGTGATACACATAAAGCCGCGAACGCGGGGCTTAATTATCATGTCGCTGTCTCCATACATTATGTTAGTGGCAGGTGCTGAAATTGCAGCGGCAATGATACAGCACTGGCCCTAATCTAGTAAGGTTTGTTCAGGACTTAAAACCACGCCGATGCTATGCTGTGGCACATAAATGACTGCGGCACTCGATAAGCTGCAGAGCATAAAAGGCTGTGGCGCGAAAAAAGGCTGTGGCGAAAACAAAGGCTGTGGCACGTAAAACGCTGCCGCACGTACAAAGAAGTAGTGCACTCAACTAGGCGTTTTAATGACCCAGCCCAAAAACCTTCCCTACCCGTTTATGCGGCCAGAGTTTCTGCAGGCATTAGAAAACAGCAAAAGTGCCTCTGAACAGTCTGGCTGGCAGCCCATCCATCTATCACTTGCGGACGGGGATCAAACCGGGTTTATGCCCCTGTATCTCAAAGAACATTCCATGGGTGAATATGTTTTCGATCATGCCTGGGCCAATGCCTACCATGAGAATGGTCTCGAATACTTTCCCAAACTGCTCACCGCGATCCCCTTCACGCCCTCTACAGGTCCCAGAATACGTGGTATAGAGCTGCTTGGGCAGAATCATTGCAATCAGCTTTTCGAAGAGGTGCTGAGCGTTGCCGATGAAACAGATGCCTCAAGCTGGCACCTGCTGTTCCCTCAGGCCCGGGAGCTAGAGCTCTTCAATGATCCCCGCCTATTACAGAGAAGCGGCGTGCAATACCATTGGCACAATCGCGACTTTCAGAGCTTTGATGATTTTCTTGGTACCATGAATTCCCGCAAACGCAAAATGGTACGCAAAGAGCGCGCCGAAATTGTCCGCCAGAATATCGACGTTGAGGTGTTGGTGGGCACAGATATCAGCGAGGAAATTTGGGGGCTGTTCTATCAGCTATATGAACGTACCTATGCCAAACGCAATGGCACTCGAGGCTATTTAACTCGCCCCTTTTTCATTGAAATAGCCACGACCATGCCTGAGCAAATTGCCATGGCTGTGGCCAGCCAAGACGGCATTCCCATCGCCTGTGCACTGTACTTTTTCGATTCAGATACATTGTATGGACGCTACTGGGGAAGTGTCGCTGAGTTTTCCTACCTGCATTTTGAACTCTGCTATTACCGTGGCATTGAGTTTGCCATCGAGCGGGGATTACAGCGCTATGACGCCGGTGCTCAGGGAGAACACAAACTTATGCGCGGCTTTGAACCTATTAAAACCCACTCCTTACATTGGATCAGGCATCCCGAATTTAGAGATGCCATTGCACGGTTTTTAACCCAGGAAGAACGATCAATTGATAGCCATATGCAACAGGCGGAAGACCTGCTGCCCTTTAAGAAGGCTCAGGCTTAATAAGAGAAAGAGTAAGAGAAAGGAGTAAGCGCAGCTGTAGAGTTCGAAACTGTGACCTAGAGGACCCGGCTAAAAGACAGGTCCCTGCCTAGTTACCACTCACCAATATTTTCCATTGATGCCCAGGGCTCGAGTACTGGAAGCGCATCGCCTTGCTGTAGCAATTCGATAGATATATTGTCTGGTGAGCGTATAAAGGCCATATGGCCATCACGTGGCGGACGGTTAATAGTCACGCCGGCTTGCATAAGTTGCTCACAGGTTTCATAGATATTATCGACGCGATAAGCCAGGTGACCAAAGTTGCGGCCGCCGGTATATTCTTCAGGATCCCAGTTATGGGTCAGCTCAATAACCGGAGCACTGTGCTTATGGGCCGTATCAAGATCGTCAGCTGCGGCGAGAAAAACCAGCGTAAAACGCCCTCTTTCACTGTCCTTTCTATACATCTCAGTTAACCCTAAACCCTCACAGTAAAACGCCAGTGATTGCTCAAGATCCGAAACACGAACCATTGTGTGCAGAAATTGCAGACCCATAATTTTTCTCTAATGAATAAACGTTACCAAGAGCCGAAATTATAGCGCGAGATAACGTATGTCGCTCAACAGTTTTACCAGATGGGTCATAAAGCGGCCCGCATCGCCACCATTAATTACTCTATGGTCGTAGGATAAACACAGGGGCAACGTCAGTCGTGGGGCAAATTCACTGCCATTCCACACCGGTTTCATTTGAGATTTTGAAACCCCTAGAATACCAACTTCGGGCGCATTAACGATCGGGGTAAAACCCGTTCCGCCAATGGCGCCTAAGCTAGACAGCGTAAAACAACCACCCTGCATATCTGAAGGCTTGAGCTTGCCATCACGGGCCAGACCGGCCAGCGACATAATATCTTCAGAAATTTCCCAGATGCCTTTTTCATTGGCGTCTTTAATAACCGGAACCATCAGACCGCGAGGCGTATCTACGGCCATGCCGACATTGATGTAATGCTTTTGAATAACATGTTCACCATCGCCCGCCAGCGAACGATTAAATTCAGGATTGGCATGCAACGAGGCAGCAATAGCTTTGATCAAGAATGCGACGGGAGTCACGCGGATACCGCGCTTTTCGCCCTCGGTTTTAAGTGACTTACGGAAGTCTTCAAGTTCTGTAATATCTGCATCATCAAACTGGGTAACATGGGGAACATTCAGCCAGTTGCGCTGCATGTTGCTGCCAGTCAGTTTTTGAATCTTGGTCAGCTTGATAGATTCGGTCTCACCAAACTGACTGAAGTCGACAACAGGTACCTCAGGAATACCTGAGCCGGTAGATGTTGATGCAGGGTTGTTTAGCGCGTTCTTTACGTAGCTATCGACATCGTTCTTTTGAATACGGCCACGGGGACCTGTACCTGAAACCTTTTCGAGGCTAACGCCAAGCTCTCTTGCTAGCATCCGTACCGAGGGGCCTGCATAGACATCTGCTGACGCACTGCCTTCTGTAGCAGCTGGGGCAGATATTACAGTCGGTGCTGAGGCTGAGGCTGCTGCTGGCGCTACTGACGGACTTTTAGCCTCAGTCGCAACCGGTGTTGCCTCTACTGGAACAGCGATTACTTCTGCCTCAGCGTTCGACACCTGCAAAATCGCGACCTGACTGCCAGTCCGCAACTTGTCGCCTTCGGCGGCGAGAATTTTAATGACTTTGCCTGAATGGGAGGAAGGCACATCCATGGTTGCTTTGTCTGATTCTAAGACAACTAAGGTATCGCCCTCTTCAACCTGATCACCAATGGCAATGGAAATCTCAATTAGATCGACTTCATCGTCGCTGCCAATATCAGGGACAACGATTAATTGCTCAGACTCAACAGATGGAGCTTCTGCTGCTGGCTGAGGCTCTTTTTCTGGCTTAGGCTCTTTATCTAGCTGAGGCTCTTCCTCTTCAACAGGTGCCTCTTCTTGCGCAGACTGTTCAGCAGCACCAGTTTCAATCTCGGCAATGGCATCGCCGACCTTAACGGTTGCGCCGTCAGCCACTAGATATTTAACCAGGGAACCGGCAAAGGGGCTAGGCACATCCATACTGGCCTTATCAGACTCTAGTACTATTAGGGAATCTTCCAGTTCTACGGCATCACCTGGGGTCAAATTCAATTCAATTACATCGACGCTCTCTGCACCACCAAGATCTGGAACTGTTACGATTTCTACTGCCACTTTATTACCCTTTTATAGTTACCTAAACGTTACCTTAAAT
>DDDD01000076.1:0-218 GCA_002335945.1 Porticoccaceae bacterium UBA1989
TGCACCTATATCCGAGTAACCGAGATCGTCGGCAACGATCAGTAAAATATTAGGGCGAGACTGGATAGCCTGAGCATTTTGAGCTGTACCCAGATCTTCATCTTGACTACAGGCGCTCAACAGCACAGCTAAGAATAATATTCGCCACATAAGCATATCCAACTATTAAAAATTATTAATTAGAGTGGCTATCCGGACGCGAGTTAGGCGTCCAAAAG
>DDDD01000076.1:277-3815 GCA_002335945.1 Porticoccaceae bacterium UBA1989
CTTGTCTTGTGCCAGTGCGGTCAATGCATCTGCTTTACGGAGCATGGCTGCTTTATTTTTTGGGTCAACGGACAAAAGGTAGTCACACAACACAGCTGCCCACTGATAGTCCTGCTCATTTATGGCACCAGTAATCAAATCACTTAGCGCATCCTGACCATCTAACATCTTGACGATGCGCTGCGCTTCCTGCTTATCATTTAAGGGAAACAGGTTTGTCGCATTGCCATCAAACCAACCCAGATAGCCACTAAAGATCGCGCGAACTGCCCAATCGGGATTGCCATAATAGGGACGCAGATAATCAAGATTTTTATACTTCTCCGGCAGCACTACATAGTCGACCAGTTGATTCGGGGTCAGCCCCTTATTAATGCCTTCAACAGTCTTATCAAATAGAAAGAGTATTGCATCCCTGTAGTTGGCGAGCATTTGGTTAACATCGTCCTTACCAATTATTGGGCGAGTGTGACCGCCTACTAGGGCGACAGCGCCCTCCTGCATTATCATATCGATCACATTGGCCCAGCCTCTAATGTCTCGGTAAGGCGTGCCGCGAAGTGCATATAAATTGGGCCATGACTTGTAAAAATTATCACCTGCAAATACCACATGCTCAGCGGGAAACCAAATATAAAGGCCATCATCGGTTTCTCCTGTAGCGGCAACCAGCTCTAAATCTAGACCAGCTACACTGAGTTTTTGACGCTCTGAGTTGAATATATGAGTGGGATTAACTTTGTGATCGGCCGAAAATATACCGCCCTTTCTACTGGGCCAAAATGCTTTGGCAATGCCATTATTAATACGCTGCTTAGGGGATAAAGCGAACCCCGCCTGTTTCTTACCGCGTTTTTTTTGAATCAGAATGCCAGCCGACTCAAGCGCATGCTGCTCATGGGGAAAACCCTCGCGGGCCCACACCTGAACATCTGTTGAATCCATAAAGGCGGAAGCACCATGAGTATGATCGGGATGCCCATGAGTAAAGATAATCGCCTTGACTGGCTTATCGACAATGCGCCGAAAGTCCGCTCGTATTTCTCGACTGCTAGCCACATCTAATCCAGCGTCGATGATCACTATGCCTTGCGGACCAACAATCATGCTGACGGGCGAGACCGCATAGCCAACGGCGGTATAGACATTGTCAGAAACCCTGAGGATTTCCTTGTTAAATTCTGCATTGCGACTGATCAGTAAGCGACTGGGATCGGGATCTTTGGCAATCGCAGTACCAGCAGCTAAAAAAGCACCCATGATGATGGATACCGACAATGAAAAACCTGTGCCTTTTCTATTCACTCTGCCAGTTCCTATATTAATAATTTTACAACGATAGATTAGAAAACCTCCTCAAGATTAATCAATTCCGAGGAGGTTTTCTTACATACTAAGGGAGCTAGTATGTGTAACCAGGGGCCTAAAAGTCTACGCTGATTGAAGCGCCGAAGGTGCGTGTAGAAGCGTTGGTTACACGGCATAGTACTGACTGGTTGGTATCCTTTTTGCCACTTTTTGGATTTGGGCCCGCCAATATGGCGTTACCATCGTTAACCAGTATATGTCCACAATACTGTTCATCAGTCAGGTTTCTTCCATAAAGGGAGAATGCATACTGACCTGCGTCACCAAATCGATAGGTAAGATTGCCATTGACTAGAGTATAGGCCTCTTGGGTAAGTTGATCGACAACATTTGCATTGCCATTGGTCGCTGTCGATTTGACCTGATCACCGGTATGGGCGATGTTGGCAGTCAGATTAAGTTCGTTACCACTCTCAAGCTGGAAGCTCTGAGAGGCTAAGAGGTTAAATGAAACCTCCGGTGCCATTGCTAGCTCAGCGCCCTCAGCAAAGCTGCTATCGCCCGATTCAGTTACCTCTGTATCAAGGATAGAAACACCTGCTTGTAGGTATAAGCCACTGTCACCAGCATATCTTACATTGGCATCAAACCCTGTGATCTCAGATTCCGGTGCATTTTCTAAGCGTGGAAGACCGCCAGCGGCAGATACAAACTGTTGCAGATTTTCGTAGGTGTAGAAGAACGTCGAGGCATCCAGCTCAATGCGGTTATCCCAAAACATACCTTTATAACCAAGCTCCCAAACATCTAGGGACTCTGGCTCTAGCTTTGTATCTTCCAGAGAATTAATTACATTGGCAACCGGGAATAGTGCGTAGACAGGTCTGGTATCCAGAGCAGAACCTTTAAAGCCCCTGGATACGCTGGCATAAACCATAGAGTCCTCCGTTGCTTTCCAATCCAATTTGACCGTATAACCCACATCTTTATTATCGAGGGTTTGCTTTATTTGGCGAGCAATTTCATAGCCATTGGCATCATACTCAGCAGTGCCAGGATTTTGTTCAGCAACCAGTGTGGCGACATCATCTGAGAAATACAATGTATGTGTTCCCGCACCTGCAACGCTTGGGGAAGAAGGTCTATAATTTCCCACAATCTCTTCATCTGAATAACGCACACCAGTGGTTAAGGTCAGTGCATCACTGAAATCGTATTCTCCCTGGAAATAAATACCAAAGTTTTCCTTGGTATGATCCAGTTCAACACTTGGGATCTTGTTACCGCCACCAAACTTACCTGCTGAACCTCGCAAACCTGTATATGAATCTGCTTCTTCATCAAGTAAGTAAACGCCCGCTATCCAGCGATAGTCCTCATCACCATTGGAAATTAAACGTATTTCTTGCTGAAAGGTATCGCGATCGTCCTGCTGGAATGTATGCAAGTTAAGAGTATCACTACCGTCATTGTCATTGGCGTTTTTAAAGGTGAGCGTATCCAGTGAAGTAATGGAGTTTAAAGTAGCCCAGCCCAGATCATAATCAATTTTCAGATAGAAGCCATCTGTCGATATGTCCTCTAAACCAACATCCTGTGCGGTCAACTTCCAATCGCCAGTGGAGGGGTCAGACGCCGCCTCACCAGTCGCACCGCCATCACGACCAAGACAGCTCGTATCTGCTTCAAAATCGACAACACCCATGGGAGCATCAACACAGACCCCTCCAGATCCGTCCGCTGATCGAGTACCGACGGCCTTTACGGCTGTACTATTATTTTGACTCCTAAGAGAATGCACATTAAAGGTAACTGAAGCCTGATCATTTGGCTCCCACAACAATGAGACACGACCGCTCTTAGTATCGTCGTCGCCATAATTTTTGCCATTGCTAACGGAGGTAAAGGCGCCATTATCATCAATGGTTTGCATAGCAACACGCGCCGCCAAGGTATCAGATATATCGAAACCCACTGCAAACTCTGTTTCCATATGGCTATTGCTGCCCCAGTTTACACTGGCACTACCCTGAGTCCCGGCACCAATTATCGGTTTATTACTGATGTAATTAACTGCACCGCCCGTAGTGTTTAATCCAAAAAGGGTATTCTGTGGACCTTTAAGCACCTCTACGCGCTCCATATCGTAAAGTGCCGCTCTGGCATGATAACCACTGGTCAAAGTGATGCCGTCAAAATACTGTCCTACCGCAGATGACGCCGTTAAATG
>DDDD01000076.1:3830-4286 GCA_002335945.1 Porticoccaceae bacterium UBA1989
GAAAATCCCGGCGTAATATCCACTAAATCACTGGCATCGGTGACACCCAATGTTTTCATTTGCTCTGCGGTAAAGGCACTAACTGCAACAGGAACATCCTGAAGAGACTCAGAACGTTTTTGAGCAGTAACAATAATTTCTTCAAGTGCGCCATACGCGAATGTATGGCCGATTAAAATTGCAGAACCCAACACAACCTGTGCTGTAGATTTTTGAAATTTATTTTTATAGAAACTCATAGGAACCCCCTCCCTATTTTTATTAGTACCTTGAACTGAAATCCATCACACGTGCATTTATGCTTGATAATTAATTTCATTGCGCACTCAACTGTGCCCATTACAAGAATGATCTCGCCTTTTAATTTGTCTAATGTGGCAAGAGTGGTAATATATAACTACTCGCTAAGGATGATAATATAGTAAAAATCAACCTTACTGTTCGTGAAACACGTTT
>DDDD01000113.1 GCA_002335945.1 Porticoccaceae bacterium UBA1989
AGATCTGGATTAAAACTCTCGATTAGATCGGCGAGGTTTTCGTCGAATTCTTCACGGGAGTCAAAGGCGCGGTGGTCGATGACTATGCCGGGAATATCGGCCTGAGCAGCACGCTCGAGGCCTTTAACGCCGACTTTGTTGCTAATGACTGCACCAACCTCTGCGTTGAGGCTGCCGTTTTCACAGGCATCAATAAATGACTGTAAATTTGAGCCGCTGCCAGAAATAAGCACGACGAGCCGTGCTTTTTTAGTGGCTGACAGGCTTTCAGTCATTCAGCGAGTCCGATTAGTTGCACCTGTTCCTGACCTTCTTTGCTCTCTTCGATTGTGCCTAGAATAAAGGCCGTCTCGCCGTTGGCGGTTAGGAAGTCGATAGCAGACTGCGCAGTTTCGGCGGGTACACAGATCACCATGCCCACGCCACAGTTTAAGGTGCGGTGCATTTCATGTTCGTCGATATTACCGCCACGCTGTATCCAGTCGAAGACGGTTGGACGTGTCCAGGCCTTGGTGTCGATGATGGCGGTGGCGTTGTCTGGCAGTACCCGTGGAATATTTTCTAGTAGTCCGCCGCCGGTGATATGGGCGAGGGCATGAACTGGCGACTGAGCAATTAAGCCAAGTAGGGATTTCACATAGATTTTGGTGGGGGCCATCAGCAGATCAATCAATGGCTGGCCATCAAGTTCTGTGGCTGCGGGATCTGTGCCTGTGACTTCCAGTACTTTGCGAATCAGCGAGTAGCCATTGGAGTGTGGGCCACTTGAGGCCAATCCAATCAATGTGTCGCCAACAGCCACTTTAGTACCGTCGATCAACTCTGACTTTTCAGCAATACCAACGCAGAAGCCGGCCAGATCGTAGTCGTCGCCTTCGTACATACCAGGCATCTCGGCGGTTTCACCACCAATTAATGAACAACCTGACAGCTCACAGCCATCGGCAATGCCATTAACCACGGCTGCTGCCGTATCAATGTCGAGTTTGCCTGTGGCGTAATAATCGAGAAAGAACAGAGGCTCTGCACCACAAACAATAAGATCGTTAACGCACATAGCGACCAGATCGATACCAACCGTGTCGTGCTTGCCATGATCTAGAGCGAGACGCAATTTTGTGCCTACGCCATCGGTGCCGGAAACCATTACGGGCTCGCGGTAACCTGTGGGTAATTCAAACAGCGCACCAAATCCTCCGAGTCCTGACATTACTTCGGGACGACGGGTTCGTTTGGCTGCACCTTTGATTTTTTCGATCAGGGCATTGCCGGCATCAATATCAACACCAGCATCTTTGTAGCTCAAGGATTGAGTTTTTTCGGTCATGGAGACGCTTCCTCTGTGGAGGGGGTATTTTAGAGACAGTCAGACTAATTTTCATTAAGCACTGGTACAATGAGGCAAATTAAATTGGAGAAAAGACGTTGAAACGGATATTTGCGCTGATTTTGGTCTGTTTTAGCCTGCATTCTCTCGCTGAAGAAGTTTCTGGCCTCTATAGTGGTCTGGTTCCAGTGGTTGATCAATCGTCAGAATCTCAACAGCAGGGTGTTCGCGAAGCGCTAAATCAGGTTCTGGTTAAGCTCACTGGCAACAGTAAAATTGTACAGTCCCCCAATGTAATCCCTTTTTTAACCAACCCAAATGCATTTGTTGCTGGGGTTGGTTTTCGCAGTTTGCCCGCATCAGATTCAACCGTCGAACCGCAAACTGGTCTTGAGGTCAGTTTTTCGCAGAAGGGCATAGATCAACTTATTCGTCAGGCGAAGCTGCCGGTGCTGCCCTCCAACCGCCCCAAACTATTGGTGTGGATTTTACGAGATCACCCCAGTGAAGGTCGGGGCTTTATTAATGAATACACGGAAGCAAAAAGCTCACCGTCAATTTTAAATTCCTTTGATCGTGCCATGAAAGAGCGAGGTATGCCTTACATACTGCCGGCCTTTGATCTTGAAGATCAGCTGTCTCTTTCCGTGAATGAGGCCTGGAGTCTGCGCGCTAATTTAATCGACGCCGCGTCTCAGCGTTATGAGGCCGATGGCTGGATTGCTCTGCGCTTTTACACCACATCTTCTGGTGAGGTGCGTGGCGCCTGGTTGTATCAAGCTTCTGGCCGCCGTCAGCTAAAAGATTTTCGTTCCAGTTATGGCGAGCCCTTTATGACTAGTGCCGTCAATGAGTTGGTAGATAGCCTGGCTGAGTCATTTACCTATGTTCCGCAAATCAGTACCAATGAGCTGATGGTGCAAATTAATGGCGTGGCCTCATTTAAAGATTATGAATCGGTACTGGCACTGTTTAAAAATCTGGAGCTGGTTGAGTCCTTGGATGTGCATGGCGTCGAGGCAGACCAGTTAACTCTTGCTGTGGATGCAGAGGGCGGTGCAGAACTACTCCATTCGGCACTGGTGCGCAGCGGTAAGTTGCAGAGCCAAACCGATCAAGACGGGCTCTACACAGGGCAATTACAATTTAATTGGATACGCAAGTGAACGGATTTCAACAATTAAGTCTGGCCATCGCGCTGGATGATCAGGCCACCTTCGATAACTTTTATGCGCCGAATGGCACGCCTCAGCATATGGCGACGTTTCTGCTCAAAGATGAAGGTCGCAAGTTTGCCTACCTATTTGGTGCTGAGGGCTCTGGGTTATCCCATCTGTTGCAGGCAGCCTGTCAGCAGTCGGCTCTTGGCCGAAATGCGGGTGCCATTTATTTGCCAATGGCCGAGGTTAAAGACTATCCGCCAGAGCAGGTATTAGAAGGGTTGGAGAATGCGCCGATTGTCTGTCTGGATGATTTAGACTTGGTGGCCTACAAACCAGAATGGCAGGAGCCACTGTTTCATTTCTTTAATCGCTGTCGCGATGGCGGTACCCGTTTAATTGTGTCGGCACATTTGGCGCCGGATGAACTGGATGTGCAGCTGAATGATTTGTCCTCACGATTAAAGTCTGGCGTTACCTTGCAAATGACAGATTACAAAGACTCAGATCGCCGACGGCTATTGCAGTATCGCGCTAACAGTCGTGGCCTGTATCTCTCGGATGAGGTAGCACTGTTTATGTTACATCGCCTGCCGCGGGATATTCGATTGCTGATGG
>DDDD01000018.1 GCA_002335945.1 Porticoccaceae bacterium UBA1989
CGCGGGATATTCGATTGCTGATGGCCGCGCTTGAGAAGTTGGACAGCGCGTCGCTACAGGAACAGCGACGCCTGACCTTACCTTTTGTGAAAACGGTATTGGATATTTAACCGCTCGTTCCTGCGCTGGGGTGACGGGTATGTAATCTTCAGCCCTGAGCGCCTTACTATTAATAGCCTTGAGCTTCCTTTAAATGAAGGGCCCTGAACGTCTTCTAAATTCAGAGCGGACAGCTGTCGCAATACAGATAAATACCGCGCGGGTCGGTTAAGGTATCCAATACTTGCAGCGGCTTTAAAATCACCTTAGCTTGCTGACGCAAACTATTCGGCAACCAGCTGTTGATACCCAAGCCGGTGAAAGAAGCACTAATATTACTGCTCATTTCCATCAACAGCTGTTCATAAACCGTGAGAGGTTTACGGCGATAATCCACTTCGTATTCTGCAAGATTGGCCAGTTCAGCCGCCACTTTAATAGCATCATTTAAGTCGCCCAGCTGGTCCACTAAACCTAACCCCAATGCCTTCTCGCCGGTCCAAACACGACCCTGAGCAATCTCGTGGACAGCGGCGGGGGTTGAGTTACGGCCGTCGGCGACTAGGCTGATGAAGCGGGTATAGATATTGTCCACGCCTGCCTGAAAAATCATTTCGCTCTGCTTAGACATAGGGCGATCAAGTCGCATCATGCCAGCGATATTGGTGGTGCCAACGCCATCGGAATAAACGCCCAGTGCCGCGAGAGAATCTTCAACGGTAGGGACTATGCCAAATACGCCAATGGAGCCTGTTAAGGTTGTGGATAGTGCCAGCACACGATCGGCGTCTGCTGCGATCCAGTAGCCGCCAGAGGCAGCATAGCTACCCATGGACACTACCACGGGAATGCCCTTTTTCTGGGTGGCAGAAATGGCGTCGCGAATAATGTCGGAGGCAAAGGCACTGCCGCCGCCACTGTCGATACGCAATACCACGGCCTTAACTTCATCCTCATCCCGCAGTCTGGCAAAAATGCTGGCGAGAGTATCGCCACCAATGGTTCCCTCGGGCTGCTCACCATCAACGATGGAACCCTTGGCAACGACCAGGGCAACTTTGTGGGCCTTAGCGGCGGCGCTGGTTCTTGAGGTAAGGCGGTTGTGATTAAGATAGGCCTTCATGTTAATACTATCGAACTCGCCGTCTGTGCCTGGAAGTACTTCATTGAGGTAGGCAAACATCTGGGTTCGCGTGGCAATTTGATCCACTAGGTTCTGTTGCTTGGCCAGTGCTGAGGTGTCGCCATTCGCCGCCTGAAGTTTGAGGTGTAGATTGTTGGCAAAATCATCGATTGCGCCGTCGGGTAGGCCTCGCAGATGCTCTACCTGAGAGCTATAAAATTGCCATAATGAATCGACGAGTTCACGGTTTTCCTGCTTCACATTTGGCGACATGTTATTGCGCAAAAAAGGTTCTACGGCACTTTTATAATCGCCGACACGAAACACGTGCATATTAATATTGAGCTTATCGAGGGCCGCTTTAAAGTAGCTGTTGTAAAGACCAAAGCCGGTAATGCTGACTGAGCCCAGAGGGTTGAGAAGAATCTCATCTGCATGGGCCGCTAAGAAATACTGCTGCTGATTAAAATTGTCACCCACCGCAATAATGGGCTTGCCACTTTTCTTAAAACGCAAAAGGGCGGTACTAATTTCTTCCAGTTTGCTGATACCACCACCCGCCATATAGTCGGTGTCGAGGAGCAGGTGAGTGATGCGGCTGTCGATACGCGCGGTATCTAGGGCTTCAATAACATCTCTCACTAGGGTCTCGGAATCCTGCTGGGAATTACCCATAAAAATCTGATCGAAGGGGTCGGTGTAGGTTTTTTGATCAACCAGCACACCGCTTGGTGCCAAATAAAGGGCGCCTTTATCGGGGATAGGTTGAATGTCTTCGGCAAACATTCCCACAATTACCATTAAAAACAAACCAACAAAAAGCAGGCTAAATAGGTAGCGGATACCCGTGACTATGTTTCCGATAAATCGAAAGAAGCGACGAATAATGCCTGGTTTTTTTTCACTCATGGGAATTCCTTATCTGAAAACGCGTTATAAATTATTAACCTGTCGGATGCGTGCATATACCATTGCTGCGCAGAACAACACGACGCTCAACACCAGTTCGACAATATCCAATGTCGCTGGTTCGGCTACGCTGAGATTTTGTACGCCATTGTAAAAATAGAGTAGCACCACAAAGCCCATCCAGATCAGTGTGCGTAGTCTATCTGCCAGCATGCCGGGAATAAAAAGTGCCAGGGGCAGCAAGCTGATAACGTAAATAATCCAGGGCGCACTTTGCAGCCAAAGATGCACTGCTAAGGTGAGCATCAGTAAAGTATAGCTACTGCGGGTTAAAAATCTGCTGATGGATAGTTTTAGTTCTGTAGTCAACGGAGTCTGCCTTGTTATTAGAGTAGTTTAGTTGCCAGTAGGGCAATACGTTTGCCCTGTGTCTGACAGATTTGAATTTCGTGGTCGCTGAGATTATCCGCTTCAACATGGGACGCACCATAGGGGGTGCCGCCGGTTGTTGTGGCGCTCAGTGCGGGTTCAGAATAAGGCACGCCCGTAAATACCATTCCCTGATGTAACAGTGGCACCATCATGGTGAGCAATGTGGATTCTTGGCCGCCGTGTAGGCTTGAGGTCGAGGTAAATGCGCCTGCCGGCTTGTTAATTAATGCGCCATTCATCCACAGGCCAGCTGTGCCATCAAGAAAGTATTTTAAGGGTGCGGCCATATTGCCAAACCGAGTGGGGCTGCCCAGCAGTAATCCTGCGCAGTTGGCTAGGTCATCTTCACTGCAGTAAATGTCGCCGCTGTCAGGAATGCTTTCTGCCGTGGCTTCACAGACGGAAGATACCGCCGGCACGGTGCGCAGGCGCGCTTCCATACCCGCACTTTCAATGCCCTGAGCAAGTTGATCGGCGAGCATTTTCACAAGGCCGTGGCGGCTGTAATACAGCACCAAAACATAGGGATTAGACATTAGAGTAGCTCCAATACATTTTCAGGAGGGCGGCCCAAGACGGCTCTGTCGC
>DDDD01000078.1:0-2131 GCA_002335945.1 Porticoccaceae bacterium UBA1989
CTGTTATCTGGGGTGGTTTTTATTACCCAGTTGGCTTCGCCGGTTTCGGCGTTTAGGGCCACTAAGCGGCCATCTAATGTGCCGAAGAATACTTGTAGGCCGGTCTCTGCATCGCCTTGCCAGAGTGCTACGCCGCGGTTAACTGCGCCACAGCAGGTTTTAATAAGGTGGTCTTTGGGGACTTCGGCGTCGTAGTGCCAGAGCTGTTCGCCGGTGCGGGCGTCTAGGGCGTGCACATGGCTCCAGCCGGTGCTCACGTAGATTACGCCGTTGTGGACGAGGGGCGTGGCTTCCATACCGCGGGCGGTATCAAATTTAAATGACCAGGCGAGATCCAGTTCGTCGATGTTGTCGCGATTTACTTGGTCCAGTGGGCTGAAGCGCTGCTCTTTGTAGCCGCGGCCATAATTTAGCCATTCTGTACCTGGGTCGGTAATAGACTGTTCGTTGACTACGGTTGGTTCGGCTATTACTGCGCCGCTCATGCCTAACAGTAGTAATACGCTATAGATTAGTCGCAATGACATAGGTGTTCCCCGTTTGGTGCTGCTTGTTTTTATTATTGATGCCTTTCTATTACAGGCTTTTTGTTTTGCTTCTTTTTATTTAGGTTCTTTTTATCTAGGTACTTTTTATTTGGGTACTATTTCGACTGTAAGGCCATTTCTATAAATTGCATACGGTCCTGACCGAAAAACATATCACTTCCAACAAACATGGTTGGTGCGCCAAAGCAGCCTTTGGCGACGGCGGCTTCGGTATTACTAATGAGTGCAGCTTTTACGTCTGGGTCTTGGGTACTGGCAATAATGCTTTGGGCATCGAGGCCTGCAGCGGTTAATACCCGGGCGACCACGTCTAGTTCACCCATATTTTCTCCATTGACCCATACGGCGTCAAACACGGCTTCTACGTAGGCGTTGAAGTGGTCTTGGCCCAGCGCTGCGACTGCGCCGCGCATGAGGTTTAGGGTGTTGATGGGGAAGTGCGGGTTGATATTTAGCGGCACCTGATACAGGGCGGCAAAGCGCGGTAGGTCTTGACCCATCATGTATTTGCCTTTGGCGGCTACCATTACTGGCGACATATTGCCGGTGGCTTTAAATAGGCCGCCGAGCAGTATGGGTTTGTAGTCTAGGGTACAGCTGTATTCGCTTTGGAGCTGCTGCAGACGCTTGTGGGCGAGATAGGCGGTGGGGCTGCCGAAATCAAAATAGAAGTCTACTGTTTTAGTCATAGTGCGCACTCTTTTTTGGACCCTGAGTATCTTGCTAGGTGGGGTTTATGTAAACCGCAAATAATGACTAATGAGTACCTGTATAGGGTGCTATAGAGGTGTGTTTCTATGATGTTAACTAATTATGGGGCACTAGCAGTTCCAGCATGTCGACAATAATCACAATGCTGTCTGTTTTGCTGAGCTTTTGTGTATCGCGGAGGCGATTCCATGTTTCGAAGGAGGCGATGGCATCAACGGCTTCACGTTTGTTAACTGGCAGATCTTTTAGCTCTGGCAGCCAAAGGTCGAGATCTTTTCGCAGCTTATTTTGGTTTATGGCGTAATTTTTACGAATAACCGCTGAATTCCAAAGTCGCCCGCGGGTTGAAAGCAGCATGTTGCCGATGGTTTCGTAGGCTTCGGCATGGTATTCGGTGGCGTGGAGTATGCGTTCGTTTAAGGTGCCTTCGCGATTGCCGCCTAAGAACAGACCGCGGTACTGGTCGCGGCTTATTTCGTTGGCGGTTTCGAAGATGCTTTCCATGTCTTCGAAGTGCCTGAATACTGAGCGAATACCTACTTTGGCGTGGTCTGCCACTTGCTGTGCGGTGGGTTGTAGGTTGCCTTCATGGATCAGGTGAAGCATAGACTCGATAATAAGTCGGCGGCTGCGGTCACTGCGTAGGCGACGGCCGTCGGGCTTATGGTCTGTGCTGTTGTCTTCTGACTCTTCTAACATAGGGCAATACTTCAGTGGGTGGTTAGAGCGTTGGATAAGGCAGCATAGCTGGTCTCAGCGCTGGTCTTAATTTTGGCACAGTTCCGGTGTTGTTGCCATTTACAATTTGGCGTCTACCTCGATGATATCGGTGCTGTTGGCAGGCAGCGAGAACAGAACGCCGTCTTGACCCA
>DDDD01000078.1:2253-5697 GCA_002335945.1 Porticoccaceae bacterium UBA1989
GTGGTTGATAGGGCTTCGTGGACTAGCAGGTCTATGCCCTTGGCAAACTGCTGCAGGTTGGCGGATTTGTTGGTATCGCCAGACACGAGAGCGGTGCGCCCTTTATAGGTGAACAGGTAGGCCACGGCGGGTGTGATGGGAAAATGGTTTACGCTGAGCATTTCTACGGTTAGGTCATCTTGCGCGTAAACAGTGGTAAGCACGCCGTTCTCTGGTTGGGGAAAGCTGACGGCGGTCATGCCAGCACCGCTTAGGGGTGTGACTGCATCTCCATGATGGTCGTTGCGATACACCGAGTCGCGCTGATAGGCGCTGTTAAAGCCACTCACTATGTCGGCTAGGCCTTCTGGGCCATAAATGTTGAGTGGGCTGTTATGACCGCCGCCGGCCCAACGTAGGGTGGCAACTTCACCGAGGCCGTCGATATGATCGGAATGGAAGTGGGTGAGAAACACCCCTTCAATTTGGCCTATATCGAAGCCCATACGGCCCATATTTCTGATGCCATTGCTGCCGGCATCGAGCATAAACAATTTGCCGGCGGCCACGACCACCACGCAGGGCCCTGAACGCGTGGCTGCGGGCATGGGCCCACCGGCGCCACAGAGGCCAATATGCAGGCCGTCGCCGAGTTCCTCTATTTTGTTGGTGGACAGATTGGCTTCCATTGCGGCGGGCAGTATACCCAGGGCAATGTCACCCCGTTGGCTGTAGATGCCTAGGCTGACAATGATTATTAGGGCGGCGAGGACGGTGCGTTTTTTCATGGACAGTTCCGATTATTATTTAACGGGTTGGGAGAAGGGTGACATGATGGCATGCATTGTGTCAATATGTTGCCCAGGCTAAAAACCTGAAAAGCACAGGGGAAATACAGCCCCCCCAAAAAAAGTGCTTATAAGCAGTACTTACAAGCCGTACTCAAAAGCAGCACTAATAACAGCACTCAATTTCAGCACTCAATAATAAAGGTTGCTCCCCTATGACTCTATCCCTGCCCATTAAGCTTATTGGTTCTCCGCCATCACCCTATACGCGCAAGATGATTTCGATTCTGAGGTACCGGCGCATTCCCTATAGCCTGACCTGGGGTGACCCGGGTACTGAGTTGACGAAGATGGGAATTGCCAAGCCTAAAATTGGTTTTTTACCGACCTTTTTGTTGCCGGATGAGGCGGGGGCGTTGCAGGCGGTCTGTGATTCAACGCCGATTATTCGTCGCTTGGAGTCGGAGATAGAGGGGCGCTCGGTGATTCCAACGGATCCGGCTCTGGCGTTTATTGATTATCTGCTGGAAGACTTTGCCGATGAATGGTGTACCAAGTATATGTTCCACTATCGCTGGCACTTTGATGAGGACGCCGACAATGCCGGTACCTTGCTGCCTTTGAACCAGATGGTTGATATGGGCACCGATCAACTAAATCATTTTAAACCTTTTATTACTGATCGCCAGGTAGGGCGCTTGCATGTGGTGGGCTCGAACGATGTGACGGCACCGGTGATTGATGCCAGCTATCGGCGTTTACTCTCTGCCATGGAGCTGCATCTTGAACAGCAGCCCTATTTACTGGGCAAGCGTCCGGGGGCTGCAGACTTCGCTCTCTATGGGCAGTTTTCTCAGCTGGTTGGCTTTGATCCAACGCCTAGGGCGATTGCCCATACGCTTTCACCCCGCACTGTGGCCTGGACGGGTTTGATGGAAGATCAGACCGGCCTGGAGCCTCAGGACAGCGACTGGGTTGCAATTGAAGATTCTGGGTCGGGCCTTAAGGCGATTCTTGCCGAGGTGGGACGTGTTTACCCGACCGCCTTGGTGGCCAATGCTGTGGCATTGCAAGGGGGGGAGAAAACCTGGGAAGCACAGATTGATGGCTGTCGTTGGACCCAGCAAACGTTTACCTATCAGGGTAAGTGCCTGCAATGGATTAATGAGCAGTATCGCGGCCTTAATGAGCAGGATAGAGTGCGGGTAGATGGGTTGCTGGCGGGCACGGGCTGTGAAGCTCTGATACTCTGAAGCGACTATCTTTGATGGCACAGTAAACACAACGGGTTTGAGTAGGGAACAGTAGATGGCCAAGCAATTTAAAGAACAGGGTGGCGCCGCCACGATGGATCCCAGTCCTTGGTTTCGCTGGCTGTCGTCTGCGATAATAAGGCGCCTTATGTCGCCTGGGCACCTAGTCACAAACCGTCGTAAGGTTGAGCAGCAGCGAGTTAAGGATGGGCGCAAGCATGTGGTGGAGTACTTTCATCAGATTAATGATGGTTACAGTCACCTTGCGGCTCAGGCGCTGAAGTCGTTGGCGGCGCGCTACGATATTGAGCTGCGCTGTCATCTGGTGACTGGCCCCCAGGGTAAGAACTCTGCTGAGCCAGAGCTGCTGATTGGTCTGTCTCGCTATGACTCAAGTCTTATTGCGCCCGAGTACGGCCTTAACTTTCCCAAACAGACGGATGCCCCTAAACTGGCTCAGCTTGAACTGGCGTCCATGATTTTGGCGGCCCAGACCCACGAGGGTTTTATTCACTGTGCGGCGGCGGTAGGTGATGCATTGTGGGGGGGTGATGTTAAGCAACTTAAGGCCTTGGCAAAACAATACGGTAAAATACCTAAGAGCGACTTAGCCGCAAAGCTTGAGGCTGGCAATGCTCACCGAGCTGCGCTGAAGCATTATTCCGGTGGGATGTTCTATTACGGCGAAGAATGGTACTGGGGCGTTGACCGACTGCATTATCTGGAGACGCGTTTAGGGGAACTGGGCGCTGACTTGCAGCCACCGCAGCCTCTGGTAATGCCAAGACCAACTCGGGTTGCGGCTACTTTAAAAGATACCGGCACCCTAACCCTTGAGGTTTACCCCTCGTTGCGCAGCCCCTATTCGGCGATGATTTTTGATCAGGTAGTGGCCTTGGCTAAGAACACCGGTGTCACCCTCAGTGTTCGTCCGGTGTTGCCCATGGTAATGCGCGGTGTCCCGGCAACCCGCGAAAAAGGCCTGTATATTTTCTCTGATGCCTGCCGTGAGGCGCGTTACGACAAGGTGCCCTTCGGTAATTTCTACGATCCTATTGGTGAGCCAGTAAGGCGTTGCTATTCTCTTTATCCCTGGGCCTGTGAACAGGGCAAGGGGACTGAGCTGCTGTCGAGCTTTTTGCGTGCAGCCTTTACCGAGGGAGTTAACACTAACAATGATAGAGGTCTGCGCAAGGTAGTAGAAGCTGCCGGTCTGGACTGGGCTGTGGCCAAAACGATTGTTGGTAACGACGGCTGGCAGCAGTCCCTCGAGGAGAATCGCTTGGCTATGTATGAGGCGGGTCTGTGGGGGGTGCCGAGCATGCGCCTGCTGGATGAAAAGGGCGATCAGCTACTGGCACTCTGGGGTCAGGACAGGCTGTGGTTATTTGCTCAGGAGATTCAGCGGCAATTGGCTGCGCGCC
>DDDD01000078.1:5759-12546 GCA_002335945.1 Porticoccaceae bacterium UBA1989
TCCCAATTTTCTAACAACTCACGGTTGTCATTATTCCAGGGGTGAAAGTCATCTTTAAAGTAGGTTTTGTACTCTGGCCATAACGAGCGAATGATTCCTTCCTTACCCAGTAAGAACTGACAGCCACTTTTAAGGGTACGCCATTTCCATAGCTGGTTGTCATGACTCAACATCCTCAGCGCATTGGACAGGGCATCGAATAAAAAATAAAACGTGGTTAGACGCATCATGGTTTTGCGCATTTTAAAGCGTCCACCGACCTGCGTATAAACGTCATAGGCCACGGACTTATGTTCAAGTTCTTCGGTGGCATGCCATAGCCACAGTTCTTTAATCTGGGTGTCTGCGTTGCCCAGCAGCCAGCCTTGCAATAGTTTTGCGGCCATAATGGCGGTGAGATGTTCGGCGCCGGCAGTGGAGGCCAGAATCATTTTCGGCGAGGCGCGCTTTTTACCTAGGGCGACTCGCTTCACATAGGGCGACTCCAGCTTTTCAAGATCATAGCCACGCTCTGCACAGAGCATTTCATTGAAGTTCTGATGCTCGCGGCGATGGACAGATTCCTGGCCGTAGAAGCTTTTCATTTCGGCTTTGAGCTTGGTGTCGGTGATCGCATTGTCGAAAGCTTTAACGCTGTCGATAAAGGATTTTTCGCCGATGGGGAAGCTAATGCTCATGCTGTTAAAGAAGGCGGTTTTAAACGGGTCGTTATCCAACCAGTCGGTACCGAGCTTGCTGGCTAGATCAAAATGACGATTGCGCACTTCAATTTCAAGGCCTTCTGGCATTCTCGAAGCCTCATGTGCGGAAGTATTTAAAGTAGTCATGGTGTGACCTTTTTTATTATTTAGCCTTCGCTTAACCTTGGTTTAATCTTCGCTTAGACATAGCTGAGTAGCGCTATTCGCCAAACTAGTCTGGTTTGCCTAAGGTTTCCCTCAATAAATTAACCTTGGCACAGCATATGCCATTATACAATGAAATATTCAGTATGCAGCGGCGCTATGACAGTAGCGTTATCGCTCTAGCCGGTATTTTAATTAGAGCGCTTTCTAGGGAGCAAAAAGCTATCCAGCAAGGCTGTAATCGACAGTAGTATCAGGCCCAGAATCAAACGCATATCCCCCAGATAAATGCTAGTTTCTATCGGGTAGGCAATGGTTTTATCCAGCGCTGCCAGCTTAAACGCATGGCGGCCTTTAAGGTTGGGGTTGGCAACAAGGTCCATAAAGCTGCGACGGCTGCGGTAACGAAATATTGCACCGTCGGTCCATTGCTCCGCATTCTCAATACCTACATTGTCGAGAACAGTATAGGCCGCCTGGCCAAAAATCACCGGATGGCTGGCGCGCTTGAAGAGCTCTGGGTACATGTGTTCCATATACCGATCCATTAGCTGCTGGGCAGACTCTCCGGGTTCTGCGCCCTCTACATCTGGCGGATTGTCATTCATATCCAGTGCGTTGAGCATTAAAAACTGGCGGCCGCTGTCGTTGCGTAAAAAGGTTTCAAGGTAGGCCACTGTGCTGGGTTCGCTGCCGTTCTCGGTCATGGTAACGACAAACTGGTCGACTTCGGTATCGCTTAGGGGACCAGAAAAATCTGTATACCAAAACACAAAGGCGGCGTAGACGAGGGCGCTTGAGAGCCATATTTTTGATCGTTGGTTCATTGTAAATCTCCGTTTTCACCCTTAGCCATACTCTTAGCCAAAAGCTCAGACATAGTCTCGAGGAAGGGTGTTTGTAAATTGGTAACCGCACAGTCATTAATGACTAAGGCGACAATAAAACCTCTAGGTTAAACTATCCTTTGAATTACGATAATATAGTGGCATCATTGGTGTCAATATATTCCCATAACAACAATTACAAGAGAAGAGAATTCGCTATGGTCGCACTCACTACAATGGTTGATTACAACGTCGAACAAGGCGTTGCCGTTTTAACACTGAATAACCCACCGGTTAATGCATTGAGTCAGGGTGTTAGGCAGGGATTAAAAGAGGGTGTAGAGAAGGCACTCGCCGACGACAGCGCCTCAGCTATTCTTATCTATTGCGAAGGGCGCACCTTTATTGCTGGTGCAGACATCTCTGAGTTTTCTTCAAAACCTATGGGGCCTGACTTTCATGCAGTGCTAAGCACCATGGATGCTTCGGCTAAGCCGATTGTTGCTGCTATTCACGGCACTGCCTTGGGCGGCGGTCTTGAAACCGCTCTGTGCTGTAACTACAGAGTCGCTGTGCCTAGCGCTAAGTTTGGTCTGCCTGAAGTTAACCTAGGCCTGTTGCCCGGTGCTGGCGGTACTCAGCGCCTTCCTCGTGTTGTGGGTGTAGAAAAGACCCTGGCCATGGTGACCACTGGTGTTCCTATCGGCGCTGCCGAAGCCTTTGAATTGGGTTTAGTTGACCAGCTCGTTGAAGGTGATCTGCGTACTGAAGCACTGGCCTTTGCGGTTGCTAAAGGGGCTCAGGGTGGCAGTCACCCGCGTGTTCGTGACAATGACGCAAAACTCCAGAGTGCCAAAGAGAATCCCGAAATATTTGCTGCCACGCGTAAGATGCTGGCCCGCAAGACCCGTGGCTTTTTAGCCCCAGAATATAACATTCGCTGTATTGAAGCGGCGGTTAATCAGCCCTTTGATGAGGGCATGAAAACCGAAGCTAAGCTGTTCGGCGAACTGATGACGGGTCCTCAGTCTCAGGCGCAGCAGTACTTTTTCTTCTCTGAGCGTCAGGCGGCCAAGGTACCAGGTCTAGACAAGGCGACTGAAGAACTGCCCATTACTAAGGTCGGCGTGATTGGTGGCGGCCTAATGGGCGGCGGTATCTCCATGAACTTCGCCAATGCCGGTATTCCAGTCACGATTGTAGAGACTAACCAGCCTGCGCTGGATCGTGGTCTGGGCACTATTCGCAAGAACTATGAAAACACGGCTCGCAAAGGTCGCTTAACGGCTGAAGCGGTTGAGCAGCGTTGTGGTCTAGTCACTGGCACCTTGGATATGGCTGACCTCGCTGATTGCGATCTCATTATTGAAGCAGTCTTTGAAAACATGGCAGTAAAGAAAGAGATATTTACCCGCCTCGACGGTATTGCTAAGCCGGGCGCTATTCTCGCCTCTAACACCTCGGCACTGGACCTGAATGAAATTGCCTCTGTGACTAGCCGTCCTGAGTCGGTTATTGGTCTGCATTTCTTCTCGCCTGCCAATGTAATGAAGTTGCTTGAAGTGGTGCGCGGTGAGAAAACCTCTGACGCAGTAATCAAAACCGGTATGGCACTGGCCAAGCGTATTAAGAAGGTCGCCATTCTGGTTGGTGTATGCCCAGGCTTTGTAGGTAACCGTATTCTGTTTGCACGCCAGTTTGAAGCCGCGCGTTTGGCGCTTGAGGGTGCGCCCTATGAGCAGGTAGACAAGGTGTTATTTGATTTTGGTTTCCCCATGGGTGCTTTCCAAATGGGCGATTTAGCCGGTTTGGATCTGGGTTGGGATAAAGATAACTCTAACCCTATGGATGTTAAAGATCGTCTCTGTGATCTGGGTCGTTATGGTCAAAAGACCGGCGCGGGCTTCTACGATTACGACGACAAGCGTATGGCAACACCCTCGGCGATTACGACGGATATGTTTGCTGAGGTTGCAGGTTCCTTGGGTGTTGAGCGCGGCGAGATTTCTGATGAAGAAATTCTCGATCGTTGCATACTGCCGATGATTAATGAAGGCGCTAAGATTTTGGAAGAGGGCATTGCAGTGCGCGCCAGTGATATTGATGTGTGCTACGTCTACGGATACGGCTGGCCTGTTTATCGTGGCGGCCCTATGCATTATGCCAACAGCATGGGTCTAGACAAGGTGCTTGAAAAACTGCGTCATTATCAGACAGTGAGCGGCGATGATTTCTGGGCACCGAGTGCGCTACTGGTTTCCCTGGTAGAAAAAGGCGAGCGGTTCAAATAACCCGCTCGTTTAAAGCGCGTTAACAAGAGCGTTAAATAAAAGCATTCTATAAGTTGAAATATATTTTAAGAGGAACTGAAAAATGAAGACACGTATAACAGAGCTATTAGGTATCGAGCATCCGATTATTCAGGGTGGCATGCACCATGTGGGGTATGCCGAGTTGGCAGCCGCGGTTTCCAATGCGGGCGGTCTGGGTATTATTACTGGCCTAACCCAGGGCACCCCGGAAAAGCTGTCGGCAGAAATTGCTCGCTGCAAAACCATGACCGATAAGCCGTTTGGCGTGAACATCACTTTTCTTCCCTCTATGACACCTCCGGATTACCCGGGCCTGATTCAAGCTGTTATCGATGGTGGCGTTAAGGTTGTTGAGACTGCAGGTAATAACCCTGCGCCCTATATGCCTGCCTTGAAAGAAGCCGGCATTGTTGTGATTCATAAGTGTACTGCCGTACGTCATGCGCTCAAGGCTCAGTCAGTGGGCTGTGATGCCGTGTCTGTGGATGGTTTTGAATGTGGTGGTCACCCGGGCGAAGACGATATTCCCAACTTTATTCTGCTGCCAAGAGCGGCGGATGAATTGACTATTCCGTTTGTATCCTCTGGCGGAATGGCCGATGCTCGTAGTCTGGTTGCCTCGCTGGCAATGGGCGCTGAAGGCATGAACATGGGTACACGCTTTATTGCGACTCAGGAAGCGCCTGTTCACGAAAATGTTAAGACAGCGATTCTTGCCGCGACTGAATTAGATACGCGCTTAGTCATGCGTCCATTGCGTAATACCGAACGCGTACTTAACAATCCAGCCGTTGAGCGTTTGCTCGAAAAAGAAAAAGCCCTAGGTAGCGATATTAAGATCGAAGATATTCTCCCTGAAGTAGCCGGCGTCTATCCAAAGATTATGAAAGACGGTGATATGGATGCAGGTGCCTGGTCTTGTGGCATGGTGGCAGGTCTGATTCACGATGTACCTACGGTGAAAGAATTAATTGACCGTATTATGTCTGAAGCCGATAGTCTGATTAAGGAACGTTTAGCGGGTTTGTAATAGAACCGGTTAAACCTACTTAAATAGAAGGCTACTTAAATAGAAGCTTACTTAAGAAGCATAAAAAGTAAATAACAAAAAGAAGAAATTATGTCTGACGTAGATACGCTTAATGAATTGGAATTGGCCCGCTATTTAGAGGCCAATGTTGATGGTTTTCAGGGGCCCCTAACCGCCAGTAAGTTTAGTGGTGGTCAGTCTAATCCAACCTTTAGAATCGATGCGGTGTCTGGCAGCTATGTGCTGCGACGCCAACCGCCGGGCAAGCTCCTTAAGTCTGCCCATGCGGTGGATCGTGAGTACCGCGTATTGGCTGCACTGGCAGAGACCGATGTGCCGGTCGCTAAGGTTTATCATCTCTGTGAAGATCCTGAGGTGTTAGGTTCCATGTTTTATATTATGGAATTCTGCGATGGCAATGTGCACTGGTCTTCGGCACTTGCAGCTATTCCGAGCAATGAGTTACGCGGTCAGATGTACGACGAAATGAACCGCGTGATGGCGGCGATTCACTCGGTGGACCTAGAGAAAGTTGGCCTTGCAGATTACGGAAAACCGGGTAACTATTTTCAGCGTCAGGTCGACCGCTGGTCTTCACAGTACAAAGCTTCTGAGCTAACACCTATTCGTGAGATGGATACCTTGATTCAATGGCTGGCGGATAATATGCCAGAAGATGATGGCCGGGTATCTCTGGTCCACGGTGATTATCGTTTAGATAACCTGATGTTTGACAAAGACAACCAGCAGGTAATTGCTGTGTTGGATTGGGAACTGTCGACGTTGGGACATCCCTTCGCCGATCTAGCTTATCAATGCATGGGCATGCGCCTTCCTGCGGCTGAAGAGCCGGGCACCTCATCGGGACTGATGGGTGTGGATGTTGCGGCGCTGGGCATTCCTTCAGAGCAAGAGTATGTGGCTAAATATTGCGAGCGCATGGGACTCGATAAAATTGATAACTGGTCTTTTTATCTGGCCTTTAGCTTCTTCCGTTTGGCCGCGATTTGTCAGGGTGTCGCCAAGCGTGCTGCGGATGGCAATGCGTCTAATAAGCGTGCTAATTCAGTGGGTGCGATGGTCCAGCCACTGGCCATGAATGCAATCAACATTATTAACGAATAGTAAAACCATAATAAAAAACAATAAGAAAAAATAATAAGAAACAAAGAGACGGACAACTCCTATGGCAATTAACAACCGCGTGACCGCATTAACCGGCACCCAGTACCCCATTATTCAAGCCCCCATGGGCTGGATAGCCCGTGCGCAATTAGCGGCAGCGGTAAGTAATGCTGGCGGCATGGGTATTATCGAAACCTCTTCCGGTGAGCTGGACAATATCAAGGCCGAGGTTGCCCAAATGCGCGATCTCACCGACAAACCCTTTGGTATGAATGTGGCCCTGTCCTATGTGCGCGGTACCAACATTATCGACTTCGTGATTGAGCAGGGCATTAAGTTTGTAACCACCTCTTCAGGTAGCCCCGCGGTTTGTACTAAAGAATTTCAAGATGCCGGTATTTCGGTTTTTCATGTAGTACCCACCTTGGATATGGCACTTAAAGCATTAGATGCCGGTGTTGACGGCCTAATTGTTGAGGGCGGTGAAGGCGGCGGTTTCAAAAACCCCAGTCCGGTATCGACCATGGTATTACTGCCGTTGATTCGTTCACGCTGTAACGTGCCTATTATTGCCGCTGGTGGTATTAGCGACGGCGCTTCAATGGCCGCGGCCTTTGCTATGGGTGCCGAAGGTGTGCAGATGGGTAC
>DDDD01000167.1 GCA_002335945.1 Porticoccaceae bacterium UBA1989
AATATGATGCGTGTTCTTATTTGTTTAGTGGTACCATCCCGATCATTCTTCCTGATAAGCAAACTTTATGCACCTTAGCATCGCTTGCACTTTCTCTGTGCGGTGAAGGTCCACGTGTGTGACCTGCCCAACAGGACGCTGACCAGGTCGTCGGTCAGCACCCCATGGGGATGGACCTCTGGCCTATCTTTGACCTTGAGGGCCTTCCAGGGGGTTGCCAATGTTGGAGTTGATTTTTCTCCCTTATTCTACTAGGCGACCCATAATCTTAAAAGAAATCCCTTGCCGGGTGAAATAGGACATAATGTTTTTACGTACCGAAATTGATGGCCTTCGCGCAATATCCGTTCTTGGCGTTATTTTTTATCATGCAGGGTTCAGCAGCATCTCTGGTGGCTTCGCTGGAGTGGACGTATTTTTTGTTATTTCTGGCTATCTTATTGGTGGTCAAATCCTGAAGGAACTTGCCGCTGGCCAGTTTAGCTTCAGGTCGTTTTATGGTCGGCGTGCGCGGCGCATTCTACCAGCCCTCATGGTCGTTACACTCGTGTCTGCACTTATCGGTTACTTTATTCTGCTGCCGCATGACTACCGCTACTTTTTTGGTTCTGCATTCACTAGCTTGCTATCCTTGTCTAATTTTTGGTTCATGGATCAGATTGATTACTTCAATCCTCAGGCTGCGCTTGATCCCCTAGTTCATACATGGAGCCTTGGCGTCGAAGAACAATTCTATTTAATTGTGCCGATTCTGTTAGGTGTCATCTGGTTTAGGTTTAGGCGGTTTCTAGTTTTTTTCTTGGCTTTTTTAATGCTGGCGAGTTTGGGATGGATGCTGGCGCTTAGCTCTTCGTCTCCGATGTTTACCTTCTATATGCTCCCGACCCGTGCATGGGAGCTGTTCGCTGGGATACTTGTTGCGATCGCTATTGGTAAACCTTGGTGGGTTGTCTGTAAAAAGTGGCATGGACAACTCTCGATGTTGGGATTGCTGGTCTTGCTGTTTGGTATTTTGTTTACGCCAAGTGGCGTTGCATGGCCCGGTTTTTGGACCATTATTCCAGTAGCTGGCACCCTACTGGTGTTGCTGTTTGGACAGTCAAATTCTGTTGCGCGTACAGTGCTAAGCCTCGCAGCTATGCGTGCACTTGGAGTCATTAGTTATTCAGCCTATCTTTGGCATCAACCGATCTTTAGTTTCCTTGAGTATCAGCAGAAAATGCCAGCGTCGTTTAGTGGTCGCTTGGCCGTAGTACTTCTGGTTTTCGGAGTTGCCGCATTATCTTGGCGGTTAATTGAACAGCCGTTCCGAACCGGAAAACTGACACAGGCATGGGGTTGGGGCGTTATGATCGTTATGGCGGCTATGATTGTGGCGATGTCAATCGGTGGGCATGTCACAAAGGGTTTCCCGTCTCGCATGCCGCAGGAGTTAAGTAATTTTTTGGATTTAGTGCAAACGACGGGTCCTTATAACAAGCGTTGCATTTTAAGTCGTCGAGATGTTGAGACTACCGACGTTGGTGACAGCTGTATCATTGGATCTGCAAATCCACCGTCAGTCGCATTGTGGGGTGATAGTCATGCAGCCTCGATCGCTGACGCGATGGCAGACGAAATGCAGAATCAGGGTAGGTCAGTACAGACCTTCATGCTGTCTAGCTGTCTTCCGATCCCCAAACTGCTTAACCACAGTCAAAGCAGGCAAGCACAATGTCCTGCGTTTAACGCGCGTGTTCAGAGCTATATTCTTGCAAACGACTATATTAAATACGTTATTTTGTTCGCCACATGGGATAGTTATATCCTGCGTCGGGGTCATCCAGACATGTTAGGGTTTGTGCAGTATGATGATTTTTACGCTTACCCCGAAAGTGGCGACCCCAGCATGCCCAATGTTGATCGTCTGATCAGCATTCAATCGGCTTTTGAAGAACTTGTCAGCTCTCTGAAGGTGGCAGGAAAAACTGTTATTCTGGTCCACTCCTTGCCCCGTCCAAACATTGACATACCGCGTTTTTTCGCACGCCAGGCTTGGATGGGAGACGCTATACCCGAAAACAGCGGTTATCCGATTGCTTATGCGAAAAATCAGTTTGCAGAATCCCGTCAGATCTTGGTCGCGTTTGGTGATGAAAGTGTGACGGGATCACTCATCACCATCGATCCAGTCGACACCTTTTGTGATGAGATGCAGTGTTTTGTAATCAAGGATGGATCGGTCTTGTTTTTGGACGGTAACCATCCCTCATTGGAAGGTGCAAAATTGCTTGCACCGTTAATTGCGGCACAAATCAAACCATTGTAAATCTGATCTCAAAAGGCTGACGGCTGGGGTTCAATTGATTGATAGATTTTGCATATCAAAAGGCTATCCACTCTATAACAAAAATAAATGGTGTTAATCGCCCCGTCCGACCTTCCGCCCAGGGAAGCTGAACGGGACAATTTTGAGGTTTGACTGAGCGCTACCAATATCAGAAGCTGCTAGCCCATCCATTGGCACTCGAAATTCTGGGCGGATCATGATTGTTGTTTTATAGACGCTCCCAGTATCAAGGTTGAGGGTGTCATCTGTGAAGTCGTAGGCAACGCTCAGCTCGGGCAATATCTCCAGCTAACTTTGACTTCCCAGCCTCCATGAAGTCTTTCGACTGTTTGTAATAGATGCCTTGCGAAATGCCCTCACTACAGTACAGCTCGGCGATATTATCCTCACCGTATAGGGCATCCAGGACGATCTTGATCTTCTCTTCAGGTGGATATTGATTGCGCGTGGCGAGTTTAGTGTATTTGACGATGCTCTCGCCGGAGCTTTTGTGTGTTCCAGTTCTTTGTCTCGTCTTCCATTCCTCAGTGGCTGCGAGGAGCCAGCAACACTCTCTTTTTAAATTCCGCTGTTTGTACCCATCAGCGTTGACGTTAGACAGTTGTCTCATTCTCCTGCCTATCAATTCCTATAGCAGAACCCATAGAAGGCAGTTTATTTTTACCAAATCACTTGGTTTCGTTTCGGGCCTAGCGAGTTTTAATTGTTTATCTTAATGTGTGACATGGTGATTGGAGATAGTTATTAGTCGCATAGCCAAATAAAAAAAAGTGCGAAGCATTATATAGATTGGAAGAATATGGAGCGCGTCGTAATCTGCATGAAATGGGGTGACCTCTACGGGCCTGATTATGTAAATGTTTTATTTAATGCCGTGTGTGAAAACTTGGCTCAACCTTTTCGCTTTGTGTGTTTGACAGATTGTCACGATGAGCTGCATCCAGATATCGAGATATTCCCGATTCCAGATATCGGATGCACGCCCGAAATGTGGAAACATGGTGCATGGCCGAAGCTCTCTGTATTTGCGAGCGACCTATATGGCCTTGCTGGTCGCGCTCTTTTTATCGATATGGACACTGTTATTTGTGGTCAGCTTGATAAGCTTTTTGAGGTGGACGCGCCATTTGTAGCGATTGATACCAGTGATAACTGGCGCCCAGGAGGAGAACCCGGTAAGGGTAATGCGTTGGTTGGTACAGGAATATTTGCGTTTGATATAGGATGCCAAAGTCAAATTCTCACTGAGTTTCAGAAAAACCCACAATTAGCCTTTGAGACCTGTAAACTCGAGCAAGTGTGGGTTCAAAAAAAAGCTTCCTCAATTGATTTCTGGCCTTTAGATTGGGTTATAAGCTTCAAGCGTTGGCTTCGCCGACCAATAGGCTTGGATATTTTTATGGCACCCAAGAAACCACTAGAAGGCGCAAGTATTGTTGCGTTTCATGGCAATCCCCGCCCAATCTCTCTGGTGCGCTCAACTTGGGGATTCTGGGACAGCTTCCCACATATGGGCTACGGAAGAGTGCCGTGGATGCGTGATTATTGGACACTTAATGGTGGCAAAATACCCAAGTAATTGATTTAAAGAATGAACTAGCTGTTCAGGTTTTTTTGAGTTCCAGCCTCGGTGATGAGATGCATATGTCAAAAAAGGATCATTCTTGGTGTCTTGTGCTTGTAATTTAGGGTGAAAAATATTCAGATAAATTTGTGGATACGCTTGTCAAAAGCGTGAAGCAGCACTCTAAAGGTTGCAAGCGTATCGTCCTTATTACTGACCACATTCGAAATGATCTTTCAGACAATATCGTGCAAAAGCTTATCCCCGACTTTTTCAATCAGCCACTTTTTTTAAAGGTGGCTATGTAGTAAAACTCTCATTGTTTCACAAAAGCGTTCTGCCATCCCATGCCCGACCTCCCGCGAAGGGAAGCCGGACGGGGAGTGTTTTGCGGGTTACCCTATCCCTCTGCTGACCACGTAGTCGGCCAACCACTGCCAATACGCATCTGCCGTGGCAAACCCCTGCTCTTGTGCGGCGAGGTTCTCGGCCTATTGCCGAGGTAGGCTGCCATCATATTCAGCGATGGCGACCCGCTCCTCGAAGGCCTCGATGTCAGGGAGTATGCGGCGCGTGGGTGCTGCCTTCACAG
>DDDD01000038.1 GCA_002335945.1 Porticoccaceae bacterium UBA1989
TGGCGCCATAGCCTTCGACGGCGGCAATCTTTACGGTTGGCGCATTTTCGGGCATGACCACGGTACAGGGTGCGCCGCGGAGGGCTGCGGCCCAGGCCAATGCGGCACCGTGATTGCCGGAAGAATGGGTGATTACGCCTTTTTTCAGGCTTTGTTCGTTCATTGAGAAGACGGCATTGCACCCACCGCGGGCTTTGAAGGCGCCAATCTTTTGTAGGTTTTCGGCTTTAAAGAATAGCTCGCAACCAATGATTTTATTCAGGGCACTGCTCTCTAATACTGGCGTGCGGTGAATGTAGGGCGCGATGCGCGTATGGGCTTGCTGGATGTCTTTTAGGAGTAATTTCATCGCTACAGCTTAGTGTAAATCGATGGAATAGGGATAGTAGAAATTACTCGCCGTCCATAAACCGTTGCAAGCGACGATGCAATTCCCTGTTCTCTTGCCTGAGCTGCTCTAGCTCATCCAGCAGGCTAATTGCCAGTGCTATGCCAGCCCAATCAATATCTAGGTCATTATGTAACCGGCAGGCTTTTTTGGTAACGGTGATCATGTGGATATTAAAGCTCCAGTCGTCTGGGGAGGCGCCTTTGGGCTCAATAATGCCGTGGTCAATTATCTCAATAATAGTCTGGCTGGGTAGTTCGGTGGCACAGCAAATCTCTTCAAAGCTAAAATATTGGGGTTGTGACGTTTCCATTATGAGTTACTCCATTCTTCCCTAGGGTCAAAGTCTGCCTCGCTAGCCAGTGTCTGCCAATACTGCCTGATGTCGTCATTGATAATGGTCGGCATCACTACTTTGAGGACCGCATACAAATCGCCACGGCCCTCTTTGCGCACCAATCCTTTGCCTTTAATGCGCATGCGCTGACCGGTTTGGCTATTGGCGGGAATAGATAGTTTAATTTTGCCTGACAATGTCGGCACATCTATTTTGGCGCCCAGCGCAGCTTCCCAGGGGGCTAGCGGCACTGTGATAACTAGGTTGTGGGCCTCAACGTCAAACAGCGGATGGGGTACTAGTCGAATGCGTAGATACAGATCACCATTGGCGGCATTCCCTGCCCCCTGTTCACCCTGACCTTTGAGTCGAATACGTTCACCGTCGGTCACGCCTGCAGGTATTTTTACATTGAGTGTCTTACTAATTTTATTGATACGGCCCTGTTGATCACGATGTGGGAGACCATAGGAAATAGTTTTGGTTGAATTGGCTAGGGTGTCTTCAAGAAAAATTGGCAGATCTGTTTCTATATCCTGACCTTTCCCATTAAAATCCTGCTGGGAAAAACCGCCGGCCTTCCCCCTGTGTGCGCTACCAAAAATTGATGAAAAAAAGTCAGAGAAGTCGCCATCATGGGAACTGTCTTGTCGCCCTGCGGATGACTGCCATCCCGGTGGTGGTTGGAAACCTCCGGCACTTTGTTTCCGGCCCGCATACTGGCGGAGTTCATCATATTCAGCGCGCTTGTCAGTATCTTTGAGTACTTGATAGGCCTCATTAACTTCTTTAAATTTCCCTTCGGCCTCATGGTCTTCGCTAACGTCTGGGTGATATTTTCGAGCCAGCTTGCGATAAGCGGTTTTGATCGCCTTGCTATCAGCATCTGGCGCGACTGCCAATATTTTATAATAGTCTTTAAATTCCATAGTTCATCAATTATCCAGCTCATTTTTTGTGTCTGTTTCTTAAAGCCTAGTCTATGTTTTCTGGTTTGTGGATCTCTTGATCTGGATAACTTTTTTCATGCTTAATGGATTTGATTTCAGGCTATTTGCCATATACTAGATCTTTCTACCCGCTGGGTTGCTAAAGGGCTAATTATGATTAGGGTTTGTATTTACGATGGAACTAATCTGTCTCGGGGAAGTGTGGAGCTTATTGCCACGCCCCTTGCAGAAAATTCCTTTATTTGGATTGATATTCAGGCTGAACCCAAGGAGTCTGAGCAAGTTATTTTTGACCAATTTGGCTGCCACGAACTGACTATTCAGGATGCCCGCCGCCTGCGGCACCCCCCTAAAACTGAACATTTTGGCGATCAGTCTTTTGTACTGTTACGCGGTCTTGGCGCCGTATCTGAAGGCCTAGCTTTTGAAACATTACAAATTGCCTGCTTTATTGGCGGCAATTTTTTAATCACTCGCCGTGATGAGCCCTGCCGCACCATCGATACCTGGTGGAATGATCGCAGTTTAGAAACAAGCTTGGCCGGCGGGCCTTTTGTGCTGTTTGCCTCTCTTAGCAATAGTCTGGGGTTGGAATACTTGGAGTTTTTATTGGACTTTGAGCCTGAGCTTTCTAATTATGAAGATACTCTGTTGGCCTCACCTAACGACAACCTTCTGCGCGAGCTTATCGCCTGTAAAACTTGGCTGCGTAAACTTAAACGCCTGCACAGTTACCACGACCGAGTGTTTTCACAACTGCTTATCCACCTGGATAAAAAGCTGCGCCATGTCCCCAATATTATCCATGCGGTGACCGATGCTTACGACAAATTTGATCGCCTCAATAGTTTGTCGGCCCTGTACTATGATCTGGCCGGTGATTTGATTGATGGGCATATTTCCCTCACCTCTCACAAGCTAAATGAGACCATGCGCATACTCACGGTGGTGACCGCCATCTTTGTGCCACTGGGATTTTTAGCCGGTCTGTACGGTATGAATTTTGACAATATCCCTGAGTTACACAACCCTAATGGGTATTTTATTTTGGTTGGGGTTATGGCCACAATAGCCATAGGGCTTGTTGTTTTATTTAAAAGGAATAAATGGCTGTGATGGATAAAATCGAATACTGGCTCAATGTGCCCATTGTACAAATTGGTGACTACGCATTAAGAACCGCAGACCTTGCCTCTGCGATTGGCATTTTACTGATCACCATGCTGGTCTCACGGATTATTACCCGCGCCGCTACCATGGCGGCTAAGCGTAGCCGTGCGCGAGATCAAAATATCTATGTGATCAATCGCATGCTGAAATATATCGTCTACGCCGTGGGTATTCTAACGGCGCTATCGACACTGGGTTTTGGTTTTGGCAAGTTAACGATTGTGGCGGGTGCCCTAGGTGTGGGTATTGGTTTTGGTTTGCAGTCGATTGTGAATAATTTTGTCAGTGGCATTATTATTCTGTTTGAAAAATCTCTGCGAGTGGGGGATTTTATTGAACTGCCCAATGGGCTCCTCGGTGAAGTCCGCGAGATCAATATTCGCAGCACCTTGATTCGCACCTTAGATAATGCCGATATCTTAGTACCCAATGCCGATTTTATTACCAATCAGGTGAATAACTGGACGCTTAATGATGATGTTCGGCGTTTTACGATTCCCTTTAGTGTGGCCTATGGCAGTGATCTAGAACTGGTAAAAAAGGCGGGGCTTGAGGCGGCCGATAAAGTCGATCTGACTTTGCATCGCGCCAATCTAAAACCCGATGTATTGGTAAGTGAACTGGGTGCCTCGGGCGTCGACTGCTTTCTTTCTGTCTGGACAGAAGGTGCCTTGGTTAAGCGGCCGGGGCTGGTTAAATCAACCTACCTGACCGCTATTTACAACAGTCTCCAAGAGCATAAGTTGGAGATTCCTTTTCCGCAGATGGATGTGCACCTGCGCAAGTCTGGCATTTAGCCTTGAGTTATAGCTATCTATCCATCCACAAACACGGGTAACGCCACATATTCCCATAGAATAACCGTGGCCACTAAAATCACTACGGCATACACCAAGGCCACGGCAAATAAAGCACTGGCGTAAAGCATGCCGCGATCCTCAGGCACATTCATTATAGCGGGCACGCCCATATAAATTAGCCGGATCGCGTAACAGCAGGCCAACGTAGCCAGAATAATATCTAGCCACCAGATGGGTCGCAGGGCAAAAAATGCGGCGACAAAAATAGGCATGCAGGAATAACCCACTAGCACTATGCCTTTAATGGGATAGGAGTCTGCGTTGTAGGTTTTAGACATCCAGTGGGCCATTAACCCAATCACCACAACCGCACTTACTAACGCCAAATAGAACAGCACCATCAGTGGAATGGCACTGTCTGGGGTTATCTTGACGATACGATCGCCTGCCTCCCAGCCCCAGTATGTGGTGCCATAATAAAAGCTTAGGGGCGGCACAGCGGCCATAATTAAGATCGACAGTAGTCTGGATTTTATGGCCTGAACAGGCTGGTTGGCCAACCGCTGCCAGGTGGCAGTGGGGAAGAATATAACCCCTAAAATCTCTCTTAATAACATTAAAAAACCACCCTGTTTCATAATACTCTCCTAATTTTTCTGTTAATGATGATGTGCATGTGGGCTGGGCATATGGATTTGCCATAGCATCCATAGGCCCATGCCGATAATAATGAGCCCCATGAGTCGGCGCAGTGATCGGGACTGTAGCCAGCGCGCCAGATGATGAGAAAACCAACTTCCTGCCAACATGGCGGGCAATGTACCTAGTCCAAACGCAGCCATTAATGCAGCGCCTTTAGCGGGCGAACCGGAAGCCAGTGCCTGACCCAGGGCGCTGTACACCAGACCACAGGGCAGCCAGCCCCAAAGCATGCCCACCCCAATGGCCTTGCTTAACCGGTCGGGTTTGCCCAGCCTAATTGCCATAGGCTGAATGCGCTGCCAGATAACCTGCCCTGCCCGCTCTAGACCAACAAGCACTCGCCACCAGTCAGCGATATAGAGGCCCATAAGTATTAGCAGCAGTGCAGCGAGGGTTCTCATTATCGGCAACAGCGCTAGACTATTGCCGCCAGCACCTACCGCAGCCAGACTAAAGGTCCCAGCAAGCGCACCTGCCAAGCTGTAACTCAGAATTCGGCCAAGATTATAGCCAACCAGCATGCTCGGCTTAGATGTATTGGCACCCAGTGCTGTGACTATGCCTCCGCACATTCCTATACAGTGCCCAGCACCCAGCAAGCCCACCATAAACATCATCCAAAGCACTAGGGGCCGTCCTGCTTATTGTTTAGAAAGCCGCCCTGTTTTTTATTTGGAAACGCATCCTGTCGTTTATTTTCAAAACCGCCCTTAGGAGCACAGTCTTCCTCATTAAATAGAATCCGCTCACCTTCGCTATCGAGATCATCGTACTGGCCTTCATTGACCGCCCAGCAAAATATGCTCACTGCCAACACCACAAACAGCAACGAGATGGGAATTAACAGATAGAGACTAAACATGCGCCACCTCGGGTGCAGCAGGTGGACTAATGGCGGAGCTGGTTGAGCGTTTTTTTAAACGCAGGCTATTGAGTAGCACCAACAATGAGCTAGCCGACATTCCGATCGCCGCTGCCCAGGGCGGCACATAACCCATGGCAGCCAAGGGCAATGCCAAGGCGTTGTAACCAATGGCCCAGCCAATGTTTTGGCGGATAATGTGCCGGGCACGATGGGCTAACGCGATCGCTCTAGGGAGCATTTCTAAGTCGTTATTCAATAAAATTGCATCGGCACTTATGTGCGATAAATCGCTAGCGGCACCCATGGCAACAGAAATGTTGGCCGCCTGTAATACCGGAATATCATTAATACCATCCCCCACCATTAACACCTCATGGCCCTGCTTTTGTAATCGTTTTAAGGCCGCGAGTTTATGTTCGGGCTGCAGACCAAATGCGGTGCTGTGTAACGGCAAACGGCGAACAATGTCTGCCGCTGCGGATGAAGGGTCGCCCGATAGGAGATGTACCTGCATGCCCTGTCCATTAAGTTGTTGAACCGCAGGTTCTGCTGAGGGGCGCAACTGATCATCAAAAATTAGACTGGCGATCCATTCACTGCGCTCTTCACCACGCCATTGCCGTTTGCGCGCTATGGCTACCTGAATACCATATTCCGTGGTGAGGTGTGCCTGAGGGGGCAGGCCCATCACTTCAGCTACCCAATCGGGGCTACCAAAGGCAAATTCTTGGAGTACGCTTTTGTCGTTGGCAAGTTTGCCCAACACGCCGTTGCCGATAATAAATTCCTGATCAGTCACGGGCACCAAACCAGATTTTTTAAGGGCTCGAGCAATGGGATGCTGGCTACCCTGCTCCAAACTGGCCGCCCAATTAACCACCTGTTTTAGGCGGCTATGCAATATGGCCGCGGCAGGTATTACTTTGGTAAGCAGTAGGTTGCCTTCGGTTAGGGTGCCAGTTTTATCAAAGATCACCTGATCCACGTTAGAGAGCTGCTCCAACACATGACCCCGGTTAATTAAAAAGCCCTGCCGCCTCAATATTCCATTGGCGAGCGCCATGACTGTGGGTGTCGCCAGAGACAGTGCGCAGGGACAGGTGACTACCAGTACCGAAAGCATTATCCACAGTGCCCGACTGGGATCGGAGAAGGCCCAAAATAGCCCCACTAGACTGGCAATCACTAATACCGCGCCAACAAACCAGCCGGCCACACGATCCGCAATCCCAACCCAAGGGGGTTTTTCCAATGCTGCCCGCTCGGCCAGTTCAAGAATATTAGAAAGCCTTGTGTCTCTACCAAATACCGAGACTTTTATTACTAGCGGGTTAGCGCCATTAACTGTGCCGGCACAGACTGTTTGCCCGGCCTGTTTACGCACTGCCCTCGACTCGCCGGTAAGCACAGCTTCGCTAATCTGACTAATGCCTTTTTTAATGGTGCCATCGCAGGGAATAGTCTGGCCGGCCTCGACATAAATAAGATCGCCCAGCTTGAGGGTTTTTATGGGTACTGTTTTAAAGCGATTGGGGCCGCTGGCGGACGTAATTTTGGTGGCAGCGGGTGGCAGCAAACAGTCTTGGTCATGAACCGATAATAGGTTGCGATAACGAATCCGCTGTTCTGCAAAACGACCCAACAATAAGAAAAAAGTAAACATAGCCACGGAGTCAAAGTACACCTCACCGCTCTGCTGCCATGTGGCCCAAAGGCTCGCGCTGTAGGCAAGGGCAATAGCAAGGGCGACGGGAACATCCATCACTAGATGACCAAGCCTAAGACTGCGCCAGGCATTAATAAAAAAGGGCTGGGCGGAATAAAATACCACGGGGGTAACCAGAATGACGCTAACTATTCTTAGTAGATGTTGCCACTGCGCCTCGATACCCTGCAGTGCCCCGGCGTAAAGTGCGATAGCCAGCATGGTCGTTTGCATCATGGCGAGGCCGGCCACACCAAGGCGCATTAGCATGGTTCGGGTTTGCTGTTTGAGATCTGGCAGCTGAGATTCATTATTAATGGGTGTGACCAGATAGCCGATATCCGCCATCGCATTGAGTATCTGACTGAGTTTTAACTGTTCTGGATTCCAGGCAATTTCGCCGCGATGGGTGGTGCCGTTAACCAGTACCTGTTCGATGCCGGGCAGTTTTTTCAGCTGTTTTTCAATTAGCCACACGCAAGCGGCGCAGCTGATATTACCAATATGTACCCGAATACGGCGCACCACCTGCTGAGAAGGGCCCTGAGTATCTAGGCTGACATAATCATTTTGTAAGGCGGGAATATCCCAGTCTTTGAACTGTGCTTTTTCTGGCGCGGGCTGTTTAAGTTGTTCGGTACGGAAGTTGTAAAAATTGCCCAGACCGCTGCCAATTATAGTGGCGGCCACTGCTGCGCAACCTGGGCAGCACATGGCTCTGGATTGGTTTTCAATCACCAGACAAAAGTCGCTATTATCTGGAACCGGTAGTCCGCAATGGTAGCAAGAGGTGCAAGAATCAGTCATGTTGCAGTGCTGTTTTAGTGCCATATTGAAAATCAATCTGGCCATTTAAACGCCAGCTTTTATTCTCAGGAACTAATCTCAGATAGTAACTGTATTGATAGTGCTGGGGTATCGTTGCCCGGTACTGGCCAGCACTGACCTTTTGTAAGGTAATAATTTGATCGCGCTTTCGGGATCCAGGATGCAACATTAAAAGCTTTAGATTTGGCCAGTTACCCGCACCCGCTCCTTTTCCCGCTAGCGCAACATCCACCTGATCGCTATTCTCACCGGAGAAAAAACTGACCTGTGCTCGCAATCCCAGTGCGGTCGCCTCACGATCCTGGGCGAGGGTTTTATTGATGGCTAGGCCCTCTTTGTAATAGCTGTCGTCTACCATGCTGTGGGGATACGTTAACGCGATATAGAGGGTATAAAAACAGGCGACAACCACTGTCCCTGGCAGGGCTATTAGGAACCAGGGCCAAAACTGCTGGTACCATTTTTCGTCAACTTTATTGTTTTTAGTCCCTAACGAATTAATATGCTCAGCGCGCATTATTGGTGCCTCCAGCGGGTGCCAAAAAACGACTCTGCTCTACGTTGCTAATGCTGGGGTCGGTTAATGAACTCACGACGAACTGAATATCGGTGTTAGCTTTATAATTAGCCTCTCGGGGTACTGTTAAGCGAATCAGTAACTGCACCACCTCGCCCTCTTCAACCGTCACTTCGGTTTGACCTACAAGACTAAATTTATGATTGTCGCTGAGACTAATTTGGTATCTATGCTTACGCTGATCCATATTATTTATTTTTAATTGGTAGCTGTTTTCAATAAGGCCTGCGGGGGTAATGCGATAGAGATTGATGCGGTCGCGAATAATGTCCACTTCCAAGGGAATACGGCTGCCGAGGCTATAAACAAATAACCCGCACATTAAAACCAGCGCCGAAAAATAACCAATCAGTCGCGGGCGCAACCAATGAAAGGGGTCGCCTTTATTGAGCATGTTTTCAGTGGTGAAACTGATCAGTCCTTTGGGGTATTCCATCTTCTCCATTACCGCATTACAGGCATCGATGCACAGGCCACAGCTAATGCATTCGTATTGCAGGCCATCGCGAATATCAATGCCGGTGGGGCACACCTGAACGCATAATGTGCAGTCGACACAGTCACCCAGGCCATGTTCTTTAGGGTCCTCATGCTTCTTTCGTGATCCTCTCAGCTTCTTTCGCGACCCTCTAAGCTCCCCTCTCAATTTATTGTAGGACACTATTAGCGTATCGGGATCAAACATCACCGATTGAAAGCGCGCATAGGGGCAGACATAGAGACAGATTTGTTCGCGCATGAGACCCGCGTTGGCCCAGGTTAGCGCAGTGAATATCGCGGTCCAAAATAATGTTGCGGGAGCAACAGCGAAATCCAAGAATGCCGGAATGAGTTCCCGCACGGGATTAAAGTAACCGACAAAGGTGATTCCCGTGGCTAGGGCAACCAGACCCCAACAGACTTGTTTGCCAACTTTGCGCCAGAGTTTATTCACATCCCAGGGCTGGGCATCCAGTTTGATACGGCGATGACGCTCGCCCTCAAACCATTCTTCGATGCTTATAAAAATTCTTGTCCAGACGGTTTGGGGGCAGGAAAAACCACACCAGACACGGCCAAGAAAATTGGTGATAGTAAATAGGGCGAAGGCGGAAATAATAAGTAGGGCCGCGAGTATTGGCGCGTCTTGGGGCCAGAATGTCATCCAGAAGATATAAAACTTGCGTTCCGCAAGGTCAAACCAGACGGCCTGACGGCCATCGATACTCAGCCAGGGCAATAAAAAATAACCAGCCAACATGGGTAGCCATGTCCAACGGGCAAGCTTGCGGTAAAACCCCTCCAGATGTCGGGTATAGATTTTGTCCGCCGGCTGATACAGATTTAGAACATGAATTTCATCCGTATCTTTCGAGGGAGGCTTATCCATAAATTACTGTTGGTTCTGTGACAGGCTGTAAACATAGGCGGTCAGAAGGTGAATCTTTTCTGGGCGCAGCTTTTCGTAATGAGCCGGCATATTGCCATTGCGGCCACTGCGAATACTGTGGCGAATATTTTCTGCCAGGGTTAAATTCTGTTGCTGATAGAGCCAGATACTGTCACTGAGATTTGGCGCACCCAGTGCCTGCATGCCAGTTCCTGCAGGGGTATGGCAGCTGCTACAAAACAGACCGTACTGGGTTGCCCCGCGAGCCGCCTGCTCGGCATTATGGTCTGCGCCACTAAGGCTCAGGAGATGCTCGCCCATATCACCCACACCGGGCTCACCCAATATAGAACCCCAGGCGGGCATGGCTCCCTGCCGGCCGAAGGCGATGGAATGTTTAATGGCCTCCGGCGTGCTGCCATATAACCAGTCGGCGTCGGCAAGATTGGGGAAACCATTGGCACCTGTGCCCCCTACACCGTGGCAGATGGAGCAGTTGTTATTAAATAGACGGCGGCCCATGCGCAGGGCCGAGGGGTCTCCGGCGAGATCGTCAATGGTTCGCTGGGCGTAAGCACTGTACTGACCATCAAGTTTGGCATTGGCGCTAGCAACCCGCTCCTCGAGTTGATTGGTGCTGGTCCAGCCCAGCAGCCCTGGGTAATTCCCCAGCCCTGGATATAACAATAAATAAATAAGAGAGAAAATGGCAGTGGCGATAAATTTCCAGAACCACCAGGCGGGCAGTGGGTTGTCATACTCTTCAATGCCATCGTAAACATGGCCTGTCTTGGGCACTTCACCTTCGGCAAGATCACCTCTAACGTCAGTTTTACGGTTGGCAATTAATAACCAGCAACTACCGAATAACACCAGCAGGGTAAAAAAGATTATCCAGTAACTCCAAAAATCACTCATGGTTTTTCTTTCCTTGCTCCTCATCTAAAAAGGGCAACTGGGCGGCCTCTTCAAATGATTTTTTGTTTTTAGCACTGTAGGCCCAGACGCAAATACTGATAAATGCGGTCATGGCTAAAATGGTGCCTATACCTTGTAATACCCCACTACTCATAAATAGCGCCTTATCAATATCTGCTCATGGCTGCTCATAACCAGTTCCTTATCGCTTTTGCTGGATCAATGTGCCCAGCTGTTGCAGGTAGATCACTAGGGCATCCATTTCGGTACTACCCTGAACGGCTGCCTTAGCACCCTCTATATCTATGTCTGTGTAGGGCACACCCACCGCACGTAGGGCACGCATTTTTTTGCCTGTCTCTGCGCCATCTAAGGTGTTTTCGAACAACCAGGGGAAGGCCGGCATATTGGATTCGGGGACCACATCTCGAGGATTATTAAGGTGCACACGATGCCAGCCATCGCTGTATCTCTGCCCTACTCGCGCCAGATCGGGACCGGTACGTTTTGAACCCCATAAAAACGGATGCTCATAAACATGTTCGCCCGCCACGGAATAATGTCCGTAACGCTCGGTCTCGGAACGAAAGGGTCTGATCATTTGGGTATGGCAAACATGGCAACCTTCGCGAATATAAATATCGCGACCTTCAAGGGCCAAGGCGGGTAATGGCATTAACCCATCGATTGGCTCGGTAGTTTCTTCGGAGAAAAATAGCGGGACTATTTGGGCTAGCCCACCAAAGCTAATGGCGACAATAATCAGCACAATCATAAGGCCGATATTTTTTTCAATAATGGCATGTTTATTAGACATTAATAGCTGCCCCCTCAGAGGTAGACGCTGACTCGCTGTCTGTATTGACCGTTCGCCATACGTTATAGGCCATCAACAACATGCCGCAGAAGAAGATACCACCGCCAATAAAGCGCACCAGATAACCTGGGTAACTGGCTTCCACAGATTCAGCAAAGCTGTAGGTTAAGGTGCCGTCGCTATTAAAGGCGCGCCACATTAGTCCCTGGGCTATGCCGTTTACCCACATGGAGGCGATGTATAAAACCGTGCCGATGGTGGACATCCAAAAGTGCATATTGATGAGTCTTTCACTGTACATTTTGGTCTGGCCGTAGAGCCGCGGAATCAGATGATAGAGACAACCAATAGACACCATGGCCACCCAACCCAGAGCACCGGAGTGCACATGGCCAATGGTCCAGTCGGTGTTGTGAGAGAGTGCATTAACGGTTTTGATGGCCATCATTGGGCCTTCAAAGGTGGACATACCATAGAAGGATAGCGACACCACCAAAAAGCGTAAGGTGGGATCGGTACGCAACTTATGCCAGGCCCCCGACAGGGTCATAATGCCGTTGATCATGCCGCCCCAGGAAGGTGCTAATAACAGCAGTGACATCACCATACCCAGGCTCTGAGCCCAGTCTGGCAATGCAGAATAATGCAAATGATGAGGGCCTGCCCAGATGTAGATGGCGATTAATGCCCAAAAATGCACGATGGATAAACGGTACGAATACACCGGACGCTCTGCCTGCTTAGGCACAAAGTAATACATCATGCCGAGAAAGCCTGCGGTCAAAAAGAAGCCCACAGCATTATGCCCGTACCACCATTGCACCATGGCATCGATGGTGCCTGGATAGATGGAATAGGATTTAAATAAACTCACCGGAATGGCCAGACTATTAATAATATGCAACATGGCCACGGCAATAATGTAGGCACCAAAAAACCAATTGGCGACATAGATATGCTTTACCTTGCGCTTCATGATGGTGCCAAAAAACACGATGCCATACACCACCCAGACAATGGCAATTAAAATATCAATGGGCCATTCCAGCTCGGCATATTCTTTGGCGGAGGTAAGCCCCATGGGCAAGGTGATGGCAGCCGAGACAATAATGAGCTGCCAGGCCCAGAAGGTGAAAGCGGCCAGACTATTGGATACTAGCGGTGCATTACAGGTGCGCTGTACCACATGGTAACTGCAGGCAAATAATGCGCTGCCACCAAAGGCGAAAATGACCGCATTGGTATGCAATGGTCTCAGACGACCAAAATGCAGATAGGGCCCAACGTTTAATTCGGGCCAAACTAACTGGGCGGCAATAATCACCCCAACCAGCATGCCGACGATGCCCCAGACTACGGTCATGATTGCGAATTGTTTAATGACTTTAGTGTTGTACTGCGGAGGTTCGCTGGAAGCGGTCTCACTGATCATACTTAGTCCTTTGATCAAGATTTGAAAGCTGCTCTTTCTTAAAAACTGTCCCTATTTTTAAAAACTATCAATAGCGCTTTTATCAACAGATAAAGATAGGCATGCCTAAAGCATAGACAATCTGAACGACTTCCAAAGAAATTATTGGCGGTGTTTTTATTGCTTATTTGAATAGTTATTATCGTGGCAGAGATGGGGTAATACATTGATATGGGTCAAGGCCCATTAGATAGACTAATGCGCAGGCAAAAAAAAGGCCCCCTAGCAAATAGGGAGCCTTTTTAGTAGCAGATAAACTAGTGGTACTTAAGCTAAAAGCACAGAGGTGGTGGAGATACCCCCTATGACATATCGCGGCCTCGGTTGGCAGCGATACGCAGACGCAAAGCATTTAACTTAATAAAGCCTTCAGCGTCGGCCTGATTATAGGCACCACCGTCATCATCAAAAGTCGCTATATTGGCGTCGAACAGGCTGTCATCCGACTTACGACCCACAACACTCACACTACCTTTATACAGCTTGACGCGCACATCACCATTAACCACATCCTGAGTCTGGTCAATCGCAGCCTGCAGCATCAAACGCTCCGGGGCCCACCAGTAACCGTTATAAATCAGCTTGGCATACTTGGGCATCAGCTCGTCTTTCATATGGGCCACTTCGCGATCCAAAGTAATGGATTCAATCGCGCGATGCGCCTTCATCATTACCGTGCCCGCTGGCGTCTCGTAACAGCCGCGGGACTTCATACCCACATAGCGGTTCTCAACAATATCCAATCGACCCACGCCATTGGCACCAGCCACTTTATTTAGATACTCAATCACAGTCGCCGCAGACATGGCCACGCCATCGATAGCAACAATATCGCCCTTCTCATAGCTGATATCCATATAGGTTGCTTCGTCAGGCGCTTCCTCTGGGGAAACTGTCCAGCGCCACATATCATCTTCAGCTTCTGACCAGGGATCTTCCAGATTGCCGCCTTCGTAGGAGATATGCAGCAGATTGGCATCCATAGAGAACGGTGACTTTTTACCGCGCTTCATCTCTACCGGAATACTGTGGGTTTCACAGTATTCCATTAACTTGTCGCGGGAATTCAGATCCCATTCGCGCCATGGGGCAATCACTTTGATGCCTGGCTTCAGTGCATAGGCACCCAGTTCAAAACGCACCTGATCGTTGCCCTTGCCCGTCGCACCATGAGAGATGGTATCGGCGCCGGTTTCATTGGCGATCTCTATAAGACGCTTAGCGATTAGCGGGCGAGCGATAGACGTGCCCAGCAGGTACTCGCCTTCATAAATTGTGTTGGCACGAAACATGGGGAATACAAAGTCCCGGGCATATTCTTCGCGCAGATCATCAATGTAAATTTCTTTCACACCCAGAGCTTCGGCTTTGGCACGAGCAGGTTCAACTTCTTCACCCTGACCGATATCGGCCGTGAAGGTCACGACTTCGCAGTTATATTCTTCCTGGAGCCATTTCACAATGACGGAGGTATCGAGGCCGCCTGAATAGGCTAAAACTACTTTTTTAATTTCTGACACGAAACAAGATCCTTTGCTGGAGAAAATAAGCTGGCGATTTTACCCTAACAGCAGCAATTTTAGTATTGGTTGTGGCCAGTATTATCCTGCTGATCAAACAGCCGATAGCCCAAGGCGACAAACGCGTCGAGTTCATCGTCTGAAGGAAAGCTGTAATAGGCCGCTTTGCCCTGCTGAGATTCTCTATTAATGGGCTGCCCTGTTTGGTTAGCCTGAATAGCTGCCACGGCCTGAATAATCTGTTCACAGCCCGCTTCGTAGAGACTCAGCACGTTGAATAGGTAGGATCTGTCGGTGGCGAGAGGCCTTCGGGCAATGGAAATGACATCACCGGTATCCACGCCGCTATCCTGAATAAAATGCAGGGTTGAGCCAATCTCTGACGCTTTATTGAGCATGGCCCTAAAGGTGGCCATAACGCCACGGTAGCTGGGCAGTACACCGGAGTGCAGATTAATCACCCCATACTGGGGTATGGCAATGACCTCATCGCGAATAATTAACCCAAACCGTACGGAGATAATAAGGTCTGGCTGGCTAGCCTGAATGCGCGCCAGCCCCTCTGGACCATTCACTTTATTGCCAATATCGGCGAAGCCCTGGAGCTCGCAGCCTACCTGCTTGGCGAGGTCATCAAAACTATGCTCCGCCGTGGCAAGCTGGTGTTTTTCGAAGGCGGCCAGTTCCATTAATGGTGCCGGCAGCTGATGGTCGGCACCGACTTTTTCTGAGATAAAGATACTGAGCTGATGGTCGACAAGCGCTTTTACCAGACGAGTCAGGGCAATATGGCTGGCGAGATCTCTGTTGGTAAGAATGGTGATATTCATAAGCAGCTCTTATTAGACTGGGCTCTTTGTTACTGGCTTTAATTTACGGGGTTACTTTTCCACAAAACCTCGTATGAAGCCACTGTTTCCGGTAGCATTCACCCCCTAACCGGAGACAATTTTTCAATGGATCAACTCAGTATTATTCAGCCGGACGATTGGCACCTCCATCTGCGCGATCATGAGGCCCTAGAAACCACGGTACCCGCAGCAGCCCGCGGGTTTGGTCGCGGTATTATTATGCCCAACCTAACGCCCCCAGCGACGACCGTTGCTGAGGCTGGCGCCTATCGTGATCGAATTTTGGCCCAACGGCCGGAAGGTTCGAACTGGGAACCACTGATGGTGCTATACCTGACTGACAATACCTTGCCAGAGGAAATTCGCGCCGCCAAGGAATGTGGGTTTATCCATGGTTGTAAGTATTATCCTGCGGGCGCAACCACCAACTCTGATTCAGGCGTCACTGACCTGGCGAATATCCACCAGGTTTTAGAGACGATGCAGGAAGTGGGCATGGTGCTGCAA
>DDDD01000177.1:0-8558 GCA_002335945.1 Porticoccaceae bacterium UBA1989
TTATCGCGGCCCTCCCCCGTTTCTGAGTGGAGCTTTAAACTGTTGGCTCTTGCGGCGTCGCTGTTCCTTCGGCAGTCACTTCGGCAGTCTCTTCAACTGCATCAACAATTTCGTAGTCTTGAACGACTTCAGTGAGGATGTCGGCAGTCACTAAGCCCTGTGCAATTTCGCGCAGCGCGATAACAGTAGGCTTATCATTTTCTTCGTCAACCAATGCAGGACGACCTTCAACAGCCAGTTGACGTGCACGTTTGGAGCCAACCATGACTAATTCAAAACGGTTATCTACGTGATCCAAACAATCTTCTACAGTAATGCGAGCCATTTTATATCCGCCAGTCTAAATAATTTGATCGAAAATTTGATCTATCAGTGCAGCGAAATGCTGCCAGTCCGCTAGTTTACCTAAAGACGGGGGTTACGACAATAAATCTAGTAGTAATTTTTCTATGCCCTGAACCGGTTGTCGGCAGCGTGTGGCCGTAATAATAGCTTCGAGTTCATTACTTGCCACAGCAAAGTCGTCATTGATTAGCAGATAGTCCGCTTCGACATAGTGACTCATTTCTTCGGTGGCGGCGGCGATACGGTTTGCAATCACGTCGGCGTCGTCTTGCCCGCGGCCATGAAGGCGTTCATGGAGGGCCTTTTTGGAAGGGGGTAGTATAAAAATACTTTTGCTTTCGGGGAATCTGCGTCGCACCTGCTCTGCGCCCTGCCAGTCAATTTCGAGAATGACATCGGTTCCTGCGGCCAATGTGCTTTTGACCCACTGCTCTGATGTGCCATAAAAATTACCAAACACTTCGGCATGTTCGAGAAAGGCATTGTCGCCGGTCATGGTCAAAAATTCATCATGGCTGACAAAATGGTAGTCGGTGCCGTCTGTTTCGCCGGGCCTGCAAACTCTGGTGGTATGTGAGACCGACGCTTGAATATTTTCCATGCGGCCGAGTATCTCGTTCACCAGGCTGGTTTTACCTGCACCTGAGGGTGCTGAAATAATAAATAATGTGCCGTTGCCCATAATGCGATTTGATCCAGTGCTTAAAAATAGGGTTATTAAATGACAATGTTCCGTGAAGCTAATTATTCCAGATTCTTGGCCTGCTGTAATAAAAATTTCCCTCTCTATTGTTGATCGCTGCCTCTGGGGTCGAAAATACGGTTGAGGCGATCGGCGAGACGCCGCCCAGCCATCAATAGGCGTCGTTCAATAATGGGCTTGTTGCGCTTGATATAGGCTGGGCCAATCAGTCTGGGATTGCGCTTGCCGTTGGGGCTAAAATTATAGATATGGCGGCGCAGGACTTTTGATTCAAGCGCCCAGTCCTGGAAATCAGCGATGTGCCAAGCGGGTTTAGCGGTACCCGATCGATCCAGCTTCTCGCTGTATTGTTCGGGACTTTTATTTTCGGTGTTGATAATCAGACTATCCCAGACAGTATGCAGGTTGCTGGATTTAGACTGTTTGAGCCATTTCACTGGGATGCTATTGCCGCCGCGATCGTCCCGCCGGCCCACATGCAGTGGCTGATGAATATCCGCCACAAAATGCACAAAGAACGCCAGGGCTTCCCATTGCTGCTTTTTTGGCAGCTGGGGATTCTGTAGTTCTGCGTAGAAGTATTCTAGGGCGGTAAGCACGTCGCCATCTCGATGACGGGGAAAATCTTTAAACTGTTCTTTGTCGTCAATACTCACGTAATGCCAATACTTGGATTGCTCCCACACTGAAACATAACGAATGCGGTCGGGCCAGACTGACAGCTTGGCGAGGCTGTCGCCGTCGGTTATGGCGTTAATCGCGAGGGCGGTTTTTATACTGAGATGGTTCTCGGCAATCTGACTAACAATGCGGTGGCCGTCTGCGCCAAAGGACAGTGCCTGGCTACTCAGCAGGGCGAGCCAGACAAACAATGTGGGAATGGCTCTGTGCATTATTCGATATTCTGAATCTGCTCACGCATCTGTTCGATAAGGACTTTGAGTTCGACAGATGCCTGAGTGGTTACGCCGGCGATGGATTTTGAACCCAAGGTATTGGCTTCGCGGTTGAGTTCTTGCATCAAAAAATCCAGACGCCGACCAATGGACTCTTCGCTACTGAGCACTCGGCGAATTTCGCTGATATGGGCTTCGAGACGGTCGAGCTCTTCATCGACATCGGCGCGGTTGGAGATGATGACCATTTCCTGCTCTAGCCGGTCTTCGTCGACCTGGGCACGCAGGCTTTCAAGTTTTTCGTTGAGACGTACGCGCTGATGCTCAAGAATGCTCGGAAGATTCTCGCGCACTACGGCGACCTGGGTTTCTATGCCTACCAAACGCTGCTCTATCATCTCACCGAGTTTGTCGCCTTCGCGCTGACGGCCTTCGAGCAATTGATCAACGGTTTCTTTAAAGGTTTGTATCGCCCCTTTGTGTAGGCTGTCGCTTTCAACATCTTGATCTTTAAGGATGCCAGGCCAGCGCATAATTTCCAGGGGCGAGATTGGCGCTGGGTTTTTAAGTTCCCCGGCCATCTGCTCGGCAATATCAATATAGCGCTTGGCCAGTTCCATATCGGCGCTGACAGTTGTGTCGCTATTATTAAAGGCGACCTGCAACGAGATATCGACCTTGCCGCGAGTTAGCTTTTTACGGGCAATTTCACGCAGCTGCATTTCAACGTCGCGCAGGGTTTCTGGCAGGCGGAAGCCTGTTTCCAAAAAGCGGTGGTTTACCGAGCGCAGTTCGCAGGAGACTGATCCCCAGGTAAAATCTACGGTATGTCTGGCAAATGCGGTCATGCTGCGTGGCATATTCTTTCCAATCTAAATATTTATGAGCCGCCATGGTAACAAAGGCGGTTAACTGGGTGGTAGATTTGCTACAATTCTGGCAAATTTTTTAGCAACCTCACTTTCCAGGATACGCATTATGAACAGACCTAGTGGCAGACGCCCAGAACAGCTTCGCCAAGTAAAGATTACTCGTGATTTTACCTGTCATGCGGAGGGCTCTGTGTTGGTTGAGTTCGGAAATACTAAGGTGATCTGTACGGCCAGTGTTGAACCTGGTGTGCCGCGATTTTTGCGCGGCAAAGGCGAGGGTTGGGTGACGGCCGAATACGGTATGCTGCCACGTTCTACCAATAGTCGTATGGGCCGTGAAGCGTCGCGGGGCAAACAGAGTGGCCGCACTCAGGAAATTCAGCGTTTAATTGGTCGCTCGTTGCGGGCCGCCATAGATATGAAGAAGCTGGGTGAGTTCACTATTAACATCGATTGTGATGTGATCCAGGCCGATGGCGGTACTCGTACTGCTTCAATTACTGGTGCCATGGTTGCCTTGGTCGATGCGATTCGTCATTTGCAGCGCAAGAAATCAATCACTAGCGATCCGCTGGTCAGTATGATTGCTTCTGTGTCGGTAGGTGTTTACCAGGGGACTCCTGTGTTGGATTTGGATTACGCGGAAGACTCCAATGCTGAGACAGATATGAATGTAGTGATGAACGCCGAGGGCGGGTTTATCGAAGTGCAGGGCACTGCTGAGGCTGCGCCGTTTAGTGCTGAAGAGTTAAACGGTATGTTAGATCTGGCGAAGCAGGGTATTGCCGATTTAGTGCGCGTTCAGAATATGGCTTTGGCGCAGTAAGCGACAGACTTTAGATATTATAAATGTAGGCTACGAGCTAGCTAAAAATTTAACTGGGATTTAAATTAGACCTATGAAAAAGACCTATAAAACACAGTTTATCGATAATGCCCTCAATAGTGGCGCATTAAAGTTTGGTCAGTTCCGACTTAAATCTGGACGGATTTCCCCGCACTTTTTTAATGCCGGAGAATTCTATCAGGGTAAGGCCCTGGCTATTTTGGGTCGCTGTTATGCAGCAGCAATTATCGATTCGGGCATTAAGTTTGATGTGCTTTTTGGCCCAGCGTATAAAGGTATTGCTCTGGCGGCTGCAACTTCTGTCGCCTTAGCCGAGCATCATGATATGGATGTGCCATACTGTTTTAATAGGAAAGAGGCAAAAAGTCACGGCGAGGGTGGCACTCTGGTTGGCGCGCCTCTGGAAGGTCGGGTTTTAATTATTGATGATGTGATTACTGCAGGCACGGCTATTCGAGAAGTGATGGGAATGGTTGAGCAGGCCGGTGCCGAGGCGGCAGGCGTGGTAATAGGCCTGGACCGCAAAGAGCGTGGAGCTTCGAAAAAGTCTGCGATACAGGAAGTGGAGAAGCAGTATTCTATTCCAGTAATCAGCATTATTGATATGAACGATATTTTGACCTATCTCAAATCTGAGCCCACCATGAAAACAGTGGTTAAAGAGATTAAAACTTATCGGAAAGAGTACGGCGTATGATAAAAACGGTATGGCTTCTATTATTGTTGGTGACCCCCTGGGTTGCCGCAAAAGAGCTTTACCGTTACCAAGACAGCGCCGGGCTTATGGTGACCAGCGATACTCTGTCGCCTGAAGCCGCTGCCAATGGTTATGATATCGTTAATGAGCAGGGACGTGTGCTGCAGCGGTTGGGCCCTCGGGCCCTGCCATCTAAAAGCTCTGAACAGAGCGAACAGGATCAGTACCTGTTATCTAGTTTTAGTAAAGTCGATGAAATAAGCATTTTAAAGAATCGTAAGCTCGAGTTGTTGGCCCGGGATATTAAGCACCTGCTCAGCAATATCAAAGGCTTGATGGCTCGGGAAGATGAGATCGCTCAAGAGGCGGTCAATATGGAAATGGCGGGTGAGCCTGTCTCTCAATCCATTCTTGCTCAGATTGCTCAGGTGCAAAAATCTAGGCAGGAAATAGAGCAGCTACTCTCGGACCGACAGCAGGATCAGCGCACTACCGCTGACCTTTATCAATACTACGAACAACGATTTCGCGAGCTACTTAGTCAGCAAACATCTGCGCCGTAATGAGCGGCCATTGCTCGGCCCAATACTGAGTCGGCGGCTGCTTAAAGCCGGTGCGCACAAATTGACTGATCTTACCCTCAGCGCTAACCAGCATAAGATTCGCCGCCACTGATACGGATACATTGAGCTTTAAACCGTCTCGGAGTTCGGCTTCTCGCAGGCTCTGCTTTAACTGAGATTCCAAGCGATCAAAAAACACCGCCACACGTTCGTGGAGTCGACCGGTTTCTCCGGTGAGAGCATCTCCGTTGAGTATGCGGGAAATCCCTGGGTTCTTTTCTGAGAAGGTCAGTACTAGGCTGAGAATTCGATAACATTGATTAACCGCATCAGGCTCGTCGCTAACAATACTGCGCACCCGGGCAAAAATTGTTTCTTCAATAAATTCAATCAACCCTTCATACATGCGCGTCTTGCTCGGAAAGTGCCGATACAGGGCCGCTTCTGAAACGCCGACTTCTGCCGCCAGTGCCGCTGTGGTAATACGTCCGCCCCGAGAGGCTTCCAACATGCGCGCTAGAGCCTGAAGTATTTCCTGTGCGCGAGAACCTCTTTTGCCTGCCATCAGGATTCTCCTGCTAATTCTTGGTTGGTAATAAGTGTGCCGACACCTTCATCAGTGAAGATTTCTAGCATGACCGCGTGATTCACCCGACCATCGATAATATGGGCATAGGGAACACCGGATTTAACGGCCTCTAAGGCGCAGGAAATCTTGGGAAGCATACCGCCATAAATGGTGCCATCGGCGATAAGTTCGTCAACGCGGTCAATACTTAGGCCGGTTAGTACCTCGCCCTGTTTATCTTGCAGTCCTGACACGTTGGTCAGCAGCATGAGTTTTTCTGCTTTTAGTACTTCGGCAACTTTCCCCGCCACTAGGTCGGCATTGATATTGTAGGATTCACCATCTTTGCCAACGCCTATGGGCGCTATCACGGGAATAAAGCCACCTTGGACCAGCATGTCGATGACTGACTTGTCGATGGATTCAACTTCACCCACATGGCCAATATCAATAATTTCTGGTACTGACATCTCTGGAGTCTTGTGTGACACGCGCATTTTTTTGGCGCGAATTAGCTGGCCATCTTTGCCGGTTACGCCAAAGGCTCTGCCACCGGCACTGCTGATCAGGTTAACAATCTCTTTATTGATAGTGGCACCCAAGACCATCTCAACCACGTCCATGGTTTTGCTGTCGGTAACACGCATACCATCGACAAATTCTGACTTAATATTGAGTCGCTCAAGCAGCTCACCAATCTGCGGGCCGCCGCCATGGACAACCACGGGATTGATACCCACGGCTTTCATTAACACGATATCTCGGGCAAAGCTTTCTTTAAGGCCATCATCAACCATGGCGTTGCCGCCATATTTAACGACCACTGTTTTGCCTGCAAAACGCTGGATATAGGGAAGCGCACGGGAGATAACCTGTGCGGTAGTCTGTGCTTCTTTACGACTCAGTGACATAGTTAAATATAGTCTTCTATTTGGTTAATAAAGGGTAGTAATTCCCTGCGGAAGGCCTGCTTGACCTGTTCCAGGCTAGCATCATCGTCTGCTTCGAAGCGCAGGGTCAAGTTGGCTGAGGTATTGGAGGCTCTGATGAGTCCCCAACCATAGGGGTATTCTGCTCGCAGGCCATCTAAGCTGATGATCTGAGCGCCGCCAAATTGACAGCCGGACAGTAATGTTTGTATCAGCTCAAATTTTTCATCATCCGGCACCGGAATCAATATCTCTGAGGTAAAGCTGCTGGGATCAAAGCTGGCAATGATTTGGTCGAGAGTCTTTTCGGCACTGTCGCGCTGTGAGCATAGCACCTCGAGCAGGCGAGTGGCGGCGTAGGGGCCGTCATCAAATCCTTTCCAGCGATCGTTGAAGAAGATATGGCCGCTAAACTCGCCACCGAGGGGAGCCTTATTATGGTGCACGGCTTTTCGAACATGGGAGTGACCGGTCTTACACATAACCGGGCGACCGGAATGCTTGCGGATCATCTCGGCCAAACGCTTGCTGCTTTTCACATCAAAGACGATATCGGCGCCTGGATTGCGCTTTAGAATATCTCGGGCAAAAATCATCATCAACTGATCGGGCCAGATTATTTCCCCTTTGCCGGAGATAACCACCAGACGATCGCCATCTCCGTCAAAGGCTAAACCAAGATCGGCTTTCACCTCTTTGACCTTGGAGATTAACTGCTTAAGGTTTTTCTCATCGGCAGGATTGGGTTCATGGTTGGGGAACGAACCATCGACCTCGCAGTTAATGGGAAAGGCCATACAGCCGAGGCTATCAAACAGCTTTAACGCCACGGGACCGGCAACGGAGTTACCAGCATCAATTACCAGTCGGAAGGAGCGGTCGATCGAGCTGTTTTCGACAATGTGGCGAACATACTGGGAAATGATGTCCCGTGACAACGACTGCCCGCTTTCGCTCTCGGTAAATTTCTCGGCCATCAGCATGGGCTTTAATAGCTGCAATGCTTTGCCTGAGATTACCTGACGCTGAATAATAATTTTAAAGCCATTATAAACTGCGGGATTGTGGCTGGCGGTTACCATGATGCCGCAGCTGGACTGGCCGCAATGATGGACCGCAAAGTTGAGCACCGGGGTGGTTATCTCACCCAGGTTAATCACATTACAGCCCGTCGATAAGAGTCCCGCTTCCAGCGCTTCGGCAAGCTGTGGCGAGCTGAGTCTGCCGTCACGGCCTATATAAATAGCGGTATGGCCATTTTGAAGAATAATACTGCCGATAGCTTTGCCAAGTCTCAAGGCAAATTCTGGAGTGATCTGGCTGTCGGCGATGCCGCGAATATCGTAGTCGCGGAAGACAACATCGGGCAGTACAAATGGCTTTGGCTGTTCGGGTGCTGCCGCTGGCACTATTTCGAGCTGAGGCGCTTCAGTTTCTAGCTGGGGCTCTTCTGTTTCGAGTTGAGGCTCTTCAATCTCAAACTGGCGCTCTTCAGTCTCAAGCTGAGGCTCTTCTGTTTCGAGTTGAAGCTCTTCAACGTTAAGCTGAGGCTCTTCAGTCTCAAGCTGAGGCTCTTCAATACTCAGTGGTGTTTCTGCGGAAACTTGCTCTGCTTCGGGCTTTAGGTTGATGGTTTCTGGCGTAGGCTCTTCATCTGGCTGAGGCTCTCCAATCTCAAGCTGAGGCTCCCTAATCTCAAGCTGAGGCTCCTCATACTGCAGGTCTTCAGGGTCCTCGAGCAACTCTAGGTCTTGATCATCGGCCGCGGCAAAGAGCGCATCTTTGGCGTTGTGTTCTTCTATAAAAATATCGGTGATCAGGGATCTGCGACCGATGCGGTAACTGGCGAATAGATACAGAAGCAGCAGTACAGTGCCGGAAGCACAGGAAAATAGTAGCCAAAAGGGAGGCAACCCCTCTTCAATGGTACGAATAAGGCTGGCAGATGGGAGGAAGTTTATTTTCCAGATTGGGTTCTCTGTGTCAAACAATGCGGGCACTTCAGCAGAAGTGAGTACTTGCGCTGCAGCCGGATTTGGCGAGTCGCCGATGGTCAGCAATACTGTATTTGGTCTGTTAGGTACTTGCTGTAGTAGCTGTAGTCTGCCTTTGGAAACATCCACCGCGCTGAGGGCAAA
>DDDD01000177.1:8685-54257 GCA_002335945.1 Porticoccaceae bacterium UBA1989
GTGGCGCAGTCTGTCCCGATCAATGTAGCGAATAGATTCAGCATCGGTAATTATTGTGGAGGCGCTTAGCTCTCTTTTATCCAGCGCGGCATTATTTGCGGTGGCAAAGTCCTGGGCTATATCAGATTGATTGGCAAGTTTATCAAGCTGCTGGTGATAATTGTCGAGGTAGGTATCAACGCGACTGGCGGCGATCTTCATATTGAGGCCGAAATGGACATTCACGGCTTTCGATCGCGCGTCGACCATCACCAACTGCCAGCAGAGAGCAGCAGCTATGGCCAGCAGAGCGAGGGCGACAATAATGCTGCGGCCAATCACTTTGTCATCGCGAACTTCTGAAAAGAATCTTTTTACATTCACAGTAATTAGTAACTCAGTCACTGGGGATAGTTATTGAGGGCAAATACTGGCTTAGTGAAAATGGCCTTTGGCTAAATGCTCGATAATATCTCGTGCTAACTGCGTCTTACTCCTTTTGCTAAATACCACTGAAGATGAGCGGTCAATCCAGCTGACCTCGTTATCATCGGCATTAAAGCCGACATCCGTGCGTGAAACATCGTTCGCGATAATTGCACTTAGGTTCTTGCGCTGTAATTTTTCTCGGGCATAGGCTTCTACGTCCTGAGTCTCTGCAGCGAACCCCAACACAAATAAATTTGGGTTGGCCTGAGCCACGGCGCTGACAATATCTGGGTTTTTCTCCAGGCTAATGGTCATGCTGTCGCCCTGTTTCTTAATTTTCTGGTCGGCGACAGTACTGGCGCGGTAATCGGCAACTGCGGCCGCTGCTATAAATATATCGGCACCAGCGGCGGTAGCTAAAGACGCGTCGAGCATATCCTGGGCAGAAACAATGGATATAACCTTGCAGCGCTCAGGCGGCGCAATCGCCACTGGCCCGGAAATTAGGCATACCTCGGCACCTGCCTCGACAGCGGCGGCGGCCAGAGCAAAGCCCATCTTGCCGGAGCTGTGATTGCTGATATAGCGCACTGGATCCAGGGCCTCTCGGGTTGGACCTGCAGTAATCACTACTTTTTTGCCGGCGAGCAGCCCATTTTGAAACAGGCTACTAACCTTACTGACAATACTATCCGGCTGTTCCATTCTGCCGGGACCAACATCTCCACAGGCTTGAATGCCTTCGTCTGGCCCAATCATGGTGACATCGCGCTGTTCGAGTACTGCGATATTGGCGAGACTGGCAGGATGGCTCCACATGGCTTGGTTCATCGCTGGGGCTACGGCTACCTTGGCTGGGGTTGCCAGATGGATGGCGCCGAGCAGGCTGTCGGCTTTGCCGTGAACCATATTGGCAATAAAGTCAGCACTTGCCGGGGCGATTAATAGAAGGTCTGCCCAGCGCGCCAGTTCAATATGGCCCATGCCAGCTTCGGCTTCTGAATCCAATAAATCACTGTGTACGGGATGTCCTGATAGGGCTTGCATGGTTAGCGGTCGAATAAACTCACTTGCGGCTGGCGTCATAACGACGCGCACTTCGGCGCCTTGATCCTGGAGTCGTCTGACAACCTCGGCGCTTTTGTAGGCGGCAATGCCACCGGTAACGCCGAGAATTATCCGTTTGTTTGATAGGGTACTCATTAATCGTCCAGACAGGCCACATAAAGGCTTGTAAGATAACATTATGAGAAGGAATTCTGTAGTCATAAATGAGGAGTCACTATGGCTATAAGCCACTGGCCGAAGGAAGAGCGACCCAGGGAAAAGCTTCTATTGAAGGGTGCGTCCGCACTCTCAGATTCTGAATTACTGGCAATATTTTTACGTACGGGACTGCCCGGCATTACTGCAATTGATCTCGCCCGCAATTTGTTGGATGAGTTTGGCGGCATTGGGCCGCTGCTCAGTGCGGACCAAGATTTGTTTTGCGCAGGCAAAGGCCTGGGCCCCGCTAAATATACCCAACTCCATGCCTGCCGAGAGTTGACCACGCGCTATCTAAAAGAAGCGTTGACCGATAAGCCTGTGTTTACCAAACCCAGTCATGTCAGGGATTATCTAGCGATTCAGCTCCGAGACCTCAAGCGCGAGGTCTTTGTCGTCCTGCTGTTAGATACTAGGCATCAGCTGCTGTGCTATCGGGAAATGTTTCAGGGCACTATCGATGCCACTAGTGTCCATACTCGGGAAATAGTGCGGCTGGCGCTGCTAAAAGATGCTGCGGCCGTTATTGTTGCACACAATCATCCCTCTGGTGTGGCTGAGCCCAGCCTCTCCGATATTGCGATTACCCAAAAGATAAAGGCGGCTCTTGAACTGATGGAAATCCGCTTGCTTGATCATTTTATTATTGGTCGCGGCCAAGTAACCTCTTTGGCGGATACCGGCAGGATGTGATAGCTCTCGAAGCCTATCGAGGGATATAGTGAAGAAAAAACGCGGTTTTCCAGTGATTGCATGGTTTTCATTTGATTCAAGATTGGGTTTCTGGTATAAAACGCGCCTCCTTGCGGGACGGTCTCGTATATGGATAGAAAGTCACAGAATTCTTTTGCCTATTAGGTGTTTCCTTAGGCAGAAAAAGATAGCAGAGGCAGGAATAATGTCCAGAGTATGTCAAGTCACAGGCAAGCGCCCAATGGCTGGAAATAACGTATCTCACGCGAAGAACAGAACACGTCGTCGCTTTGAGCCAAACCTTCACACCCATCGTTTTTGGGTTGAAGCACAAAAACGCTTTGTTAAGCTTCGTGTATCCACTAAGGGTATGCGCATTATTGACAAAAAAGGTATTGAAATAGTCTTGTCCGAGCTTGCTGCTCGCGGCGAGAAAGTCTAAGGAGACCACTGATGGCTAAGTCAGCTCGCGAAAAAATTCGTTTAGTGTCTAGTGCAGGTACTGGTCACTTTTATACTACTGATAAGAACAAGCGCAATATGCCTGAGAAAATGGAGATCAAGAAATATGATCCCACTATCCGTAAGCATGTGATCTACAAAGAAGCTAAAATTAAGTAGTTTGGTTGCTCTGTAGTGCGAAAAAGTCCTACCCTTGCGGTGGGATTTTTTTTACCTGAAATAAATGGCTCTGTAATGCCTAATGGGTGGCACTGAATCGGCAGTTCTATTATCTATCAATAAACAGCGGTGATAAAAAAAGCCCCAATAATTGCTTATCGGGGCTTTTTAATAATTTTCGTACTGCTATCTAGTGACAGCGACAGAAATTATTCGGCAACTACGTTCTCAGCTTGAGCGCCTTTCTGACCTTGAGTAACTTCCATCGTTACCGCTTGGCCTTCTTTCAATGATTTAAAACCATCAGCTTGAATAGCGCTGTGGTGAACAAATACGTCACCGCCGCCTTCTTGCTCAATGAATCCAAAACCCTTACTGTCGTTGAACCACTTAACAGTGCCAGAAACTCGATCCGACATAACTAACCTCACTTATAAAATGTATACCGTTTAAGGCGTTTAAAATATATCCAGCCTCATAACGGGGCTAGCCTTACCTTGGAACTGAAAATACTAGGTACAGTACAAAGGCATTTCTGTCTCGGCAAACACTAAAAGTGTCATTAGTGCCAATTCAGAATCGCGCAGTGTATTGCTTTTTTCGGTGTTTGGCCAATTTTTGAGCGATTTAAACGCAAAAAAGACCTATTTTTCCCTAAAAGCCTCTATTTAGACCTAAATCCGGCGACCTAAAACAAAACACGACAGCGAATAGTGCCATTAATGGCCTTTAGCGCCTGTAAAGCGCCATCGCTGTATTCGGCCTCAATATCCACTACCACGTAACCGACACTGTCGTTGGTCTGCAAATACTGTGCGGCGACATTGATGTTGAATTCAGAAAAAATCTGGTTAATCGCCCCCATCACCCCCGGCACATTGCGGTGAACATGGAGTAATCTGTGGGTGTCTGCATGGGCAGGCAGTGCAACCTGAGGAAAGTTAACGGCACTAATGCTGGTGCCATTGTCGCTGTATACCACCATCTTTTCGGCCACCTCTACGCCGATGTTCTCTTGGGCTTCCTGAGTCGACCCACCGATATGGGGGGTCAAAATCACATTATCAAATTCCCGCAGCGGCGAGATAAACTCTTCCTGGTTTGATTTTGGCTCCACGGGGAAAACATCAATGGCAGCGCCACCGATATGTTTGCTGGCCAGATGCTCGCAGAGACTGTCGATATCGACAATTTGTCCCCGTGCCGCGTTAATCAGCATAGCGCCTGGTTTCATGGCGGCAAGTTGCTTGGGCCCCATCAGTCCGCGGGTCGCTGCGGTATCTGGCACATGCAGAGAAACCACATCACTCATGCCGAGCAGTCCATTTAATGTTGGCACCTGCTGGGCGTTACCCAGGGGCAATTTGGTGACGGTGTCGTAAAAGCGGACTTTCATACCCACTGACTCGGCCATCACACTTATCTGGCTACCGATATTGCCATAGCCAACAAGGCCCAGTGTTTTACCTCGCACCTCATAGGCATTGGCAGCTGACTTCACCCATTCGCCACGATGGGCTTTGGCGCTTTTGTCGGCGATGCCGCGCATTAACATAATGGCCTCGGCTATGACCAATTCAGCAACACTGCGCGTATTAGAGTAGGGCGCATTGAAAACGATTACGCCATGTTCGGTGGCGGCTTGAATGTCCACCTGATTGGTGCCGATACAGAAGCAGCCGACACTGATGAGTTTTTTGGCGGCGGCGAAGACCTTGGCGTTGAGCTGGCTGCGAGAGCGGATGCCAACAAAATGCACATTGGCAATTTTTTTAAGCAACTCATCTTCTGGCATAGCGGCGGGCTGGTAATCGATATTTTCGTAGCCAGCGGCTTTAAAGACTTCAACGGCAGAAGGGTGAACGCCCTCCAGTAGAAGAATTTTAATTTTTTGTTTACCGAGAGAAAAATTGAGCATGTTATGTCCGCTAAGTAGTTGCATTGGGCAGCCAAATTAAGGGCGCTATGTTAACATGACTAGCTCGCATTCCATTGCATAATCCACCTGTATGATGAGGATTTCCGGATGTTATCGGAACAGATAATTACGCGTTTAACAGACATTGTTGGTGCTCAGCGGTTATTGCTGGAGCAGGACGACCTGCAGCGCTTTGGTATTGATCGCACTACCATTTGGAAGGCCAATCCCTGTGCCGTGGTATTGCCCGGCTCGGTTGAGGAAGTTCAGCAGCTGGTGTTGCTGGCCAACGAATTCAATTTGGCCATTGTGCCCTCCGGCGGCCGAACCGGTCTCAGTGGCGGTGCCGTGGCCAAAGATGGCGAAATTGTTGTGGCTATGGACCGCATGAATCAGGTCTTAGATTTTAATCCGATGGATCGCTGTGTGACCCTGGGGGCTGGAATGATTACTTCTCAGCTCCAAGATTTCGCTGCGGAGCAGGGCCTATTCTATCCGGTGGACTTTGCATCAACAGGCTCCAGCCAGATCGGCGGCAATATTGCCACCAATGCTGGTGGCATTAATGTTATTCGCTATGGCATGACCAGAGAGTGGGTGATGGGCTTAAAGGTGGTTAATGGTGCCGGTGATGTTTTGGAACTCAATCGCGGGTTGGTTAAGAACAATACTGGCTATGATTTTCGGCATCTGTTTATTGGTTCCGAGGGCACTCTTGGGCTGATTTGCGAAGCCACAATTCAGCTAACTAGGCCTCCAGCAGATTCCACAGTACTGGTTCTGGGTATCGATAATTTCCCGGCCATTCTTGATGTATTGCGAACCTTCAGTACAGAGATCGACTTGAGCGCCTTTGAGTTTTTCTCTCAGGCGGCGCTGGACAAGGTCACTGAACATCGCGGCCATGCCAAACCTTTTGAAACCCAGACGCCTTTTTATGCGCTGCTGGAGTTTGAGACAGCGACAGAATCGGTGATGGATAAGGCCATGGCACTCTTCGAGAAATGCATGGAAGAGGGTTGGGTGCTAGATGGCGTGTTAAGCCAGAGTCTGGCGCAGGCCAAGGCACTGTGGAAGCTGCGGGAGGATATTTCTGAGACCCTGTGGCACTGGCAACCCTATAAAAACGATATCTCGGTGCGTGTGTCAAGAATGCCAGACTTTCTCCGTGAGGTAGATGAGCTGGTGGCCAGCCGCTACCCGGATTTTGAATTGGTATGGTACGGCCATATTGGTGATGGCAATCTGCATCTCAATATTCTTAAGCCGGAAGCCCTTTCTAATGAAGACTTTGTGGCTAAGTGCGGCAATGTCAGTGGTGAGATTGGCCAGCTACTGGCCAAGTATGAAGGCAGCATTAGTGCAGAACATGGTGTGGGTCTGCTAAAGAAAGATTATCTGCATTATTCTAGGTCGCCACTGGAAATTGAGTTGATGCGCAGCATTAAGAAAGCCTTTGATCCAAATTCTATTTTAAATCCTGGGAAACTGTTTGATTAGTTGGGTATCCAATCTCAGGTAAATACTGAAGGAAGTTAATGATGAGTGAACAGTTTATCGAATCAGGTGCCGCCCATAAAAATGTGGCACTGCTGGTCTATGTACTGCAGGGGCTGGGGTTGGTTACTGGTGGTTTAACCTTTGTCGCCGCGCTAATTGTCAATTACGTGAAGGTAGATGAAGTCAGAGATACCTGGCTCGAGAGTCACTTTCGCTGGCAGATGAATACGTTTTGGTACGGCCTGCTGTGGTCGGCAATTGGTATGATATTTTGGCTGGTGCTAATGGGCTGGCTGGCCTCGGCAATCGTTAGTATCTGGGTGTTCTACCGTATTATTAAGGGCGCCCTATATCTTAATGACGACAAGCCAATTATTTTTTAGACCTGTGCCGCAGAGGCTCAAACTTAGAGCCCTGGCTCTGTAATGGGGAGTGATGTAATGCAGGATTATCAGCATATTGTTGATGGCCATAAGGTCGATCTGCCACTGGGCAAAGTGGTCTGCGTGGGCAGAAATTATGCCGCCCATGCTCGAGAACTCAACAATCCTGTTCCCGCCGAGCCGGTTCTGTTTATCAAACCCAATACTGCCCTTGCGCCCCTCGGCGAGGCTATTTTTATTCCCGCCCATCTAGGCGAATGCCATTTCGAAACCGAGATGAGTATTCTGATTGGCCAGCCCCTGACTCAGTGTACTGAACAGCAGGCCCAGCAGGCTATTCTGGGTGTTGGTATTGGCCTGGATCTGACTCTGCGCGACTTGCAGCAGCAGTTAAAAAACAAGAGCCTGCCCTGGGAAAAAGCTAAATCATTTGATGGCGCCTGCCCAGCCTCGGAATTTGTCAGCCCCGACAAGCTAGGTGATCTTCAGCAGCAACAGATTCAGTTGCGCCTTAATCAGCAGCTTCGCCAAGATGGTAATACCGCCGATATGCTCACAGCCGTGTTGCCCCTGCTGGCGTATATCAGCCAATTTTTTACATTGCTACCCGGTGATCTAGTGTTTACGGGAACCCCTTCCGGCGTGGGTCCCTTAGCCGTTGGCGACCAGTTAGATATTTCATTGTCTGAAGTAATACATTGTCAGACTGAGGTCTGCTTGAGAAAAAAGGAATCTACATGAGTTTAGAAAAAGGAATTTACAAGCATTACAAAGGTAACCTCTATGAGGTAATCGATGTGGCCAAGCATAGTGAGACCGAAGAGGAACACGTGGTGTATCGCACGCTTTATGGCGATTACAGTACCTGGATAAGGCCCCTCGCGATGTTTACTGAGACGGTACAAATTGATGGCCAGCAGGTGCCTCGGTTTGCCTTTGTTGAGGCCGCAGTAGAGCAAAGAGTCTGATGTTATTTATTTCCAGCAGTATCTCCATTGCAGATGCCGAGATTGAGCTCACCGCTATTCGGGCTCAGGGTCCGGGAGGCCAGAACGTCAATAAGGTCTCATCGGCGATTCACCTGCGTTTTGATATTCCTGGCTCTTCTCTGGCAGATTCAGTCAAAGAGCGACTGTTAAAACTCAGTGATCAGCGAATCTCTAAAGATGGCATCGTGATTATTAAGGCTCAGCGCTATCGCAGTCAGGATAAAAACCGCACAGAGGCGTTGCAGCGGCTGCAAGAGTTGGTGCAGTCGGCAATGTTTACCCCTAAGATGCGACGGGCAACTAGACCGACGCGCGGTTCACAGTTAAAGCGTATGGATAAAAAAACCCAACATGGGCAAAAGAAAAATATGCGCTCAAAACCGAGCCTTGATTAAATGACCGAAACCAGCAGCCATCCCTTTGATGCTCTCAGCCCCGATTTATTAATTGATGCGGTGGAGAGTCAGGGCTTTGTTTCCGATGGTCGATTTTTGGCGCTCAATAGCTATGAAAATCGCGTCTACCAAATTGGCATTGAAGAACAGGCGCCAATGATTGCTAAGTTCTATCGCCCTGAGCGTTGGACTGATGATCAAATTCGCGAAGAGCATGAATACTGCTTTCAGCTTAAAGAGCAGGAGCTTCCTGTTGTCTGTCCCTGGCTCAATGCTCAGGGTGAAAGTCTGAGTACCTATGCCGGTTTTAGATTTGCCCTCTACGAGCGTCGAGGTGGCCATGCCCCCGAATTGGACAATCTGGATAACCTGCTTATTTTGGGCCGCCTGCTAGGGCGCTTCCATGGTATTGGAGCTATGCAGCCATTCGTTCATCGGCCAACGCTGAGTGCTGAAAATTTTGGCTGGGAGTCTTACCGCCTAATTAGTGAAAAATTTATGCCGTCGGAGCTTAGCCCTGCTTATGATTCCTTGGCGTTAGATGTTCTCAAGAAAGTGGACGAGATTCTTGCGGACTATGGTCCCATTACTAATATTCGTGTTCATGGGGACTGTCATTCCGGCAATATACTCTGGCGTGATGACAATCCACATTTCGTCGATTTTGATGATGCGCGCATGGCGCCGGCGATTCAGGATTTATGGATGCTGCTGTCGGGGGATCGTCAGGAACAGACGGCCCAGATGGCGGAGTTAATTGAAGGCTATAACGAATTTTATGATTTTGATTACCGCGAGCTGCGGCTGATTGAAGTGTTTCGCACCCTGAGAATTATGCACCACAGTGCCTGGATTGCCAGGCGTTGGACAGACCCGGCATTTCCGAGAGCGTTTACCTGGTTTAACTCACCCCGATACTGGAGCGACCATATTCTTATGTTGCGCGAGCAATTGGCGGCTCTGAATGAACCGCCATTGCAGGTCCGGCCCTAAGGCGCCTGCCAGCTTACTAAAAGCTGCGGGCTTACCAGATATCTACCAGCTGTAGTTAATACCAATAGTCAGCTGGCCGTCACTGGGATCGGTTCCTAGGGCAGGCTGGTTATCGTAAATCCACTCAAGTTTTAGCTCGGTAAATAGGTTGTCCACCAGCGGCGCTTTGAGGCCGATATCTGCCTTGATCTCAGAATCGTCAACATCAGACAGTGACACTAATAACCTGTGGGTATGAAACAGCTCTAGGGTTTGTCCTAGGATTCGACGGTAGTCTGCAGACCAGCTCCAGGTGAGGCGGTTATCCGAGCTCTGGTCACTAAATTCTTCGCTTATCCAAACCAAACCAGATTCTGCCGATAGCGCACTGGCATCCGACTCCCATAACTGGCGACCGATGGCGCTGCCTATAGAGTAGTACTGGTCTATGGCACGATTTTCGTTGGCGCCCAATGCGACAGCATTTTTCCAGAACCATTTCTCTCGGAAGAAAAAGTCCACTCCATAACCGAGGTGGTATTCCTCGTTGGCGGGAGAGCCGTCGAGACTATGGCTCTCATAATTAACCCGAGTGTCGTGACGGTAATCGCCAATTCGCCATTCAACCGCACTTTCGATATCCCAATCTTCCCGCTCTTCGTTGCCGCTGGCATAGGCGCCGGTGAGAGATAGTCCGCCTTTGTAGCTCCTGCTAAATGCAGCTCGAGCAGTGGTGGGCGCTTTTATCTTGACTAATGGTTTGCCATTGATTGATGCCACGGTTTCAAGGGCGATACTGAGGTTGCCAAAATTATCTGAGTGCCACATTAAATGACTCTCGGTTTGTTCCACGGTTTGGCCCTGTAAAACATCGCCGTTACTGAGCACTAACTCGTCGGCATGGGTTGTGGTGGTAGGTAGAGTAATGGCAGCTAGGCTGATCGATCCAAGTAAAATTGCGCGGGAAAATCCGATTTGCATAAAGTCCTCATTAGATTGAACACAGATTTAAAAGTAGTAAACGGCGGGTATTTTACAGATTTGGCAAAGATGATCATTAGTTGTCGAAAATTACTTTATCTTTCTTCTTTATTTTTCTACCTGATCATCAGTAGAATGGCGCAAAACTTGATTGCTGGCCAGTCACTGGCGGGCAATGAAACTGTAATATCGGATGTTATTAGTCACAGGAGAATACGATGAGCGAACTTCCCACAGAATTAAAATATGCCAGCAGCCACGAATGGGCCCGTCTGGAAAGTGATGGCACTATTGTTGTTGGTATTACTGATCATGCCCAGGAAGCTCTCGGTGACGTGGTCTATGTTGAGCTACCTGAAGTCGGCAGCACTATTGATGCCGGTGCTGAGGTTGCGGTGGTTGAGTCTGTTAAGGCGGCGTCTGATATTTATGCGCCAGTAACGGGTGAGGTAGTCGAGATTAATCCGGCCCTGGAAGACGAGCCAGAGACCGTTAACCATTCTCCCTATGCTGACGGCTGGTTTTTCAGGGTGAAGCCTGCTGGTCTCGGTGAGTTGGAAGATATGCTGGATGCCGATGACTATCAAAATGCGATTGATGAGTCCTAAGATTTGAATCTTTAGCGCTTTCAGTGCGAAACAGCAAAGCCCTAGTGTCTATTTGATCTACCGGGGCTTTTTTATACCCGCAACGAAATAATATCCCATCCCCTTGAGGCTGCTTCGGCACTGAGGGCGTCATCAGGATCCACCGCCACTGGCTTGTCTACTTCTAGTAGCAGCGGCAGGTCATTGATTGAGTCGGAGTAGAAGTAGCTCCCGGCTAAGGATTCATTATTTTCACTCAGCCATAGCTTTAGGCGCTCGACCTTTCCTTCCTGATAGGTGGGGGTGCCGACAATTTTGCCGGTATAGCGGCCATCAATAATCTCTGGGTCCGTGGCCAATAGTTCGTCGATGCCCAGAGCCTGGCAGATGGGCTCGACAATAAAGCGATTGGTTGAGGTGATTACCAGTAGCCGGTTACCGGCTTGCCGATGCTGTTCGATCAGAGCTTCGGCTTTAGGCAGTCTGAGGGGGCTAATTATCTGCTGCATAAACTTAAGGTGCAGCGCGGCGAGTTCCTCCATGGAAGTCGCGGCCAGAGGTGCCAGTGAAAACTCGAGATAGGCCAGTATATCCAGACAGCCAGCCTCGTAGTCCGCATAAAATTGGTCGTTCATTTTCTGGTAGTGATTGGCGTCTACTTTGTCGTTTGCGACTAGAAACTCCCCCCAACCATGATCGCTATCACCGGCAATTAATGTGTTGTCTAAATCAAAGATGGCCAGTGCCATGGGAACATTCCAGTGTAATTAAACGAGGGGGGGAGGATAGCGATGATGTAAGATAGCCTCAAGAGAAAATTGCTGGCTGTTGTCGACTGTGGAACAATGGAGCAGCTAATTATTAGGTTAAAACGGGAATAACACTGTGGTTGATAAGGATGGTTTTCGCGCCAATGTTGCTATTGTCATTAGCAATGGCCTAGGCCAGCTGTTCTGGGCTAAGCGAGTCGGGCAGAGCGCATGGCAATTCCCTCAGGGTGGCGTAGACAAGGGCGAGTCAGCGGAAGAGACTCTCTACCGTGAGTTATATGAAGAAGTGGGTCTTGAATCTAGCGATGTAAAAATTATTCAGCGGAGCAAAAAATGGCTTCGCTATCACATTCCCACCCAGATGCAGCGCAAGCATTCCAAGCCGTTATGTATCGGGCAAAAACAGAAATGGTTTTATCTGCAACTGACCGGTGATGCCTCCAAGGTGCGCTTTAATGCCGCCGGCACGCCCGAGTTTGATGACTGGGCCTGGGTTAACTACTGGTACCCCATTGATTCTGTCGTGTCGTTTAAGCGCACTGTCTACCGCAGTGCATTGCAAGAGTTTGCCCCAGCCAATGCTCTTTTTGAACAGCAGAGTCGAGGCGCCTAAGCATGTTGGCATCTTTGCGATCTATTGTTCAGGAGGTTAATAGCGCCCGCAATCTACCTGAAGTGCTGAGCATTATTGTCAAAGAAGTCCGTGCAGCAATGAATGCCGGTGTCTGCTCTGTCTATCTATTTGATGAAACCGATCAGCGCTATGTACTGATGGCCACTGAGGGCTTGCGCCCCGAATCCATCGGCAAGGTTCGCCTGGCAATGCGCGAAGGCCTCGTGGGCCTCGTGGCCGCCAAAGAAGAGCCGCTTAATTTAAGGGAGGCCGATCGGCACCCCAACTACGCCTATTTTGAAGAGACCGGTGAAGCCCCCTATCATTCATTTTTGGGTGCGCCCATTATCCATCACCGCAAGGTGTTGGGGGTGCTAGTGTTGCAGCAGAAAACCGAGCGTCGCTTTGCGGCTGAAGAAGAAGCCTTTGTGGTGACTATCTGTGCTCAGCTATCTGGTGCCATTGCCCATGCCGAGGCGACGGGTGCCCTGCGCAAGCTGGCATCGGCGGGTCGTGGTAAAAGCCGCGAAGCCACTTTTCATGGTATTCCCAGCTCACCGGGAATCGGCATTGGCCGGGTAGTCTTGGTGGAGCAAAGTACCGAACTGGCCTCGGTGCCCGAACGATTTACATCTAACCCTGCGGCTGAGGTAGAAGTTTTCCGCTCGGCCCTAGAGTTGGCCAAGAAGGATATGCACAACTTAGGTGAAGGCCTCGAAGAGCTTCTTAGCTCTGAAGAGCTGGCACTTTTTGATGTGTATATTCGTATGCTCGACGATCGTTCGCTGGGTGGTGAAGTAATTGCCGCCATTATGGAGGGGCAGGCTGCCCAGAGTGCCTGGAGTTCAGTCATTCTTAAGCACGTGCGCACCTTCCGGCAGATGGACGACCCCTATCTTCGCGAGCGAGCGGCCGATGTTAATGATCTCGGCAAACGGGTGCTGGGTTATCTGCAAAGCAATGATCGCAAAACATTGCCCATGCCCCGTCGCGTGGTGCTGGTTGGTGAAGATCTCTCTGCGACGGCATTGGCGGACATTCCCGTTGATCGCCTAGTGGGTATTATTTCCCTTAAGGGTTCGAGCAATTCCCATATGGCCATTGTTGGCCGTGCTCTGGGTATTCCCACCGTCATGGGTGCCATTGATTTGCCATGGGCGGAGCTGGAGGGCCAGGAGCTAATTGTTGATGGCTTCACTGGGGACGTTATCAGCAGTGCAACAAGAACGCTGCGACGCACCTATTTACAGCGTCAGCGAGAAGAGAAAATTCTTGCCAAAGATCTAGAGAAGTTGCGAGATATTCCCTGTATGACCCCTGACGGTTTCCGTTTTTCTCTGTGGGTGAATACGGGTTTGCGTCAGGATACCTACAGATCACTTAACAGTGGCGCTGAGGCGGTGGGGCTGTTCCGCACCGAAATTCCTTTTTTACTGCGTTCAAGCTTCCCCACGGAAGATGAGCAGATGGAGATCTACCGCGAGCAGTTGGTGGCCTTTTCGCCACGCCCAGTGACTATGCGAACCCTAGATATTGGTGGCGATAAAGACCTGCCCTATTTTCCTATCGAAGAGGAAAACCCGTTTTTAGGTTGGCGTGGCATTCGTATTTCTCTCGATCATCCAGAAATTTTTCTTATTCAGATTCGTGCCTTACTGCGCGCTAGCGAAGGTATTAACAACCTACGCATCATGTTGCCCATGATCAGTAATGTCCCAGAGCTGGACCGTGCGCTGGAGCTTATTGATCGCGCCTACCGCGAACTGATTCAAGAGGAGGGCTACAACATTGTAATGCCTCCTATCGGCGCTATGATTGAGGTGCCTGCCGCGGTTTATCAGGTGAAAGAGATTGGCCGTCGGGTAGATTTTCTGTCTGTGGGCACCAATGATTTAACCCAGTATCTGTTGGCGGTTGACCGTAACAATCCTCGGGTGGCGGGGCTCTATCACACTATGCATCCCGCTGTATTACGGGCGCTTAAGGCTATTTACGAGCAGGCATCCTCGGTTAACTGTCAGCTTAGTGTCTGTGGTGAGATGGCCGGTGATCCTATCAGTGCGGTGGTTCTGCTGGGTTTGGGTTACGAAAATTTCTCAATGAGTGCAACGAGTTTGCTGCGCGTTAAATCCATGCTACTTAACATTACCCGCAAAGAGGCACGTGAATTGGTGCGGCGGGCACTGCGTATGTCTGATGCTGAGTCTATTTCCCAGTTTATTGCCGACTCTTTAGGTAAGCCGGAGATCGCCAGACTGATTCGCCCGACCAAACGGAGCGAGAAGGTCAGAAGCTTGAAAGATTAAAGCTAAATTCCTGATGCCCGAGGCTTTCGCCTGCTTCAAAACAATGCTCTGAAACTACCACCTTGCCTGAGCTCGAGATAATAATGGCCGCAGAAGCTCTGGTGCCATAGCCATCGGCGACAATAAAGGGTGAGGACAGCAGCTCCTCCCACTGGGCGGGAACGCCAGTATTGGGCAGCAGTTCCGGTGCGTAGACCTTTTCTAAAGACAATGTAGCAATCAGATTTGGTAACTGTTCGGCACCCATCTTAACGGGGGAAATGGCCTGCTTTAATTGATCGCGCGCATGGTCAACCTTGGGCCAGGGGCTATCCAATAAATGATTGCTCAGGGCGTAGATTCCGGGGGGCAGCAGCTTTCTGCTGTTGTCATGGTTATTCAAATACAGCAGATTAAACCCATCGTAGAGCAACAGATTAAAGCCACTGTAGTCAGCCATGGTTGCTGTTAGAGAATCTGCCCATTCCTCAGCGCTTTGATCCGAGCTTAAAAAATCTGTTATCAGTTCACCTCGAGACAGGGTCTTGGCCGCCGGCATAACGCCGTTAACCATCTGACGAAAGTTAGTCACTGCGGCAAATCGCCCGTCTTGGGATAGCCCCATCCAGGTGCCGCCGGCTTGGGTATCTCTGCCCGCCAGAATAGGGGCATCTGACCACCAGTGCATAGGCAGCGTTGGGCGCGCATAGAATTCGTCACGGTTAGAGGTAACGATCAATGGCGCATCTGGGTGAGATTGAAAAGCGATAGCAAGTAAGCACATGGGCGGCAGTGTAACTTTTTATTGTTCAGGCCGTCATCCCATGTAGCAGGTGATCTAAGAACCCGTTATTATCAGCGCTCAAATATTCAGGGGTAAACGCTGTAATGATAAGTTATCCAGCCATCAATCCGGTGGCGCTGTCCCTCGGTCCATTACAAATTCACTGGTATGGCATTATGTATTTGCTGGCATTTGCCGGAGCCTATTTTTTGGCCACCCGCAACAGTCAGCGCCCCTGGTCGCCGATTAAAAAGACCCAGGTTGAAGATCTGATTGTCTACGGCGCCTGGGGTGTCATTCTTGGTGGTCGTCTCGGTTATATGTTTTTTTACAACGGCGATAAATGGCTCGCTGACCCCGCGATGCTGTTCCGGATATGGGAGGGCGGCATGTCTTTCCACGGCGGTTTGATTGGCGTTGCCACTGCGGTATTTATGTATGGGCGCAAAAATAAAGTGGCCTTTTTTGGGCTGACTGACTTTGTTGTCCCCTTAGTGCCCGCCGGCTTGTTTTTTGGTCGCATCGGTAATTTTATTGGCGGAGAGCTCTATGGTCGCGCGACTGACGTGCCCTGGGCCATGGTATTTCCCTCTGACCCCACTCAGCTGGCACGGCATCCCTCCCAGCTCTATGAGGCGCTGCTAGAAGGCCTAGTGCTGTTTTTGATTATTAATTGGTATGCCCGCAAGCCCCGCCTCTTTGGTGAAGTGACGGGTTTATTCTTGGTGCTCTATGGATTTTTCCGCTTTATGGTTGAGTTTGTGCGCCAGCCGGATGCGCAATTTATTGGTCAGTCAGGGCTGATTGAGTCACTCAATTGGATGACCCGCGGCCAGACTCTGTGTATTCCCATGATGTTGCTGGGCCTGTGGCTAATGCGGAAAAGCATTGTCGGCCTCGCCGGCAAAACAAACTAAGGCTGTTTTATGAAGCAATATTTAGAGCTGGTCCGCCATATTCGCGACCAGGGCGTTAAGAAAGAAGACCGAACGGGTACAGGGACACAGAGCGTTTTTGGCTATCAGATGCGCTTTGATCTGGCCGAGGGCTTTCCCCTGGTCACTAGTAAAAAAGTCCATCTAAAGTCTATTCTCCATGAGCTGCTGTGGTTTGTTCGTGGTGAAACCAATATTCGTTACCTGGTTGAGAATGGCGTTGGCATCTGGAATGACTGGCCCTATCAGAGCTGGTTGCGTCAGACCGGACAGGATGAAGGCCTACCTATGTATTCTCCAGAGTGGAAAGCGGGGATGAAGGTCTTTATCGAGCGCATTAAAACCGATGATGCTTTTTGCGAAGAATTTGGCGATCTGGGTCCTGTGTACGGCAAGCAGTGGCGAGATTTCGACGGGGTAGACCAGCTGGCTCAGCTAGTGGCAGACATAAAGTCCAATCCCGATTCTCGGCGCCTGATTGTCTCGGCCTGGAATCCAAAAGATATTCCCGTGATGGTTAAATCTGGCCTGCCACCCTGTCATAGTCTGTTTCAGTTCTACGTGAGCGAGGGGCGACTCTCCTGCCAGCTCTACCAGCGCAGTGCGGATGTGTTTTTGGGTGTGCCCTTTAATATTGCCTCTTACGCGATACTCACCATGATGATTGCTCAGGTCTGTGGGTTGGCGCCCGGTGATTTTGTGCATACCTTTGGCGACGCGCACCTTTATAGCAACCATATGGATCAGGTTGAGGAGCAGCTTTCACGCACAACTTATGCACTGCCGACCCTGGCGATTAATCCAGATGTCGATAATCTCTTTGATTTTGTATTCGATGATTTTGAATTACAAAACTACCAGTCACATGGACCGATCTCAGCACCGGTTGCGGTTTAATAAGGTTTTATTAATGAAGCTATCTCTAATAGTCGCGGTCAGCCGCAACGGTGTTATCGGTTTAAACAATCAGCTGCCCTGGCATCTGCCTGAAGATCTCAAGTATTTTAAGTCAGTGACTATGGGCAAGCCCATTGTGATGGGGCGTAAGACTTATGACTCCATTGGTCGCCCTCTCCCTGGTCGTGCCAATATTGTGATTACCCGCGACCTTGCGTGGTCTGCCCCGGGTGTAGAAGTGGCGCAGAGCCTGGATGCCGCGTTGGCACTGGGGAAAGCAGCCTGCGAGGCCGCGGGTGCAGAAGAGATTATGGTGATTGGCGGTGAGCAGATTTATCGCATGTGCATTGAAAATGCCGACCGTCTGTATCTGACTCAGGTTGATGCCGAGGTGGAGGGTGACGCTTTTTTCCCAGACATTGATCTCGATGCCTGGCATCAGGTCGATATGAAACTGCCCGAGACAACTGATACCCATCCCTACAAATTCCTTATTCTAGATCGGCACTGATAGGCACAAATTACAGTGCCTAAGTCACAGTTGTTACCCTAGGTAACACCGACTAACTTTCTCTCTTTTATCTAGTGAATTTCCCCCAACTCAAATTGATTGTTTAACTTGGGACTGTTACAAAGTCACCCCGAACAAAGCTTGTCTTTTGTCGGCAGGACTTTTGGTCGATTTTAGACAGTGAAAGATAATTAAACCGGTAGACCCAAATTGAGGGAACTATGAATAAGCAACCACTAAAAGCACTGGCACTTTTCGCCGTTCTTGCTGGTAGTTTGACTGTAAGTACAGTTCAGGCTGCAGAAGTAAGTGATGTGCTAAAAGCTGGAGCCGTTAAGGTTCAAGCCGCAAAATCCGCGCAAACTAAAGTAGATCGCATCGCTGATCAAACTGATGGTCTTTTGCAAGAATTCAAACAGGTCAATAAGCAGATCGAGTCACTGCGAGTTTATAACTCACAGCTTGAGCGCCAAATTGACAGCCAGAAGCAAATGATGGCTGAATTGAAAGAGTCGATTGAGAATGCAACCATCATCGAACGTGGTATTTCGCCACTGATGATCAGCATGCTTAACGCGCTTGAAGACTTCATTGCTTTGGATGTTCCTTTTAAGAAAGAGCAGCGTAGCGAAGCCATTGCGGCACTGTACGTGAATATGGACAGCGCCAAGTTCTCGGCCGCTGAAAAATTCCGTCAGATCCTCGAAGTCTATGACATCGAGTCTGAGTACAGCTTATCTCTAGAGTCTTACCGTGATCTGGTTGATATCAACGCAGACGGTTCTGAAGTAGAAGTAGAAATGCTTCGCGTCGGCCGTGTTGCTTTGATGTACCAAACTAAAGACAAATCTCAGACTGGTGCTTGGAATAAGAATACCGGTTCTTGGGAGACCTTAGGTTCTGAGTATCGCAGAGCTGTCGACCAGGGCATCCGTATAGCGAAGAAACTATCTCCGCAGGATGTTATGCAAATGCCAATCACTGCGCCGGAGACTGCACAATGAACATGAAATTCGTTAAAGTTTGTGTCGCTTTCATAGCCGCTGCTGCTTTCAGCATGTCGGTTTCGGCACAGGACCCAAAGACTCTTGATGAGCTTTTGCAGATGATCCAGAGTGCTAAAATCTCTGAATCAGCGGACTACCGCAAGCGCGAAGCCGATTTTAAATCGGACCAACGCAAGCAGGCTTCATTACTAAATAAGGCTCAGAACACTAAGACTGCTGAAGAGCGTCGTTCAGATCGTCTAGAGCAAGTTATCCGTGATAACGATGTGGTTCTAGCAGGTTTACGTGAGCAGCGCGATAAGCGTCTTGGCTCACTTAAAGAGCTGTTCGGACACCTGACTGGTGCCGCTGGTGATATTCGCGCCAACCTTAATCAGTCAATTGTTAGTGCACAGATTCCTGGTCGTACAGAGTTCCTTGATGAGCTGATTGCAAAAATGAGTAGTGATACTCGTCTGCCTTCGATCCAAGACATCGAGAAGCTATGGTACGAGCAGCAACGTGAAATGATTGAGAGCGCGCGTATTGTTAAGTTCAACAGAACTGTTCTGTTGGCTAACGGTGAGCAAGCTGAAATGGAAGTTGTTCGTGTTGGTACTTATAACCTGATGTCTGATGGCATGTACCTTGAGTACAGCCCTGAGAACGGTCTGGTTTCTGAGCTTGCTCGACAGCCTTCAAGCCACCAATCAAGTGCAGAAGATTTACAAGAAGCGATGACTGGCTTCACCAAGGTAGGACTGGATCCAACTGGTCCACTGGGTGGCGGTCTGTTAGCTGCTCTGATCAACGCACCTACTCTGATTGAGCGCTGGCACTTCGGTGGCATCGTAGGCTATGTGATTACCGCTGTATTTGTTGTGGCTATCTTGCTGGCTCTATGGCGCTTTGTTGTGCTGATGGGTATGTCTACCAAGGTAACTGCTCAGCTTAAAGCTAAGACTGCTGATGTGACTAACCCACTGGGTCGTGTACTGAAAGTTGCTGGTGATAATCCGGGTCTCGACCCAGAGTCACTGGAACTCAAGTTGCACGAAGCTGTGCTTAAAGAGCGTCCAGAAATCGAATCAGGTCTTAACCTGTTGAAGATTATTGCGATGGTTGCACCGCTGCTAGGTCTACTGGGAACAGTGACCGGTATGATTATTACCTTCCAGATGATTACTCTGTTTGGTGCTGGCGATCCTAAGGCAATGGCCGGTGGTATCTCTCAGGCATTGATCACGACTGTATTGGGTCTTGTTGTAGCCATTCCTACTGTTCTGATGCACACATTGGTCAACGGTAAGGCGCAACGTATCCTCCACGTTCTTGAAGAGCAGAGTGCTGGTATCGTAGCTGGTTCAGTAGAGGGTCGCTAAGATGTTCTTCGTTGATACGATGGCCGAAATTGGGAAGTTTATGGATTCAGGCGGCATGGTCCTTTGGGCTATTGTCGTCCTGCTGTTCGTCATGTGGACTCTCATCTTCGAACGTATGTGGTATCTCCGAACCAGTGTAGGCGTTGATGTACAACGTGCCCTCGATGTTTGGGAAGCGCGCAAAGAGCGCAAGTCCAAGCATGCTCACCAGGTCAGAGAAAAGCTGATTTCTGAAGTGAGCGTCGAGATTGACTCGAATATTATGATGATTAAAACCCTGGTTGCTCTGGCCCCGCTGTTTGGATTGCTGGGTACGGTAACTGGAATGATCACAGTATTTGATGTTATGGCATTTACTGGTGGCGGTGATGCGAAGGCGATGGCCGGTGGTGTATCACAGGCAACTGTACCGACAATGTCGGGCATGGTTGCTGCGCTGTCTGGCGTGTTTGGCATGACCTATGTCGAAGGCGAAGCAGAACGCGAGAAGCACCTGTTGGAAGACCATCTGACCATGGATCACTAATTGGAATTGCCTGTCCAACTATAAACAGTTAGACAGGCGTCCTACGAGAGACAACTATGCGCAATAGAACAAGAAAATCGCAAGGGCAGGGTGAGACAATCGATCTCACACCAATGCTCGACGTGGTTTTCATTATGCTGATCTTTTTTATTGTTACCGCTTCATTTATTAAGCTGCCCGGTGTTGAGGTCAACAAAGTTGACACCTCCACAGAAGACTCCTACAAGAAAGTAGGTATTTTGGTAGCCGTCAGCGAAAACAATGAATACTGGATTGATAAGAAACGTGTTGAAACTACCTCGTTGAAAATCAACCTCACAAGATTGTTTAATGAGAACCCTAAGGGTGGCATGGTAATCCAGGCCGATAATGAGTCCAACATTGAAGCAGTTGCCAAGGTAGCTGATATCGCTCGCGATATTGGTATTAGTCCAGTGGCTGTCTCCGTAGAAAACGACTGAGTTAATAGTATGGTTGCAATAAGAGTTGGTATTTCTGCTGCGCTTGGCATGCTGGTTACCTTTGCATTGATTATTTTAATGTATAAGTTAATCGACTCGGGTAGCAAAGAGCTGGATGAAAGAGATTCAATTAAGATTCCAGATTTCCTGCATATTGATAGACAGGTTTCAGAGAACGCTAATAAGTCCGCGGTTGAAAAACCTGAAGACCCTGAGACTCCTCCGCCAGATATTCCAGAAGAGAATATCGAATTTGAAGTGCCGGATAATGCAGTAAACATGGCGGCTCCAACGGCAGGTGGTAATCTGAGTATTGGTAATTCTGGTTTTGCCAGAGATTCTGACTACATTCCTGTGTATGTTCCGCAGCCTCAGTATCCCCGTCGTGCTCAAACACGAGGCAAAGAAGGTTATGCCGTGGTTGAAGTTATTATTACGACCACTGGTGGTGTACGTGATCCCGTTATGATCGAAGAATGGCCAGAGGGCTGGGGTTTTGGTCGCGCAGCTATCAAGGCAGCTAACAAGCTTAAGTACAACCCAAGGGTTGTCGATGGCGTAGGCCAAGAAGTGACCGGTGTGCTGTACAAATTTACGTTCCAGATGGCGAAATAAAGGGTATCTGATGTTTAGAAGCACTAAGACTTTAGCCGTATTCGGCGCTGCTTTTTTGCTGCCCCTGCTGGCGGCAATGGCAATTCCAGAGGCCGTCATTGGCGGCTCTGCATTTGCAGCAGAAGAAAAGAAACAGCCAAAGTATAAAGATGTAAAAACACGTCAACGTCAATCTGTTGGTGGTAAGTGTGCCAAGGCGTTAGAGAAAATTCAGGTTATTTTGGAAGAAGAGAACTGGCTTGAATCAATCAATTCTCTGAATAGCATCGAAAGTAATCCCAAGCTTTGCGACAGTGATTACGAGCAGACGCAAATTTGGAAGTTCCAGGGTTACGTGTATTACTCCCTAGACGATTTCGACGGCTCCATTCGCAGCTACAAGAAGGTGATCAACGGTGTTGGTACCCCGCCTGAGTTAGCACTGGATACGCGCTATACACTAGCCCAGCTCTACACGGTTGAAGAGCAGTACGCCAAAGCGGCTGTTGAACTCGAAATCTGGATGGATGCTGCGGTTATTATCGGCGGGGACGCCCGTTCGCTGCTGGCACAGATTTATTATCAGCTCGATCGCAAAACCGATGCGTTAAATATGCTGGAGTTGGCGATTAACGATTCTGAGTCGAAAGGCCTGTTACCTAAAGAAGGTTGGTGGGGACTGCAGCGCGTTCTGTATTACGAGAAAAATGACTATAAGCGTGTTACCAGCATCCTCGAGAAGCTTGTAACCCATTACCCGAAGTGGACTTACTGGAAACAGATAGGTGGCATGTACGGTGAGCTTGAGCGTGAAATGGATCGATTGGTTGCCACAGAAATCGTCTATCTCAATAACCAGCTCGATAAAGAGAGCCAGGTAATGAGCATGGCCTATATGTATCTTGGTGCAGAAGTGCCTTACCGCGCTGCCTTGATTATTGAGAAGGGCATGAAGGACGAGATTATTAAAAAGAACGCCAAGAATCTTGAGGTCCTAGGCACTGCCTGGTATCAGTCAAAAGATTTGAATCGTGCCCTGAAAGCACTCGAGAGTGCCTCCAAGGTTTCAGATACGGGTAACCTGCAATCTCGGTTAGCCGGCATCTACCTAGACTTGGGTCGTGATAAAGAAGCTTACCGAGCGGCTAAAAAAGCGGCTAAGAAAGGTGAAGTTAAACGTCCAGCGGGCAACTATCTGGTGATGGGTAATGCGCTGATTAATCTGCATTGCTACAAGGATGCCATCTCAGCATTCCAGAAGTCGCTGAAAGTCGCCAAAGATAAGAAGAGCAAGCGCTACCCACTGCAGTGGATTCGCTATGCTGATGTTGAAGGAACAAGACTGCAAAAGCTACGTGATGTCGGTGCTAAGGTACCAGGCTGTAGCAAGTAGGTTTCTATCAGCACAACAAAAAACCCGGTACTAGAAATAGTCCCGGGTTTTTTATGTCTGCTAACTTCATTGCCTTAGGGGCAAGGTCTAGTGCCAGCCTTTTAATCTAGCTGAGACAGATCCCTAACCGCACCCTTGTCGGCACTGGTTGCCAGTTTGGCAAAGGCCTTAAGAGCAGGGGTTACCTTGCGGGGACGCACTTCAACAGGCTTCCAGCCCAGCTTATCTTGCTCGGCGCGACGTGTTTCCAGCTCAGCATCCGAAATCATGATGTCGATGGTGCGGTTGGGGATGTCGATACGAATCATATCCCCCTGACGTACCAGACCAATATTGCCACCAGCTGCAGCCTCAGGTGAGACATGGCCAATAGATAGGCCGGAGGTGCCGCCAGAGAAGCGTCCATCGGTAATAAGAGCACAGGCTTTGCCAAGCTCTTTGGATTTTATATAGGTTGTGGGGTAAAGCATTTCCTGCATGCCTGGACCACCACGCGGGCCTTCGTAGCGCACAATAACCACATCGCCCGCTTTGACCCTGTCATCGAGAATACAGGCAACCGCTTCATCCTGACTTTCGGTAATAAAGGCGGGTCCTTCAAATACATGGATCGATTCGTCTACGCCTGAGGTTTTAACCACGCAGCCGTCTAGGGAGAGGTTACCCTTTAATACGGCTAATCCACCTTCGAGGCTAAAGGCATTTTCAATATTGCGCACACAGCCATTTTCACGATCAGCGTCTAGTGAGGGCCATCTTGTACTTTGGCTAAAGGCGGTTTGCGTCGGAATTCCCGCAGGCCCGGCCTTATAGAAGGTTTTTACTTCATCACTAACGTGACCACTTACAATATCCCACTTCTCTAGGGCCTCTTTTAGGGTCTTAGAATGCACCGTGGGCAGATCGCCATGGATTAAGCCCGCGCGCTCGAGTTCCGCTAAAATACCAAGAATACCACCGGCACGATGCACATCTTCAACATGGTATTCAGGGGTGCTGGGCGCCACTTTACACAGCTGCGGCACAAGGCGTGAGAGTCGGTCTATGTCGGTCAAATCGAAATCGACCTCACCTTCCTGGGCAGCCGCTAGAAGATGCAGAATAGTATTGGTTGAACCACCCATGCAAATATCTAATGTCATGGCATTTTCGAAGGCTTTGAAATTGGCAATCGATCGTGGCAGCACTGAATAGTCGTCCTGCTCATAATGTTTCCGAGCTAGGTTAACAATGGTACGGCCCGCTTCTTGGAAAAGGTTACGACGGTCAGAATGGGTGGCTAACACAGTGCCGTTACCCGGCAATGCAAGCCCCAACGCCTCCATTAGGCAGTTCATGCTGTTGGCGGTGAACATACCGGAACAGGATCCACAGGTTGGGCAGGCGGAACGTTCGTACTCAGCAACTTTCTCATCGCTGGCGGAATCGTCCACTCCGATAACCATAGCATCGACTAAATCTAGCTTATGATCGGCCAACTTGGTTTTGCCAGCTTCCATAGGGCCGCCGGAAACAAAGACAACCGGAATGTTTAGGCGCATAGCGGCCATAAACATGCCTGGGGTGATTTTGTCGCAGTTAGAGATACACACCAGCGCGTCGGCGCAGTGAGCATTGACCATATATTCAACCGAATCGGCAATCACATCTCGGGAAGGTAGAGAATAGAGCATTCCGTCGTGGCCCATGGCAATGCCGTCGTCGACAGCAATAGTATGAAACTCACGGGCAATACCGCCGGCCTCAGCAATCTCAGCGGCGACTAGATCACCCATATCTTTAAGATGCACATGACCGGGTACAAACTGCGTATAGCTGTTCGCGATGGCGATCATTGGCTTATCAAAATCGTCGTCTTTCATTCCCGTGGCACGCCAAAGCGCACGAGCGCCAGCCATGTTTCGACCTTGGGTGGTAGTGTGGGAGCGATATTTGGGCATTATTAATCTCTTGTGTTAAAAATTGACGAGAGCAGGATAACAGCTCGTTAAATAGCTTTGCTAAAAATTCGTGAATTACGCTGATAATTGTACAGTGACTGTTTTTGTGCAGGTAAATCAGCGATCTGTGCTTCTATAAAACCCTTCTCTAAGAACCAATGGGACGCCTGAGTGGTGAGAGCAAACAATGTGGACATGCCCTGACTTTTCCCGTCAGCCTCGATGTTCGCTAGCAGACGTCCAGCGATACCCTGATCGTGAAACTCGGGATGAGTTGCCACACAGGCTAGCTCGCCGCTTGACTGATCCATGGTTGGATACAGTGCCGCACAGCCAAGCAACAGGCCCTCAGGATGTACCACCACCATAAAGCGTGAGATCTCAGTCTCCAGAAGCTCCCTAGAGCGCTTAACCAGAACCTGCTGATCTTCAAGCGGTGAAATCAGATCAAGAATACCGCCCACATCATCAATGGTTGCAGGTCGAATAACCTCTGAATGATCCTTCATGATCAAGGTGCCGCTGCCCTCGCGGGTAAAGAGTTCAGATAAGAGTGCGCCATCTTCAGCACAGCTGACCAGATGCACACGATCGACGCCATTGCGACAGGCCTGATAGGCAGAGGCCAACAAGTTGCGTTCGGCATCATTGGTGCTCTTAGCTTTCAGGGTCGTTACTTCAGGTAAAGAGAGACTGCGCACCAGATTGCCATTATCCAAAATGCCTCGGGCCTCACTCACTAGAATCAGCTTTTCTGCATTTAGCGCAATCGCCACATGGGTGGCCACGTCTTGATAATTTAGATTAAAGGCTTCACCGGTAGGCGAAAATCCAATCGGCGACGTCAGTACGAGAGATCCCTGGGCAAGCTGTTGCTGAATGGCGTCGGAATCAACACGACGCACTTCCCCGGTACGCTGAAAATCAATACCATCACGCACGCCAACCGGCTTGGCGGTAATAAAGTTGCCGCCAATCACGCTGACTTGGGCGCCGTGCATGGGTGAATTAGGCAGGCCGGTGCTGAGTTCAGATTCGATAATCAGTCGCGTACTACCTACCGCCTCTTTAACACAGAGCATGGCGTCGCTATCTGTCACGCGCAACTGATGTGCAAAGCTCGTCTCGATACCAGACAGCGCAATACGTGTATCTATCTGTGGCCGCGCGCCATGCACCAGTACCAAACGAATGCCTAGGCTCTGTAAAAGCGCAATATCATGGATGGTGCGATGAAAGTTTCCATGGGCAACCGCATCACCGCCAAGGGCGATAACAAAGGTCTTGCCCCTATGAGCATGGATATAGGGCGAAGTCTGCCTGAAGAATTGTACGTAGCTGTCTGTAGTCATGGCGTGATTATAAGCAACCACAGCCAATAAGTTGAGTTAAAAATTATTTGATAGTTGTGGTTTGCCCGACTTGGCGTGTTAAATCGGACTACTATTTAGGAATGGATACCAGTGCAGGAGCAAAAGGATGAACCAGACTAGCGCAAAAGGCCGAGCCCTCGACCTTGGCAGTGCATTAAAAGCCTTAGTTAGTGATGGCTTACTTAACCAGGAAGACGCAAATAACATGGCTGCTGACCACCGTAGTCGGGAAGAAGCCCTCCTTCATCCCCTGCAGTACATTGCCAATAAACAGATTTGTCATGCCCAGACCAAAAATCCCCTTACCCTGGATACCCTAACCCAGTGGTTGGCAAAAAAATCGAAACTGGGATTGGCCAATATAGATCCCCTAAAAATTAATGTGCCCGCGGTGACAGGGGTTATGTCATTTGCCTATGCCCAGCGTTACGGCATTCTCTGTATCGAGGTGCGCCCCCAAGAAATTATTGTAGCCACCATGCAGCCCTTTGATCAGAGCTGGATAGAAAGTCTGGAGCAGACCAGCCGCAGAAGCGTCAGCACTGTGGTGGCGAATCCCGCTGATATCAAAAAATATACCCTAGAGTTTTACGCCTTAGCTAAATCTGTCTTTGGTGCCGGGTCTTCCTCTAGCGGCGGTGCCGGTATCTCAAACTTCGAGCAGCTGTTGGAAGTGGGTAAATTGAAAGACCCAGATGCCCAGGATCAGCATATTGTTAATATCGTCGACTGGTTATTGCAGTACGCCTTTGAACAGCGTGCCAGTGACATTCATCTCGAGCCGCGTCGGGATAAGGGCAAGGTACGTTTTCGTATCGACGGGGTTCTGCATCTGGTGTATGAGCTACCGGACAATGTGATGACCGCCATGACCAGCCGCCTAAAAATACTCGGTCGTATGGATGTGGCCGAGAAACGTCGCCCCCAAGATGGCCGCATTAAAACAGTGGCGCCCAATGCCAGTGAAGTGGAGCTGCGCCTGTCCACCATGCCCACCGCCTTTGGTGAAAAGCTGGTGATGCGAATATTCGATCCCGACGTATTGCTGCGCAATTTTACTCAGCTGGGGCTGGTGGCTGAAGACTTTGAGCGCTGGCAGGCCATGACCAAACGTGCCAATGGTATTGTGCTGGTCACTGGGCCCACGGGTTCAGGTAAAACCACTACCCTCTATTCCACCCTTAAACACCTCGCCGTGGAATCTGTAAACGTAAGCACCATCGAAGACCCGATCGAAATGGTGGTTGATGCCTTTAATCAGAGCCAGATTCAGTCCGCTATCGACTTTGATTTTGCCGCCGGTATTCGCACCCTTATGCGCCAGGACCCAGATATTATTATGGTGGGTGAGATTCGTGATCATGAGACGGCGGAGATGGCCGTGCAAGCAGCCCTCACTGGACATCTGGTGTTGTCCACTCTACATACCAATGATGCGCCCACGGCCATTAGTCGGCTACTGGACCTTGGCTTGCCGACCCATTTACTTAAGGCCACCTTAAACGGTGTTATGGCCCAGCGTTTAGTGCGAACCCTGTGCACAGCCTGCCGCAAAGAGACCGCACCAGATGCAGAAACCTGGACTGAACTCACTCGCCCCTTTACAGTGCCCATGCCAAAAACAATTTATCAGCCTGGGGGCTGTCTTGAATGCCGCAACACAGGTTATGCTGGGCGTCAGGGTGTCTACGAAATTATGCCCCTAACAAATGCACTGCTCAGCGAGATCAGTGCAGATACGGATATTCAACACATTCGCCAGGCAGCGGTTAAACAGGGAATGAAACCGTTGCGTCTTGCTGGTGCCGCAAAAGTCGCAGAAGGAATTACCTCAATAGAGGAGGTAATGCGCGTTACTCCAGAGCTTGGTCGCTAAAAAACCAACCTATGTCCCTGAAAAATGCCCCTGTTCCTCTGTCGTTAACGGCCATACCCCAGGCACCCTGGTTACAGCAACGCCTGGAAAAAGACGCGGTCTTTGCCGAGCAGTTTGCTCTGGTCTGGGGCTGCAGTGATTTTGTCGCCGAGCAATGCAGTGCCAACCCCGCGCTATTTCAGGGGCTTGTTGAAAGTGGCGATTTAGCCCTCAGCTATGACGCCGACACCTACCTTCAGCGCCTTCAGCAACAGCTTATTCAGGGCTCTTCTGAAGAGATCACTGAAGAACAGCTCAGCCATCAGCTCAGAGTATTCCGCCGTCGCGAAATGATTCGTATTGTGTGGCGAGATTTTACCCGCAGTGCGCCGATGCTCGAAACCACCAGAGATGCCACGCTTTTAGCCGAGGCCTGCATTGTTACCGCTCTGGATCTTCTCCACAGTATCAGCTGCGTTCAACTTGGCACCCCAGTGGCCAAATCTGGTGAAGAGCAGCGACTCGTTGTTATTGCCATGGGTAAAATGGGTGCCTATGAGCTGAATATATCTTCGGATATCGATCTGATTTTTGCTTACCCTGAAGCGGGAGAAACTCAGGGCGCTGCCCGCAGTATCTCCAATCAAGAATTCTTTATTCGCCTTGGACAAAAACTGATTGCCGCTCTGGATCGTCACACCGTGGATGGCTTTGTTTTTCGGGTTGATATGCGACTGCGGCCCTACGGTCAGAGTGGCGCCCTGGTGCTTAACTTCGCGGCCCTTGAAGAATATTACCTAACCCAGGGGCGCGACTGGGAGCGCTACGCCATGATTAAGGCGCGAGTGGTGGCTGGTGAGCCAGCCGATGCCCAGTATCTCCATGCCATGTTACGGCCCTTTATCTACCGTAAATACCTGGATTTCGGGTCCATCGAATCTCTGCGGGATTTAAAGCGTGCCATTAATCGTGAAGTGTCGCGAAAAGGTATGCAGGACAATATTAAACTCGGACCCGGCGGTATTCGCGAAGTCGAGTTTATTGCCCAGACATTGCAGCTGATTCGCGGCGGTCGCGATACCCGACTGCAAACCCAGTCTCTGCAGCAGGCTTTAGAATTACTGGCCGACGAGAAAATAATTGCACCGGACGAACAGCAGAGTCTTTGGCAGGCCTACGAATTTCTACGCAATACCGAGCATGCACTACAGGGTATTGCCGATAAACAGACCCAGGAATTACCTCAGGATGCGCTGGGTCAGCAGCGAGTTGCGTTGCTACTCGGCTGTGCAAGCTGGACGGACTTTTACCAGCAGCTGCAAACTCACCGCGATAATGTGCGCAGTAGCTTTGCCGACATTATTTCAGAGGGGCCGACACAGTCTGGTGAATCCAGTGCGAGTGGCGATAATATCTGGCAGCAGAACCCCGATGCCGAGGCTATCTTGGAGCATCTAGAAGAGCTCGGTTATCAGCAGCCCCAGGAAGTGGCCGCGCAGCTGGCGGGATTTTATCAGAGCCGGCTGGTGCAGAATCTTGATGCCTTACCCCGCACCCGTCTCGAAGGGTTGTTGCCCAAGCTGACTCAGGCCTGTGCAGCTCGCGCTGACAACAGCCTGACTCTGGGCAGAACCCTGGGTTTGATTCAGGGGGTTCTACGTCGCAGTGCCTACCTGGCGTTACTCGCCGAAAATCCTCAGGCTCTTGAACAGTTGACGGTGCTCTGTGAGCGTAGCAGTTGGATTGCCGATGAACTGGCGGCCTATCCCGCGTTGCTAGACGAATTACTGGACCCACGTTCCCTGTACACGGCGCCCAATAAGCAGGTGCTTCGGGATCAGCTCCGCCAGCAAATGCTGCGTGTTCCCGACGAAGATCAAGAGCAGCAGATGGAGGCCATCCGTTATTTTTGCCGCTCCTATACATTGCGTGTTGCCGCCTGCGAGCTGATGGATGTGCTGCCTCTGATGCAAGTAAGTGATTACTTAACCTGGATTGCCGACGTGGTTGTTGAGCATGTGGTTAATGTTGCCTGGCAGCAACTAACGGTCACCTATGGCCAGCCTCAGGTGGCTAAAAGCCTTGGTGAGGAGAGAGACAGTCACAATCTAGATACTCCTGCTTTAGATACCCAGACCCCGGGGTTTATTGTCGTGGCATACGGCAAAATGGGTGGTATTGAGCTGGGGTATAAGTCTGATTTGGATTTGGTATTTATCCATAACGCCCAAGCTAATCAGGTTACTGATGGCCCGCGCAGTATTGATAACAGCACATTTTTTATGCGTCTGGGTCAGCGTATTATTCATCTGCTATCCACGCCCACCCATTCCGGCATCGCCTACGAAATTGATATGCGTCTGCGACCCTCGGGGAATTCCGGCATGTTAGTCGCCTCATTAACCGCCTTTGAAAAATACCAGCATCAGGGCGCCTGGACCTGGGAGCATCAAGCCTTGGTTCGCTCTAGGGTGGTTGCCGGGGATCCTAATTTGGCGGCAGACTTCGATAAAGTCAGAGATCAGGTTCTTCGGCAGACAAGAGACACGCAATCTCTGGCCACTGAAGTACAGCAAATGCGCAAAAAAATGCGCAAACATCTAGGTCGGGGCACTAAAGATGGCAAATTCTCCCTCAAGCAAGGCACTGGAGGTATCGTCGATATTGAATTTATGGTTCAATTTGCAGTCTTGGCTTGGTCCCACGACCATCCCTCGCTTACTCGCTGGAGCGACAGCATCCGCATAATAGAGTCATTGGCTCAATGTGGCTTGTTGGAAGAGCAAAACGCCCTCCAGCTGATCGACGCTTACAAGAGCTTCCGCATTGCAGGCCATCGCTTACAGCTACACAATCAGCTGGTGGAAGTAGCTGTGTCGGAGTTTGTTGAGGAAAGGAAAATCGTGGTGGACCAGTGGCATACATTTTTTAGTAACCGATAATTAAAAAGAGGAATAGGTCGATGTCATTTTCGGACCGCGATGGTTTTATCTGGATGGACGGCAAGCTAATTGATTGGCGCGATGCGCAGGTGCATTTTTTAACCTCGTCTCTGCATTATGGCAATGCAGTTTTTGAAGGTATTCGTGCCTACGAAACCGAGCATTCAGGCACATGCATCTTTCGTCTAGAAGACCATATTAAACGTCTGTTTAATTCGGCAAAAATTCTGCATATGAGCCTGCCTTTTACCCAGCAGGAAATCTGCGACGCTCACCGGGAAGTGGTTCGCGCCAATAACCTGGATGCCGCATATATTCGCCCCCTCGTATTTCTGGGCTCCGAAGGTATGGGCCTGCGAGCCGAGGGCCTTAAGATTCATGTGGGTATCGCCGCATGGGACTGGCCTTCTTATATGTCGCCAGAAACCCTAGAGACCGGCCTCAAGGTTCGTACCTCGTCTTACACGAGACATCATGTGAATATCACCATGGTTAAAGCCAAGGCCAGCGGCAACTACATCAACTCGATGCTGGCCCTGCGTGAAGCATTGGATTCCGGTTGTGACGAAGCGATTATGCTCGACCCTGAGGGCTATGTCGCCGAGGGCAGTGCGGAAAATTTCTTTATGGTTCGCGACGGTGTTATTTACACACCAGATCTAACCTCCTGTCTCGACGGACTAACCCGGGACACAGTCTTTAAATTAGCAGCGGATCATGGCATCGAAGTGCGTGAAAAGCGCATCTCCCGCGATGAAGTCTACATCGCTGACGAAGCATTTTTCACCGGTACCGCGGCAGAGATTGTGCCCATCCGTGAATACGACAGTCGCATCATCGGCACCGGCAAACGCGGACCCATTGCGACCACATTGCAGGCAGCCTATTTTGATCTTGTGCGCGGTAAAAATGCTAAGTACCAAAAATGGTTAGCGCCAGTTGCCGAGTAGGTGCATGTTATAAGAAGCCAAGTAGCCTAGTATTAAAAAAGCTATCTAGCTCATTGTCAAAAAAGGCCAAATAGCGGCCTGTGAAAAAATGTAAGACCAACGGAATTATTGTTATGGCGAGTTCTACCTCTAGGGAAGTTGTGAATGTCCTGTGCATGAAATGGGGCACCAAATACTCAGGGGACTATGTGAATACACTGTATTCCATGGTTGCGCGGAATATGACCAGAGACTTTCGCTTTATCTGTTTGACCGAAGATGGATCCGGATTGAACGATAAAGTCGAAGTATTTCCCCTGCCTGAACTGTCCGTCGATCTGGGAGGCCCAGAGCGGGGCTGGAACAAGCTAGCAGTATTTGCAGAGACGCTGTACGACCTCAAAGGTAAGGTGCTCTGTCTCGATCTCGACCTCATTATTACTGGTAGTCTGGACGATCTATTTGATTACCCCGGCGAAGTCATGATTATTAAAGACTGGATTAAAAAAGACGGTACCGGTAATTCATCGGTCTATCGTTTTGAAGTGGGCGCCCATCCAGAGGTGCTTGCCGAGTTTGAAAAATCATTTGCCCAGATCAAAAAGACCCATCGCAACGAGCAGGAATATCTGTCTGCAGCGCTGATGGCAAAAAATGCACTGGTCTACTGGCCCGATCATTGGTGTCGCAGCTTTAAGCGCCACTGCATCAAACCCTTTTCGCTCTTTATTGCCCGTGAAACCGAAATGCCCGCAGACACTCGCGTCCTCGTATTTCACGGTAAGCCTGATCCCCACGAGGCGATTGCCGGTGTGAGCGGAAAATGGTATCGACGCTTCAAGCCTGCCACCTGGGTTAACGACCACTGGCATTGAACCGAAATTAACCCTCAACCGTCAGGAGACTTAGTTGAGTATTACAGGGAACGTAAAGCAGATAATCTGCATTAATTGGGGTACTAAATATGGCCCTAAATATATCAACCGCCTCTATGGCATGGTCGCGCGGAATATCAGTCCGCCCTTTACGCTGACCTGTTTCACCGATCATTCCTCGGGTATTCGCTCCGAGGTCAATGCCGTGCCATTGCCGCCTTTAGACTTTGATCTACCCCTTACCAAAAAAGGTATCTGGCCTAAGTGCCGTGTGTGGAATGAGCAGCTGGCAGACCTGACTGGGCCAGTCTTATTTTTAGATTTAGATCTGGTGATTACCAGTAATCTGGATAGCTTTTTTGAGTATGGCGATCCCGAGGATGTTATTCTCGCACGCAATCCAAGTAATCCCTTAGAGCGATTGGGGCAGACATCGGTGTATCGTTTTCCGGTTGGAAAATTACTGCCGTTACTGGAAAACTTCGCCAAGTCGCCATTAGACATTGCTGAGAAATATAAATACGAACAGCGTTATGTCACTAATTGTGCGCCAGGGGGTATTAAATTTTGGCCGAAGAATTGGGTGCTGCACTTTCGTCAAAAATGCCGCCGAAGTTTTCCGCTAAATTATTTCAAAGTGTCCAAGCTGCATAAAAATGCCAAGATAGTAATATTTCCCGGAGACCTTAATCCGCAGGATGCAATCGATGGGCGCTATCATGAAGAAGAGGCAGTAATGTCTCCCAAAGAACATATCTTGGCGGGACTTCGCGGTCAGCGGCCGCGATCATTATCAGCTCATCTGCGGCACTTTATTTTACCGACGCCCTGGGTTGAGCGTTTCTGGAAAGAATAGTCTGTCATTCATAACAAGACTTTGATAACTTGCTGTCAATCTTCACGGAGTTATCCTCACTCCTCTATTGAGACCCGAGATTTTGAGTCGAATTATTTACAGCGCTATTTTTTATCTGCTGACGCCGATCATCCTGCTACGTTTGCTGTATCGCGGATTAAAGGCGCCGGCCTATAGAAAACGCTGGGCAGAACGATTTGGATTTCCCGTTTATGCCGAGTCGACAACAGATTTTATTTGGTTGCATGCTGTATCGGTGGGAGAGACTCTGGCCGCAGTACCCCTCGTAAAAGCCCTGCAAGAAAAGTACCCCCAGCACCGACTGATGGTGACCTGCATGACCCCCACAGGCTCCGAACGCATTAAAGCGGCCTTTGGAGACTCCGTTGACCACAGCTATATGCCCTACGACACACCGGATGCGGTAGCGCGATTTTTGAATCGCCTGAAGCCCAAAATGTTAATTATTATGGAAACTGAGCTCTGGCCAAATACTATTGCTGCTTGCCAGAGCCGAGATATACCCGTGATATTGGCCAATGGCCGACTGTCCGCGCGCTCGGCGAAGGCTTATCACCGCATCAGCTCTCTGGTCCAGCCTATGCTCTCAGGAATATCGGCAGTTGCGGCCCAGCACAAAGATGATGGAGAGCGGTTTACTCAGCTAGGTCTCCCCCTGTCTGCCCTGGCGGTAACGGGTAACATTAAATTTGATTTGTCTCTAGATCAGGCTGTTCAAGATCGAGCCGCCGCGCTCTCTAAGCAATGGCATTGCGGGAGCAATCGACCTGTGTTTCTGGCAGCCAGCACCCATCGTGGTGAAGATGAAATCATTCTTCAGGCCTTCGGGCAGATTAAACAGCAGATAGACAATGCCTTGCTGGTGTTAGTGCCAAGGCATCCCGAGCGTTTTAATCAGGTGGGAGAGCTCTGTGCCGCAGCAGGATTTACCTTGGCCAGACGTAGTGCTGGCGATAAGGTTGAGGCTGCGGATGTGTTGCTCGGCGACACCATGGGCGAGTTAATGGTATTTTTTGGGGCCTGCGATGTTGCCTTTGTGGGGGGCAGTTTGGTTGCGACTGGCGGACATAATATGATTGAGCCAGCGGCCTGGGGCGTACCTGTATTAACGGGGCCCCACCTGTTTAATTTCACCGAAGCTTCGCAGCTACTGTTAGCGGCTGATGGCATGCTGGTCTGCAATGATGCGGCTGAGTTGGCAGAGCAATGTATAGCGCTACTGGGAAATAAAGAGCGTCGTCAGGAGATGGGAAATGCTGCGCGCCTTGTAGCCGAGGCTAATAGAGGCGCGCTAGATAAACTAATGTCTGTTATTGATCGATTTATTTAGCGCCTTCTGTCTCTCTTTCTGTGTCTCTCTTTCTAAATATCTAGCTCTCAATTTATTTAGCGATAACCAGCTGCGGATCCAACCAGCCATTTAACTGATAGATATCGTCTGGAGCTAGCTGACCGGCCACTTCTTTTAAGCGCATCATTGACAAAATATAGTCATAGCGAGCATTCGCATAGCTGCGGCGGGCCTGATACACAGAGCGTTGTGCTACCAGTACATCAACAATATTTCTTGTCCCTACCTCATAACCGGCCTGAGTCGCCTGGAGCGCACTGTCTGCAGAGGTGATTGACTGCTTGCGCGCTTTTACCCGAGCGGTGTTGGTCAGTACCAGCTGATGTAATGAGCGAGAGGCCTGGATAACATTGCGCTTAGTAGCTGTATAGCCTTCGTTAGAGGCAATAGAGCGCTGCTTAGCCTGACGGCGCTTGGCATCCACTGAACCACCCATCCAAATTGGCATGGTCACTGAAACAACGAATGAATGGCCGTCCTGCTGACTTTCAATAGGGCCGGCGGAACTAATGCCGTCCGTGTAGCTAATGCTATGCGCGTCAGTTTCATAGTAACTGGCCCGACCTGTAATCTTAGGTAGGCGAGCTGCGGCAGCGGCCTTGGCACTGTTATAGGCTGCATCTTTGCCCAGCTCAGCGACTTTTAGCTGAAAGTTATTGCCAATAGCGAAGTCTACCCATTCTTGATTACTGAGTGGCTCGGGATTAGTCGCCATAAAGGTCTCGGTGAGACCCGCTAATGCTTCGTGATCTCGGCCAGTGAGTACTTGCAGGCCTTCAAAGGCAATATTCAATGCACCGCGTGCTTCCAAGCTATTAACCGCAGCATCATCAAACACTGCTTGGGCTTCATGAACATCGGTGACCGGTAACAGGCCAACTTCAAAGCGCTCGCGAGTCTGCTCAAGTTGACGTTGAATCGCACGCTGTTCAGCGCTGCGAGTTTGCAAATTGTCATAGGCGCGCAACACATTAAAGTAGGCTTCGCTAACCCGAATAATTAATGACTGCTGATCGGCGGCAAACTGTGCCTGAGCACTGTCGCTGAGGGCCTTGCCACTTTTAAAGCTGTACCAAGAGGGCATGTCAAAGAAAGCCTGACTCAGGGAGACGCCATAAGTCGTGGTGTCTGTATCAATAAGCCCGGTGATAAGCGAGGGAGGGTTATTGTTAATTTCAGATTCTGTATAGTCGCCAGAAATCGCGAGCTGAGGCAACAGAGCGCCTCGGGCTATATTTTTAGTTTCCCGCTCAGCATTAAAACTGGCCCGTGCGGCGCGAAGAACAGGATCGTTTAGCAGGGCAGACTCATAGATATCATTGAGGGTATCGGCGGTGCTGATCTGAGCCACCAATAAAGCGGTACTGATAGCAAATAATCCTTGTTTGACCAAGCGCATAAAATCTCCGTTAGAATTCTTATTGTCAGTGACGCTCAGTAGTGAGCATCGGTTAAAATTGGCACGTAATCGCGGGACTATAGTCTAGCAGAATTGCCTCTATGTAAAAGTTAAAAGTAAATTTGCCCGACATCCCCCACCTCATTTCCACCAAGCATTACTGCGATGGGAAATCTAGATTTTTAACAAAGGTCCCTAGCACTTTCTCAAGATTAGCTCTTAGCATTGATGAAGCCTTAAAAAAATCCGAATTGTCCGACTTGTCGGCTCGTTGATTCATCTGCAGAATTGACAGCAACCCATGTGCATAGGCATGCAGAGAAATACTATTCAGTGGCGCTGATTCTACATTACCCTGGTGTAGATACTTCGACCTTTGTACCAGCATATCGAAGGCCTTGTTCGCGGATGCCAAGAGTTCAGGGTAATCGGTCTTCTTCATTGGGTAGCTGAACATCAGGTCTATGACATGCTCATTATTTAATCCAAATTCGATGTAAGTCACCCCAGATCTTACAAGGTCATTCGCTGGGTTGTCGGTAGCTTTATTTTTACTCATTTCTGAAGATAAATTGTCAAACCCCAGTGTGGCAACCTCCGCGAGAAGATGCTCCTTAGAATCAAAATGGCGGTAGGGCGCGGTCTGAGATACCTTGGCAATTTTGGCAATGATTCTAAGGCTAATGTTGCCGATACCATTTTCTGATATCCAGTCATAGGCACAAATAATCAATTGTTGTTTTAAATTGCCATGATGATATTGCATATTTTCGCCAGCTAGCCTTTATGTTGACAGTGTAAACTTTAACCTATAATGTGCTCACTGTAAACATCTTTAACCTGAACGCAAAGGGTCCTATGAAAAAAATAACAATAACATTACTCCTATGCTTAACGACGTCTGTTTTTGCGCAGAAATATGTTGATTTACATGTGGTTACTATCACCAAAGAATATGCGGTGAATAAGATGCTGCCTGCTAAGGTTGTCCCAAAAAGGCAATCTATACTGGCATTTGAGGTGCCGGGAAAAGTAAAAAACATTAAAGTTGATATTGGTGACAGAGTAAATAAAGGTCAACTACTGGCTGAAATAGAAGATGCTGAGGCATTGGCGCGCTTAAATGAAGCCCAGGCTAATTTCTTGATGGCTAAAAACACATTTAAGCGATCCCAGGTATTGGATGAAGCCAGTTATGTGTCAGAGCAGCGACTTGAGAATGAAGAGTTTAGAGTTCAAATCGCTAAAGCCCAGTATGAAATCGCAGCGACTAAATTTCAACAAACCAAAATTCTTGCCCCCTATGACGGCATTATTCAAAGCCGTCACTTGGACGAAGGGTCCATTGTCAATCCAAGTGTTCCAGTGTTGGAGATTTTAGATTCTAAAAATGTTGAAGCGAAAGTTTCCCTACCAAAATCTATCATTTCAGAGATGCGCCTAGATCAGAAATATTCTTTCCTTATTGACGATAAAACGTCTGACGCCAGATTAATGAGACTAGCGCCAATGTCATCCAAGGGCTCAAATAACCGATTGGGGATATTTGCATTTGATGAATTTTTCAGTCCCGGCGCTACAGCAAGATTGGTGTTAACCGTCAAAGAATCTAAACCGGGAGCATGGGTTCCTTTAAATGCTTTATCTCAAGCGGAGCAGGGCCTTTGGAATGTGTTTACTCTATCCGATGACAGTACTACCCAGAAAGATTATGTAGAGTTAATCCATATCGAAAAGGCCATGGCCTATGTATCTGGCACTTTAAAAACCGGTGACAGGGTGATTGTCGGCGGAGCATCGAAAGTCGCGGAAGGCCAGGCTGTGCGAGATAGCCAATGAAAAAAATTATCGATCTCTACCTCGACCGCCCGAGGCTATTTCTTCTTGCGATGCTATTTATTATTGCCGGTGGACTCCTGTCCTATGATTCACTGCCCCGCCAGGAAAATCCTCAACTAGCAGAGCGCTGGGGCGATATTACAGCTGTTTTACCCGGCGCTACGCCGCAGAGAATGGAAACTCAGGTAGCAGATGTTCTGGAGACACAGCTTCGAGAAGTTGACGAAATCAAAATCATTGAGTCTAACTCTTCAACTGGCATTGTCAGAGTGGGAATAGAGTTCAAAGAAGCCATAGGCAAAGGTGAAACAGATGAAGTTTGGGCCAAGATTCAGGATAAGTTGAATGAGAGCACTGCGTTAATTCCCCCTGGAACTGCTGTCCGTCTCAGTCATAGCGGCCCACCAACAACAGTACTGTTTGCTCTGCAGTGGCAGGGCAGTGGCGATCCCCAGCCGGTTATCCTGTCTCGGTTAGCCAATCAGTTTAAAAGAAAATTAGCCAATATTGTCAATTCAGAACAGACACTAGTTTTCGGCGATACTAAAGAAGAAATTTTTGTCGGAGCCGATCTGGATTTATTAACTGATGCCGGCATGAATATCCAGTCAATCGCCACGGCAATCGACCGCTATGACAGCAAGAGGGCCATAGGTAATATTGTTGGGCAGGGCTCTGAATTTAGAATAAAAGCCCAAGACAACATTACATTAGTTAACGACTTAAGAAAGCTACCCTTAAAAACACTGGATGCGTATCAAATTATCAGACTTGAGGATGTGGCAACGGTAGAAAAATTACCAATCGACCCGCCCATTGAGATTGTTAGCTATAACGGAAAACCCTCAGTATTTGTTGATGTGCGAGGCAAGTTTTCTCAAAGAACAGACCTGTATTCCGAAGCAGTGCTGCGCGTTGCTGATGCGTTTAAAGCGGGCCTGCCTGATGAAATCGGCCTAGAGGTCATCTATAACGAATCTGATTATGTCGAAGAAAAGTTTTCTTTTCTGATGCAAAGTATTCTGCTGGCCACTTTTATCGTGCTGTTTTTAAGTTATCTGCTACTGGGTCCTCGCTCTGCTGTTATCGTAAGCGCTGTGGTGCCACTCACTATTTTATTGGTTCTTATAGGCTGCACTATTTTAGATGTGCCACTGCATCAGACGTCTGTGACAGGCATTATTTTGTCGCTGGGCTTGTTAATCGATAATTCAATCATTGTTGTTGAAGATTACAGATATCGTAAATCTCTAAATTTAGTCAATAGACAGGCTATTTACGCCTCAATCAAGCACCTCTCACTGCCATTGTTAGCGGCTACGGTCACAACGGGATTAGCCTTTATGCCTATGGCGGCGGGTAAAGGCGCAAGTCCTGAATTTGTCGGTGATATGGCCATTACCATTATATTAGCGGTAACCTCATCGTTATTTTTGGCACTGACTGTGGTTCCTGTGTTGTTAAAAACAATGGAAGACTCCAATTTCTTGAATTTGAATAAGTCTAAAAATATTGGATTTAGCCATGCTGGAATGCGCACCAAATACAGAAACTTTTTGGCCTGGGCATTCTTTAAGCCAAGTCGAGCGTTGGCCCTGTCTTTAACTCTGCCAATACTGGGTTTTGTGTCAGCCGGCTTTTTAGACACAGATTTTTTCCCAAATCAGGGCAAGAATATGTTTAGGGTAGATGTGGAACTTGATGCCAATGCGTCTATTTATACCACTAATGAGAGGGTTAGCAGTATTCGAGATCAGGTCATGCTGGAAAGCTATATCGAAACTGATATGTGGTGGGTTGGGCGCCGTCTGCCGCGGCTCCTATATAACGTCATTGGCGGGTCTTCGGGTGAGGGTTCGGACAATCTGGCGACAGGCGTATTCTTCACGTCCTCGTACAGAGAAATGGAATCAAGTCTGACTGATTTGGCCAAGCGCCTGGAAAAGGATCATGCAGATGTAAGAGTTAGGGTCAGTAAGTTTACCAATGGCCCCCCGGTTGAGTTTCCAGTGGTTATCGCCATTTTTGGTGAGGACAACCAGATTTTAAAATCTCTGGGAGAAAAGTTGAAAGCCATTTTGGCTAAGTCTCCACAGGTGAGTGATGTATTGGCAGACCAGTCGGCCAGCGTCACTGGATTGCAAATTAACTTCGATGAAGTGAATTTGGCCTTTTCGTCTAAATCATCGAAGGAGATTATTGGTGAGATTTCATCATCGACAAGAGGGCTTTATGTTGGCTCTATGCTCGATGGCAATAAAGAGATTCCCATACGCATCAAAAATAAAAATCGTGAATCATCAGAAATCAATCAGGCGGCATTTATAGCCATCAATAGTGCTGAGGGGTTTGATTATGTGGAGAGTTTTTCTGATATTTCATACACCAGTGAAATTAACCAAATCAATCGCTATCAGGGGTCTAGAAATAACGCTGTAAAGGCATCGGTGTATCCCGGAACATTAGGGTCCAATGTGTTGACCGACGTGGCAGATGAGCTGCAAGCGTTCGAAGACTCGCTACCCACAGGTTACAGCCTTAGGCAATTCGGTGAGTCTGACGAAAGAGCGGAATCCTTTGGGCAAATATTTAGTAGCTTTTTCTTTTTTATGGGTTTAATCGTGGTCGCCCTGGTGATGATATTAAATAGTTTTCGCCAGGCGGGTATTATTTTACTCGTGGGTACCCTGTGTATTGGCCTTGGATTTTTAGGCATGTTTGTCGGCTTGCAAAACTTTGGCTTTATTGGTCTGGTGGGTATTGTTGGCCTGGCAGGATTAGCCATTAATGACTCTATCGTTGTTCTGTCACATCTCAATGAGGATGCTGGAGCGGGCCAGATTTCCAAAGATAATCTAATTGAGACAACCATTAGGTCAACTCGCCATATTTTGACCACCTCTGTGACAACGATGGGCGGCTTGCTGCCGCTGCTATTTGACAAGTTTTTTGAAAGCTTAGCCTGGGCGATGTGTTTTGGCGTGATGGGGTCTGCTCTACTTGCATTACTACTTATTCCCTCTATGTTTTGCTTTTTGGGCAAAGTTCGTCAATAAACTAACCCTCATTTTAGTTGCAGAATGACATTTCCTTTCTGTCATAAGCTTTGGTGGTTTAGGCGCTAAAGTTTATTGCTACTCGATTGCTGAAAAGACCCAGCGCCTCAAAAAGCCTTGATCTCTGTAAAATTAAATAACCCACTGACGCCTAATTCCAGATAAAATTCATAACATGATTAAACGACATCGCTTTGGTGCTCAGGATTACCGCATAGAATCTCGTGAAACGGTCTTTCAGGGCTTTTTCCGTATTACTCGCATGGTGGTCAGCCATCGCCTGTTTGGTGGTGGCTGGAGCGCGCCATTAAAACGAGAGTTGTTCCAGCGCGGCGATGCTGTGGGCGTGCTGCTCTATGACCCCAAAAATGGCTTAGTCGGTCTGGTGGAACAGTTTCGTCTGGGGGCCCTGAAAGATCAGTTTGGCCCCTGGCAGTATGAGGTAGTGGCAGGCATGATCGGGCCTGATGAGACCCCCGCTGAGGTTGGTATAAGAGAATGTCAGGAAGAAGCCGGGCTAAAGGTGGAAAATTTGATTCCCATCTGCGACTATCTGGTCAGCGCCGGTGGCAGCGATGAAAAAATGCATATGTACTGTGGTCTGGTTGATCTACAGGGCCGCGAGGGAGTCTTTGGCCTAGATACTGAGGGCGAAGATATTCTTTTGCAGGTATGGCCCTACAAAGAGACAATGCAGGCTCAATCTGAAGGTCTATTGAATAGCGCCGCATTGACCATAGCCCTGATGTGGCTTCAGTTAAACCACCAAAAATTGACTAACAGTACTCAAATTAAGAGCTAAGCTAAAAGTAGTCAATTGAAATAGTTAACCAGATCACGCAGAGGAAATAGACAGTTTGTCAGTATTCGAAACCCGCAAACGCAATCTCGATTTAATGCGCTTACATGAAGAATGTGAGCGCAACTACCAGCGCCTGCAGCTGGCTATGCCAGATTCAAGAATACTGGGCGCCTCTACTCGGCTGCACTACCGAGACCAGCCACAGAACGGGATGCGCGTAGAGATAATAGAGGTGACCAAATACACCAGTACATTGCTGATTGTGGCAGATAATACGGGCCCTGAATGGTTGCCCGAGATCGAGATAAAAGTGCGTGTGTATCGAGATGCCCGTATGGCAGAAGTCATTGAATGGTGCAGTGACAGGACAATCCCCTGGGCACTGTCTGAACAAAAGGGCATGCAGGCACGAGATGAAAAGTGGCAGTGGAACATGTTTTTAAGCGAGCTGCTGTCTCAGGGGCTGCGTCACGGCATCACAGAATTGGAAGTTTAATTAGTAATGACAGTGGTTCGACTCACACAGATTACAGACCTTCACCTTGGATCAGACAGTGACTCAATGTTGGGTGGTGTGCGTACATTAGAAAGCTTTCAATGCGTATTACAGGCAGTTGAGCAGCAGGGTCGCGGTACAGACCTACTGTTACTAACCGGAGATCTGGCCGGTGACTGTGAACCCGAAGCCTATCAATTACTTAATAAAACCCTTGTTGAGCATCATAAGCAGGCGATCTGGTTGCCGGGCAACCACGACGATTTCGATGTGATGGCCGCTAACTTGGTGGATTATCCTCCAGTGCAGAGCCATAAAATGGGTAGCTGGGCCGTACTGACTCTCGATAGCTCGCAGCCGAATAAACCCGGCGGACATATTTCAGATAAGCAGTTGGCGCAGGTTAAACAGGGCCTGGAAAGCCTGGCAGATAAGTATGTGCTGTTGGCCATGCACCACAGTCCGGTCAATGTCGGCTGCGCCTGGTTAGATCAGCAACAAATTGATAACCAGCAGCAGCTTTATACGCTATTACAGGTCCATGGTAAGGTTAAAGCTGTTATCACGGGTCATGTGCATCAGCAGTTCGATGGCGTCTGGGGCGATCTACCACTCTATTCTGCTCCCTCAAGTTGTGTTCAATTTAAGCAGTACAGCCATGATTTTGCCCTGTCCGACCAGCCTCCCGGTTATCGCTGGCTCGATCTTCATCAGGACGGCACTGTCGACACCGGGGTTGAATTTTTACATGAGTCCACGCAAATCCCCGACCTTGACTGCGCGCGCTATTAGAAGGCTGACAAGCGCTTATTCTTGGCTATAATAGGCCCTGATTTTCAGGTTAGCTCAGTATGCCTACACTGCTATATTTACACGGGTTTAACAGCTCACCCCAATCTAAAAAGGCACTGCAAACCCAGTCTTGGTTTGTCCAGCATGCCCCTGAAATAACATTTATCTGCCCGCCACTGCCACCCTATGCCAATAGCGCCATGGCGATGTTGGCCGGGTTGATAGAAGACTGCGCGGAGCAGCCGATTTATGTCATGGGCAGCTCTATGGGCGGTTTTTTTGCGACCTGTTTAAGCGAACGTTATAACCTGCGGGCGGTGCTTATTAATCCTGCGGTAAGCCCGGGCAGAGGGTTGGATAAGTGGCTTGGTGAAAACGAGAATTATAGTACCGGCGAGAAATGGACGTTTGCGCCTCGGCATATAGATGAGTACATAAAGTTAGATCCAGATAGCCTAGACATTAAAAATAATTATCATGTGCTATTGCAAAGCGGTGACCAAGTGCTTGATTATCGCGATGCACAGATACGCTATCAGGGATGCAGTATTGTTACCGAAGAGGGTGGCGATCACAGTTTTATACATTACGAGCAGCATCTGGCGGACATCCACCAGTTTCTGACGTCAACGCAGGTTTAATCACATTGAATAATAAGAGCGAATGAGCAACTACAACGCAAAAGATATTGAAGTCCTAACAGGCCTGGATCCAGTTCGAAAAAGACCGGGCATGTACACCGACACTACTCGGCCCAATCATTTGGCCCAGGAAGTGATTGATAACAGTGTCGATGAAGCGCTGGCCGGCCACGCCAGTCGTGTCGAAGTGACGCTGCACAAAGATGGCTCATTGTCGGTCTGTGATGATGGTCGCGGTATGCCGGTGGACATCCATCCCGAGCAGGGCATCCCCGGGGTCGAAGTCATACTCTCGACCCTCCATGCGGGCGGTAAGTTTTCCAATGACAACTACCAGTTTTCAGGGGGTTTGCACGGTGTGGGGGTGTCGGTAGTCAACGCGCTGTCGACCAAGATGGAAGTCACGGTCAAACGTGGCGGCCAGGTGCATCAAATTTTCTTTGCCGACGGCTATAAAACCTCTGACCTTCAGGTGATTGATACCTGCGGGCAGCGCAACACGGGTACCATTTTGCGCTTTTGGCCGAACGCCAGTTACTTTGATTCCAACAAATTTTCGGTGAGTCGACTGCGCCATGTGCTGCGGGCCAAAGCCGTGCTCTGCGGCGGCTTAACCGTCAGCTTCTACAATGAGAATACCAATGAAAATGAAGAATGGTATTACGAAGATGGCCTAAAAGATTATCTGGCCGGTGCGCTGCATGGCTGGGAAGTACTGCCAGCAGAACCCTTTATAGGCACATTTGCCTCCTCTAATGAGGCGGTGGACTGGGCTGTACAATGGATGCCCGAGGGCGGCGAGCTAGTTCAGGAGAGTTATGTAAACCTGATTCCGACCCCCCAGGGCGGCACCCATGCCAATGGTCTGCGTACGGGTCTTCTCGATGCCATGCGTGAGTTTTGTGAATTTAGAAATTTGCTGCCAAGAGGCATTAAATTAACTCCCGATGATATTTGGGATCGCTGTAGTTTTGTGCTGTCCTGTAAGCTTGCCGATCCACAGTTTTCTGGCCAGACCAAAGATCGCCTGTCCTCCAGAGAAGTGGCAGCCTTTGTTTCTGGAGTGGTCAAAGATTCCTTTAGCCTGTGGCTAAACCAGCACACAGAAGAGGCCGAGAAACTGGCCGACCTATGTATTTTTGCGGCTCAGCGTCGTATGCGCGCGAGCAAAAAAGTGGTGCGTAAAAAAATCACTCAGGGCCCGGCACTGCCAGGCAAACTGGCCGACTGTTCCAGCGGCGAACCTGAGCGCTGTGAGATATTCTTAGTAGAGGGTGACTCGGCAGGGGGCTCCGCCAAACAGGCGCGCAACCGCGAAAATCAGGCGATTATGCCCCTGCGAGGTAAGATTCTTAATACCTGGGAAGTGGATTCCCAAGAGATTCTCGGTTCCCAAGAAGTTCATGATATCTCTGTTGCTCTGGGTGTAGATCCGGCGTTGGAAGACGTCGACTCACTGCGTTATCACAAGGTTTGTATTCTTGCCGATGCGGATTCCGATGGACTGCATATTGCCACCTTGCTCTGTGCACTGTTTGTTCGTCATTTCCGCCCC
>DDDD01000177.1:54292-85036 GCA_002335945.1 Porticoccaceae bacterium UBA1989
GAGCGCCAGGGTATTCTGGATCGAATTCAGGCCGAGGGTAAGCGCGGCAAGGTCAATGTCCAGCGCTTTAAAGGTCTGGGTGAGATGAATCCACTCCAACTGCGCGAAACCACCATGGATCCAGATACCAGACGCCTGGTTCAGCTAACCCTTGAACCCGGCGATGAAACCAACAGTATTATGGATATGTTACTGGCCAAAAAACGTGCCTCAGATCGACGCGCCTGGCTAGAGAGCAAAGGCAACTTAGCCGATTCAGCCAACCTATAAACCGTATTTAATACAGGAATCACGATGAGCGATATCATCACCTTTAATGACCAGGGCGTCGAGAGTAGACCACTCAGTGACTATGCCGAGCAGGCGTATCTGGATTACTCCATGTACGTTATCCTCGATCGCGCCCTGCCGCACATTGGCGATGGCCTCAAACCAGTGCAGCGACGCATTGTCTATGCCATGAGCGAGCTAGGTCTAAAAGCCAGCGCCAAATATAAAAAGTCTGCCCGTACTGTCGGCGATGTAATTGGTAAATTCCATCCCCATGGTGACAGTGCCGCCTACGAAGCCATGGTGTTGATGGCTCAGCCGTTTTCCTATCGCTATCCACTGGTTGATGGTCAGGGTAACTGGGGCTCGGCGGACGATCCAAAATCTTTCGCAGCCATGCGATACACCGAATCCAAGCTTTCCAAGTATGCCGATGTTCTGCTTTCAGAGCTGGGACAGGGCACCGCTAACTGGCGCCCCAACTTCGATGCCACCATGGACGAGCCAGAAATTCTGCCGGCACGGGTGCCCAATGTGCTGCTCAATGGCACCACCGGCATTGCGGTGGGCATGGCGACAGATATTCCGCCCCACAATCTCAATGAGGTGGTTAGCGCCTGTCTGCATTTGCTGGATAATCCAAAAGCCACAGTCCCTGACCTGATGAATTACATCAAAGCGCCGGACTTCCCCACTGAAGGGGAAATAATTACCAGTCAGGCGGATATTCTAAATACCTATGAGACGGGCCGTGGCTCGGTAAAAATGCGTGCCATCTGGAATAAAGAAGACGGTGATATTATTGTTACTGCCTTACCCTTCCAGGCTTCGGGTTCTAAAATTCTTGAGCAGATAGCCGCGCAGATGCGCAACAAAAAGCTGCCAATGGTTGAAGATTTGCGCGACGAATCCGACCATGAAAACCCAACGCGTCTGATTATCACCCCGCGCTCAAATCGCATTGATATCGAAGCCTTAATGGACCATCTGTTTGCGACCACAGATCTCGAGCGCAGCTACAGAATCAATATGAATATTATTGGTATTGATGGCCGGCCCTCAGTGATGAACCTGTTGCAGGTTCTAAAACAATGGTTGGTGTTCCGGACCGATGTGACCCGTCGTCGCCTCGACTACCGGTTACAGAAAGTCGAAAAACGATTGCACCTATTAGACGGTTTGTTGACCGCCTTTTTAAATATCGACGAAGTGATTCATATTATCCGCACCGAAGATGAACCCAAGCCAGCATTAATCGCACGCTTTGGTCTATCGGACACCCAAGCGGAATATATTCTCGACACAAAGCTGCGACAGTTAGCGCGCTTAGAAGAATTTAAAATCCGCAGCGAGCAGGATGAGCTAGCCAAAGAAAAAGCCGCACTGGAATTACTCTTGGGTTCCGAAGCGCGCCTTAAAACACTGGTTAAAAATGAACTAAAAGAGACCGCCGAAGAATATGGCGACGATCGCCGCTCGCCCCTAAGAGAGCGCGGGGAAGCTCAGGCCTTTAATGAAAAAGACTTGCTTACTGCAGAGCCCATTACTGCGGTGCTGTCTGACAAAGGTTGGTTGCGTGCAGCCAAGGGTCATGAGATTGACCCCACAAGTCTAAGCTATAAGTCGGGCGATAAGTTTCTCGCCGCGGCTCTTGGGCGCAGTAATCAAAATGTATTCTTACAGGATACCAGCGGACGTTTTTACGCATTGCCAGGCCACACATTGCCCTCGGCACGGGGTCAGGGCGAACCGGCTACCGGGCGCCTCAATCTACCCTCTGGAGCACTATTTACCGATGTTCTGATGGGCGAAGATGATCAGAAGATACTGCTTGGCACCGATGCGGGCTATGGCTTTATTGCCAAGATTGGCGATCTGTATACCAAGAACAAAGCGGGTAAAGCCGTGGTATCGATTCCCAAAGGCGGTCGAATTTTAAATCCGAAAATGGTCAATGATACCGAAGCTCTAATTGCTGCGGTGAGTAACGAGGGTCGCATGCTGGTGTTCCCGATTGCCGACCTGCCAGAACTGGCTAGGGGTAAAGGCAATAAGATTCTTAATATTCCGGGATCACGTTTGCAGAGTCGCGAAGAGTTTGTGATTGATTATGCGATTATTCCTCAAGGCAGCTCATTGGTGGTTCATTCGGGTAAACGCTATCTGGTAATGAAGGGCACAGACCTCGAGCATTATCGTGGTGAGCGCGGACGCCGTGGACACAAACTGCCTAGGGGCTTCCAGAAAGTCGACAAGCTGGAGATACAGGGGGCCTAGCATGGCTCTTGAGTAGGGCTCTTAAGTAGAGACCGCTAGCACATACATCTGCAACAAATAAAAAAGGGCTCAGAGTTTTCTGGGCCCTTTTTTTATCAATTATCTAGGCTAAATTTCTGCCCTTCAACCTTAGAAAAACCGCCATTCATAGACTACGCTTAAGAGAATGCCTGAGGCCTTAATACATACTGCACTATCTATGGCCATCAGGCCCTACTTCAGCATATTAAAAGGAATTAACTATGGGTGAGAATTTAGAAGTAATACAGGAGCTGGTAATGCTCTACGGCATCAAAATACTAATGGCACTGTTGATATTTGTGATTGGTAAGTGGGTGGTTAAGAAAATTGCCAAGGTTGTTGAAAACCTAATGAGCAAAAACAATGTCGATCCGGCCATTCAGAATTTTGTCGGCAGTCTAGTGTACTGGGCGCTGTTGATCTTCGTGTCTATTGCCGCGTTGGGACAGCTGGGCATTCAAACTGCCTCCTTTGTCGCCATTGTAGGTGCCGCAGGTCTTGCTGTTGGTTTAGCACTTCAGGGGTCTCTGGCAAACTTTGCTGCCGGTGTACTGATTCTTATTTTTCGGCCTTTTAAAGTCGGAGACTTTATTGAGATTGCGGGTGTATCTGGTGTGGTACAAAATATTCAAATCTTTACCACTGAATTAAATTCTCCCGATAATAAAAAAATCATAGTGCCAAATGGCGGTGTCATCAGTGGCAACATTGTCAATTATTCAGCCAATGATACCCGTCGTGTCGATCTGGTATTTGGTGTGGGATATGGCGATGATATTGATGCCGCTAAAGCGGTACTGGAAAAAGTAGTGGCCAATAATGCTCAGGTATTAGAGTTTCCCGAAACCACCATTGCAGTGGTTGAACTTGCCGATAGCAGCGTAAATTTAGTCTGTCGTCCCTGGGTGAAAACTGCGGATTACTGGACCGCTTATTTTGAAATTACCGAGGCGGCGAAAAAAGCATTGGATAGCGCAGGTATTTCCATTCCCTACCCACAGCGCGACATACATGTTCACAACGTAGAAAACACAGCCACATAATTAACCAAGTAGGAGAAGTATTATGGGATTTTTATCATGGATCATATTGGGACTGCTGGCCGGCGTACTGGCTAAATATATTATGCCGGGTAAAGATGGCGGCGGACTGGTTATTACCGCATTACTGGGTATAGCCGGTGCCTTTGTCGGCGGCTGGCTGGGCTCGTTTGTTGGCCTGGGCAGTACCGGTGAATTCAGTATTGGCAGCTTGATCACTGCCGTTGTTGGTGCCCTAGCATTACTGTTTATCTATAACGCAGTTAGAAAATAAACATCGGCCCTGTTCACTGCTGGGTTCAAACTCAGCAGTGAACAGGTCCTATTTTAAATGACTAAACGGGTTTATTTATTGCCCAGTAAGTGAAAACCTTTTAATAAGTTAACGGCTTCATAAAGTTGATTGTCACCGCTGAGGTCTTCGGCGGGTAATTCGGTTTTGCTCTCTGTCCCTTCCTCAGAACTATCGACAGTATTCAGATGTCCTTCCAGATCAGCTTCACGGGTGGTATCGCGCACTTTATAGGGGCGTATTTCTGCACGGGGAACCAACATGTCTGGAACTATACCCTCGGCCTGAATAGAGCGGCCGTTGGGCGTAAAGTAACGTGCTGTGGTCAACTTAACGGCCCGGCCGTCACCCAGAGGAATAACGGTTTGCACCGAGCCCTTACCAAAGCTTTGGGTGCCGATAACGGCAGCCCGTTTATGGTCTTGAAGTGCACCGGCAACAATTTCTGAGGCAGAGGCACTGCCGCCATTAATGAGCACGACCATGGGCACTCCCTCGAGAATATCCCCAGCCTCAGCCTCAAAACTATGATTTGCGCTAGGTAGACGACCCTCGGTGTAGACCACTGTGCCGCCGTCAATTAGGGCACCGGCCATTTCAACGGATGCGGGGACTAGCCCGCCGGGATTATTGCGTAGATCAAGCACCAACCCCTTTATGGGGAACTCAGCTTCTGCCTTAAGCTTTTCGACGGTCTCAATAAAATCAGCGCCGGATTTACGCTGGAACTGAGATACGCGGACATAGCCATAACCTGGCTCAAGAAATCGGCTGCGCACCGAGCTGAGCTGAATGGTGTCGCGGACCACATCAAATTCTAAGGGGCCATCCTGACCTTCGCGGTAGACGGTTAACTTAATGCTGGTGCCTTTCTCGCCTCGGAGTTTGTCGATGGCTTTCTGTACACCCATACCACGCACAGGTGCGTCATTCATTTCAACGATAAGATCGCCCGCTTCGATGCCAGCGTTTGCCGCAGGAGTATCATCGATGGGAGAGATTACTTTTATCAAACCGTTCTCGCCCCCTACCTCAAGCCCAAGACCGCTGTACTCGCCGTTGGCACTTTCTTGGAGGTCGCTATAATGCTCTGTGTCTAGGTAGACCGAATGGGGGTCTAGCTCTAAGAGCAGGCCAGCAATAGCATTGTTTAAAAGTTCGCTGTCGCTCACTTCCTCTACATAGCCGAGGCGAATTTGCTCAAACACCTGAGTGAAAAGGCGTAATTCCCGAAGGGGTAAACGAGATTCGTCGCTGGACTGTTGTTCTGTGTCTAGACTGACAGTTTCATCGACTGGGTCGTCTGTAACCTCAGAGGCCAGCGATGAGACGGATACAAAGAGTGGGGCGACGAGGCAAAGAATGGGCAGACATGGGCTGAGTATGGTTCGTAACATAAAATAGTTTCCTTATTATTGTCCAAACTGCAGACCTTACTTGGAGTGTAAAAAGCCAGCTTGGTTGCACGCCTGTGCAGGCTATTATTGCTCTTAACGGAGAGTGACCTACGCTAATGGTTTAGCGTTTACCCAGCCAGACTTTGGGGTCAGCAGGCTTACCCTTTTTGCGAATTTCAAAGTACAGGGCGGGTTTGGCGAGTCCGCCAGTGTCTCCAGCGCGAGCCAGTATTTCACTGCTCTGCACCCAGTCACCGGTATCTTTTAACAGCTCCTGGTTATGGGCATAGAGGGTCATATAGCCATCGCCATGGTCCAGAATAATCAGCAGCCCAAAACCTCGCAAGTAGTTTGAAAACACCACGCGACCATTGTGAACTGCATTTACCGCTGTACCGGCACGGGCGCTAATTAACCAGCCTTCCCAGCGCAGTTCGCCACTGCGAGCACTGCCATAGCTATGGGCCACTTTTCCTTTGAGCGGCCACTTAAGCTTACCCTTGCGAGAGGCGAAGGGCTGGTAGTTTTCAGGAAGCTTCATATCGGCTATGGCTTCTTCTACGGCACTCAGTATTTCTTCTAGCTTGCCCCGTTCTTTTTGCAGGGTGCCGAGTTTCTTCTTATCGGTACGCAACGAGGCCTGAAGTTTTTTCAAGGTACCAGAGCGTTGCTTAACCCTGCTACCTAGCTTCTTTTGGCCGCCTTCTAATTCCGCTCGGGATTTGGACAGTTCTACTTTCTGACGGTTAATGCTTTCAATAACCTCAGAGAGAGCATCGACATCGGCCATGTAGTTTTGTATTTTTTCGGTGCGGGCCTGGAGAAAATAACCGTAGTATTTAAAGACTCGGGCCATTTTTTGAGGGTCTTCTTGATTGAGCAATAGTTTGATAGGTTCTTGATTGCCGAGCTTATAGGCGGCGGAGATCTGGTCGACAATAGCGCCGCTCTGCAGGGCAATATTTTCTTCCAAGGCGGTTTCTTGCTTGTTGAGTTTGGAGAGTTTACTCTCGAGACCAGAAATATTTTTACGTAGCTTACGCAGATCACGGCTGATTTTGCCGGCTTCGAGTTCAACTTTTTTTAGGGCGCTCTGTAGGTTACTTTTTTCTTTGTCTCGGGTGGCTAGGCGTTTTTCGAGACTGGTAATTGATTTTTCCAAATCCTTGAGTCGGGCCTGCTGTTTGTCATCAGCAATACTCAGGTTACTGAGGCATAGCAATAAACAGATTGCTACTACAGGCCGTGTCATCTTCATTAGGAAATCAGCGATCGACCAGTCATTTCGGCTGGCTGTGCTAAACCCATAAGGTCGAGCATGGTGGGGGCAATATCTGCCAGTGAGCCGCCATTATGCAGTGATACTTGGCGTGGGCCTGCATAAACCAACGGTACTGGCAGCGTGGTGTGCTGGGTATGTGGCTGGTTGTTAGCGCCATCAAACATTTCTTCTACGTTGCCATGGTCGGCGGTGATCAACACTTCGCCCCCCACTTTTTCTAGGGCGTCAATTATTTGACGGAGGCTGTGGTCTACCGCTTCAACGGCTTTAATTGAGGCCTCGTAATTACCTGTGTGGCCCACCTGATCGCAGTTGGCATAGTTACAGATAATAGTATCGAATTTTCCTGAACCAATGGCTTCCAATAATTTCTCGGTGACTTCTGGAGCGCTCATTTCTGGCATGGCGTCGTAGGTATCAACATTGGGAGAAGGAATTAATACCCGCTCTTCGCCAGGATAGAGTGACTCGCGGCCACCACTAAAGAAGAAAGTAACATGAGCATATTTTTCGGTTTCGGCAATACGCAGCTGCTGCTTGTTTTGGTTGGCCAGATATTCTCCCATGGAGTTAACCAGCTTTTCTGGGGGATAGGCGCAGGGCACATCAATATTGGCTTCGTATTCGGTGGTCATGACAAAGGTCGAAAATTTAACCACGGCCTGGCGCTCGAAACCGGTGAAGGTCTCGTCGACCAACGCATGGGTTATTTCACGGGCGCGATCTGGCCTGAAGTTCATGGAGATCAGTGCATCGCCATCTTCGAGTTTAATCGGCGTCTCGCCTGCAACACAGATACTGGTGCCATGGACAAATTCATCATTCTCGTCCCTGGCGTAAGCGGCCTCAAGGGCGCTGACAGGGTTTGTGGCGGTAAAGGGTGCCACGCCTTCGGTCATTAGCCGGTAAGCCTCCTGCACGCGATCCCAGCGGTTATCCCGGTCCATGGAATAGAAGCGACCAATCACCGAGACAATTTTAGCCACGCCGAGTTTTTCGCAGAGGGCCTGAGTTTTTTGCAACGAGGCTAGCGCGCTGCGCGGTGGGCAGTCACGGCCATCTAATGAGGCGTGGAGGTAAATTTTGCTGGCACCGCGCTTTGCGGCCAGCTCAATCATGGCATTGATATGATCTTCGTGACTGTGCACGCCACCGTCCGACAGCAGGCCCATAATATGAACGGCCTTGCCATTGGCAACGGCTTTATCTACCGCATCACAGAACACTGGATTGGTAAAAAAGTCGCCGTCGGTGATAGCTTTGTTAATACGAGTGAAGTTTTGATACACCACCCGTCCAGCACCCAATGTCATATGGCCCACTTCGGAATTGCCCATCTGACCTTCGGGCAGTCCGACTTCAAGGCCTGAAGTATGAATCAATGTTTTGGGGTTATTGGCCCAGAGTTTTTCCCAGGTTGGTGCATCGGCATTGGCAACAGCATTATGTTGATTGTCGTCGCTATAGCCGAAGCCATCCAGAATAAGCAGTACTAGAGGTTTTCTGAGATCCGTCATGGGTTATCTATGGCCCTGTGTGTAAGTTAATGATTCTAATGACAATGTGTTGCTGGCGCTATTGATTTTCCAATAGCTCCCAGCGCGCATAGCATTCTGCAAGCTGCTTCTGCTCGGCGGCTAACTGATTTTCTACGGCTTCAATGCTAGGTCTATCACCCTGATAGAACCCTGGTTTACTAATTAACTCGGACGTAGCGGCGATCTGGATTTCTATTTTCTCTATCTCTACCGGCAATCCATCGAGCTCACGCTGATCGTTGTAGCTGAGCTTTTTACTGGTCGTCGCGCTCTTGGCCTGGGCCTTCGGTGCTGCTACTTTGGTGGCCTTTTCTGTTTTGCGCTGGCGCAACCAGTCGTCGTATCCGCCGATGTATTGCTCAATGGTGCCAGAGCCGTCGAAGACCAATGTGCTGGTAACCACATTATTGAGAAAGGCTCGGTCGTGACTGACTAAAATAACCGTGCCCTTATAATCAATAAGCAGCTCTTCGAGCAGATCTAAGGTATCGATATCGAGATCGTTAGTGGGTTCGTCGAGTACCAAAATATTGGAGGGCTGAGTAAACAGTTTGGCCAATAAAAGGCGATTACGCTCTCCACCAGATAGGGCTTTTACCGGCTGTCGGCAGCGTTCCGGTGCAAACAAGAAGTCTTGTAGATAGCTGATAACATGACGTTGCTTGCCACCGATCTCGAGCATATCGCGACCGCCAGAGACATTGTCCTGTACGGTTTTTTCTTCATCCAGGGCCGAGCGATACTGATCAAAGTAAGCAATATTAAGGTTGGTGCCTGTCTTAATGCTGCCCTGCTGTGGCGTTAGTTCGCCGAGCAGTAGTTTGATCAATGTGGTTTTACCCACGCCGTTGCGACCAATAAATCCGACCTTATCGCCACGCTGAATCAGGGTAGAGAAATTTTTCACTACCTGTTTGCCGTTATCGAAGGCGAAGCTGACATTGTCGGCTTCGGCAACAATTTTGCCGGACTTTTCTGCTGCCTGAATATCCATACGCGCGGTGCCCAACTGCTTGCGGCGGTCGGCATGTTCTCTGCGCATAGATTCCAGTGCTCGCACACGACCTTCGTTACGGGTGCGGCGCGCCTTAATTCCCTGCCTGATCCAGACCTCTTCTTGAGAGAGGCGTTTATCGAAGAGTGCGTTTTGACGATCTTCAATTTCTAGATTTTCTTCTTTGCGCACCAGATAAGTGCTGTAGTCACAGTTGTAGTCTTGCAACTTGCCTCGATCAATCTCAATAAATCGGTTGGCCAAATTGTCCATAAACCGTCGATCGTGACTAATAAATAATAATGAACCTTCCCACTTGAGTAGGAACTGCTCAACCCACTGAATGGCTTCAATATCCAGGTGGTTGGTGGGCTCGTCTAATAGCAGCAGATCGGGATCACAGACCAACGCTCGGGCCAGTAGAACGCGACGCTTATAGCCACCAGAGAGGCTGGATATATCCACATCGGGGTCGAGTTCCATCTTGGTAATAATAGATTCAACGCGGCTATTAATGTCCCAGCCGTTAACCCGATCAAGTTCGGCCTGACACTCTTCGTAGGCGTTCATGACCTTGGGGCTAGGGTCTACATTGAGCTGCTGAATAAGATGGTGGAATGTTTTGACCAACTCACCCTCAGCGCCCATACCCTGTGCTATTACATCGAAAACAGTACCGCTGGTGTCATGGGGAACCGACTGCTCAAGCTGGGCAACCTTGACGCCGCTAGCGCGCTTGATTGAACCTTCGTCCGGGGTAATCTGTCCGGTGATTATCTTCATCAGGGTCGATTTACCCGCACCATTTCTACCAATCAGGCAGACGCGCTCATTGGGCTCAATAACGAGATCGAGATGATCAATCAGTGGCGGTTGGCCATAACTTAGAAAAACGTCTTGCAGTGTTACTAGGGGCATTTATTTACCTGGGCCAAATGGCTTGGACATAAGAATTAATTTGGGTAGCAAGGTCATTGAACCCAAGAGGGCTGCTGTCATGGCTAGACCAGTGAGCAGTCCGAAGTAAACCGACGGAATAAAGTTAGACAGAGCCAGAATCGAAAAGCCGATAATAATCGTCATGGCGGTATAGAACAGTGCCTGGCCAATACTGGCATGGGCGCGGTGCATAGAGGCGATATAATTTCCATCGGCCTTAAATTCTCGAGAAAATCGGGTGAGGTAATGAATTGCATGGTCAACCCCAATACCCACGGTAATCGCGGCAATAGTAATGGTCATCATATCCAGGGGAATTCCGCTAATACCCATTCCACCAAGAACAATTCCTGCGGCTAAAAAGTTAGGCAGTATCGCAATTATAGAGATTTTCAAGGAGCGGAATAGCACCAGAAACATCAGCATAATACCCACAAAAACGGCGCCGAGGGTCAGTATCTGTGAGCGATATAGGCTCTGTAGCATATTGTTGTACAGCACCAGTATGCCGGTAAAACGAATATCTTCCTGGGCGATGCCCACTTCATTCACGGCATAATCGTTGATCTTTTTAAGCAGGTCGGCGCGGCGCAACTCACCACCGGTCTCCATGGCGCGCAACTGAATTCGCGCCTCATCAAGGTCTTCAATCAGGTAGGGGGCCACCATCTGTCGGTAGATATCTGGACCCAGACTCTTGCGCATAAAGGCAATCTCAAAATCGTTGAGCTTGTGGCCGCTGAGATCGCTGGCGACATCGTAAATCTGTACCAGGGAGCTAACCTTGCCGACTTCTGGCTGGGCATCAATAAAGGTCTGCAACTTAGCCAGATCCGCAAGGCCAGTCGACGAGAACCAGTAAGTGTCTTTTAGGGCATCTTCGGCAGGGGCTTCTTCGAAGGATAGTTCATCGCCATAGCCACTATCTTCACCATAACTATCATCTTCGCCATAGCCATCGTAAGAATATTCATCGGCATCCTCGTAGCCAGAATCCTCATAACCATATTCAGCACTCGCTTCAGTGCCATCATCAAAAGCAGTGGTTTCTATGGCGGCAAAGGTGGGTGCCTGAATAATAATATCCAGCGGCGTCGTACCGCCCATAGCGGTGTCGATTATTTCCATGCCCTGATAGATTTCAGTGTCAGCGCGGAAGTAATCAATAAAGCGGTTCTCCACTTCCAATCGAGACACGCCGTAAATAGACAGGGCGGTGAGGGCCGTGGCGATAAGCAGCACGAGGGTGCCGTTATGCTCAGTAAACTGCGAAAATTTGGTGGTGATGGCGGCGGAATTGTCATTTTCACCGGCATTCTTGCCCTTGCCGAACAGCATCATGCCCGCAGGAATAACCACAAAGGTAACCACTAGGGCCAAGCTAATACCCATGGTCATCATCCAGCCGAAATCGATCACCGGGCGAATGTTACTGACCACGAGCGACATAAAGGCAACGATGGTAGTCAGTACGCTATACAGGCAGGGCTTGGCCATGGAAATAACGGTTTCGCTGACTAGCTGATGCTGGGTGGCATCGGGCTTTTGGCTCTGCAATTCCCGATAGCGCACGATCAGATGGATGGTCAGGGCCAGGGTAATGATTAGCAGCAGTGAGACAAAGTTAGATGAAATAACGGTGAGACGCCAATCGATCCAGCTAAGAAACCCAAGGATAGTAATCAGGCAAAAGGTGCAGGTTGCCAGTGGCAATACTACCCAGCGAATCTGGCGGAAAATCAGCGCTAATGTGGCGATAATAAACAGCAGTATGCCGGTGCCAAAAACCACCAGATCACTCTTGATAAAGTCGACCATATCCGCGGTGATCATATCTGGCCCACCGAGAAAGATTGTGGCGTTATCCCGGTAGCCGGTAATGAGCGCCCGCACCTCAGCCACACGCTGGTGATCCTGAGCCGCTTTAATGGTGCGATAATTAAGAAATTCTAAACTCACTGCTTCTAGCTGAACTTGCTGCTCTGGGGTTAAACCCTGGGTGTCACGGACTAGGCGCAGATCGTCCCTTGCGGTGACCAGCTGCAGATAGGTCTCGTCGAGCGCCAGAGTTGCCAGTAAGCCAGTGGTCTGGCCATCGGCGCTGAGAATTACGTCTTTGTAAATTGGGCTATTGAGAAATTCCTGCTTGGCCAACTGCTTATCAACACCCTCACTGAGTAAGGTGTTTAACTCGTCTTTGAGGTCGGCAACAGCAACCATAGGGCTGTAGAGCAACGGCACATCCAGCATGGATAAAATGCCTTCAACACCATCGATAGTAGCCAGGTCCTCACGGAGAGCTTTTAGGGTTTCAAGATTTGTATCATCGAACAGATCGCCGGATTTGGGCGAAAAAGTCACGATCAGAAAATTGTCGCTGCCATAGCGCTGCACCACTTCGCGGAAGAAGTTCAGATCATCGTCATGTTCTAGGGTCAGGGAGTCCGCAGAGGCATCCAACTTAAAGTTCGGTAGGCCAAACGCCATAGCAATGGTGAGGGCAATAACCGCGAATAGCGACGCCATGGGATGGCGCAGCACCGCCTTATCGTATAGATCAAATAATGATGATGTCATCTTAAATGTTGTCTCTGAGCATTATTATTAAACAGTGGGTTTGAGCAGGGCGCTATTATGCGGTTTTGCACGCAAAGTTTATAGGGTAACGCCGATTATTAGCTGAAGATAGATTCGGTGCCGAATGTCGGAAATAGTGGTCCTTAAGTGGCGAATAAGGCGACTAAAGATTGTTTAAATCTCCCCTATAGATGACCCGCCCTAGTGGTTTTCAACTACAATTCCCTCTCCAAACAACCAAGCAGTAAAAACCATGAATGGCGTAATTCTCGACTGTGACAGCCTTGGCCCAGATTCTCTTGATTTGAGTCCTCTCCATAACCTGCCGATTAACTGGACGCTCTACCCAGATTGTTCTGATCAGCAGGTCGCTGAACGCATCACTGATGCGGATATTGTGCTGACTAATAAGGCCATGGTGTCGGCGTTGGCCATCAATCAGGCGCCGCGCCTAAAGTTGATCGCGCTGATGGCGACCGGCACCAATCAGGTGGATCTCGAGGCGGCTCGATTGCAGGATGTTGTGGTGAGTAATGCCATTGGTTATGGCACGGGCTCGGTTGTTCAGCATTGCTGGGCGCTGATTCTTGCGCTGACGACCAAGCTGGAGTCTTACCATGAGACGGCCGTGGGTGGTCGCTGGCAGGAGAGCCGATTCTTTTGTTCGATGGATTTTCCTGTACGCGAGCTGAGCGGCAAGGTGATGGGCATTGTTGGGGCAGGTGAGTTGGGCATGGGTGTGGCCAAAATTGCCGAGGCTTTTGGGATGCAGGTTATTTTTGCTGGGTTGCCGGGTCGCACTCACAGTTCCGGGATTGAGCGTGTGGCCTTTGATACGTTTTTGAGCCGTGCAGATGTGGTCAGCATTCACTGCCCGTTGACGGCGGACACGACAGGTTTAATTGGCGATGCGCAGTTCGCGCTGATGAAAAATACGACTATTGTGATCAACAGTGCCCGTGGCGGTATTGTTAATGAGACGGCCTTGAAGCAGGCCTTGATCAATGGGGATATCGCCGGTGCAGCAACCGATGTATTGACGGTCGAGCCGCCGGTTGAGGGTAATGTACTCTTAGATAAAAGCATTCCCAATCTTATTGTCACGCCTCACTGCGCCTGGGTGGCGCAGGAAGCCAGACAGACATTGATTAATCAACTGGCTGATAATATTGCTGGCTTTCTGGATGGAAAGCCGCGCAATCAAGTCAACTAGCAAGCTATTTAAGACAGAGCCTTATAGCTCGAAATCAGTGCCGAGCTTTTTAGGTGTGAGGATTTTTTTCAGCTTAGGATAATAGGGTAATCCGTCTTTAAATGGCGGGTAGTCTTCCCCCGCAATTAGCGGCTGCAAATAGTCTCGCGCTTTCTGAGTAATGCCAAAGCCATCTTTGGTGATAAATGAGCGCGGCATTTTCTTTTCAATATTGGCCACTTTGCTCAGTGGCGCTTCACCCAGTGCCCAGCTGTATTTTTTGCCGGTACCACGTTCGATGGTCACCATAATGGCGCCTTTGCCTTCGATGGCTTTTTCTACTGCGGCGCGGCCAACGGCATAGGCTTGGTCGACATCAGTTTTCGAGGCTATGTGTCGCGCTGAACGCTGTAAATAATCGGCGAGGGCATAATGGTATTTGTAACCGAGAGAATGTTTGATCATGCTGGCTAAGGTGGGTGCAACGCCACCGAGCTGCTGGTGACCAAAGGCATCTTTATGCAATGAGCCAGAAATTAATGCGCCATCTGCATAGCTGGCGCCTTCTGATGCCACAACAACGCAGTAGCCTTTTTCTTTGATAGTCTCTTCAACTTTGGCGACAAACTGTTCGCGGTTAAAGGGAATTTCCGGAAATATAATAATATGGGGTGCATCCCCAGCTTCCTGTGCGGCGAGTCCGCCGGACGCTGCGATCCAACCTGCGTGACGACCCATGACTTCAAGAATAAATATCTTGGTCGACGAGGCGGCCATAGAGGCAATATCCAGGCTGGCTTCTTTGGTTGATACGGCAACATATTTCGCCACCGAACCAAAACCGGGAGAACAGTCGGTAAAGGGCAGGTCGTTGTCGATGGTTTTGGGAATATGGATGGCTTGAATGGGGTAGCCCATTTTCGCCGACACCTGTGACACCTTAAGGCAGGTATCTGCAGAATCGCCACCACCGTTATAAAAGAAATAACCGATATTGTGTGCTTTAAAAACCTCGACCAGGCGCTCGTATTCAGTGCTGCTCTCTTTGATATCTTTCATCTTGTAACGGCATGAACCGAAGGCGCCACCGGGAGTGTGCTTGAGCGCGGCTACCGCTGAGTTTAATTCTTTGCTGGTATCAATTAGATTTTCTTGCAGGGCGCCAATAATGCCATTTTGGCCGGCATAGAGCGTTCCGATTTTATCTTTATGCTCTCTGCAAGCTTGGATCACGCCGCAAGCTGAGGCATTGATTACGGCTGTAACACCGCCTGATTGTGCATAAAACGCGTTTTTCTTAGTCGCTGAATTCGCCATTATAAAATGCTTTCCTGTCAGTCCATTTTAGAAGACCGCATGGTACTGCTTTAAGGTCTTTGGTAACAGTGGGTTTTGCTAATCAATGGCAATTGAAATTCTTAGCCTCATTTCAAACTGACTGCTATCTAGAGTGCGATTGGTGACGGCGTTGGGCGCACTATGATTGGCCTCATGGGTATATTCTGCGCTGGCCGAAAACCATGCTTTGTGGTCGATTATTGTCCAGGGCCGGCGATAATTAATTTCTAGTTGCTGCTCACGCCCCTGGGGCTGCAAATCAAAAGCGATATTCTCATAGACGACTTGCCGATCTGGGGTGCGTCCGGTGGCTAGCTGTAATTCACCGCGACCACTTTCGATGCGCAATGGCTGTGACAGATAAACAGTGAATTGATCACCACCACGCCATAGGGACTGCGTTTTAAAACCCATTGCCCAGGAACTGCTGGTGATGTTATCGGGAAGCTGCAGTTGGCCAGTTTGGCTCAGTCCACTGTCCGTTTTTCCCGAGTATAGAGCCACCAATCCCTGCCACTGCGGGCTAAGTTGCACATGCCCATTTAGCCCGGCAAAAAAAGTGTCGCTCGAATCAATATTGCCTAGGGCTATGCCGATCTCTGTACCGAGAAAAGTGTCTTCTTCACGGACAAAACCAGTCTGTAGACTCAAACCACTGCGGTCAGATGACACCGCGTATTCCATAACAGCGCCACTGCCTCGATGGGCACTGACTGGCTGATCGTTATCCCAGCTTGCCGTGCCATTGCCATTAAATAGGCCAACACGCAGTTTTCCTGTTGAATCTCCTAAGGGAAGCGCGCCGCCACTGCTCCAGCCGTGGCGGGCAAAACCTAGCCAGGGTGCGGCAAAGCTACTGTCGTTATGGGTGGATGATGGGCTCAGTATTGAGTCCCCATAAACACCAAAGAACCAACCAGGATTGGCATTAATCCCTGCGAATCGCTCAATGCCCTTTGGGTTTTGAAACTGCAGCGCAATATAGTCAGGCTGAACCTGATGCTTGGGAGTGCCGTTATAGTGCTCATCTTGCTGCCAGAGGTCTGGTGCACTGCCGAGGCTGATTTTAGTGCCATTACTCGACTGCTGGCTACTATGACGCAGGGCAGGGACATTAGTCCGCTTGGCTGAAACGGTAACCAAATTATTGGCAGACTGATAAAACGGAAAGCCTAAATTATCAAACAGCGCGACAGTATTGCCGCTTAGAGCATTGGCTAAGCTAGTACCCAACGCGCCGCCGGAAATATTGCTCTGGGCAGCACTTTGCATGCCGCTATCGAGACTATTGCCCGTGGCGACACTTAGACCGCCGACAGGTCTGGTGGCTGCGTCTAAATCCAATAATCCCTGACCATAGATGCTGCTGTCTGCGTAAATACCTGCTTTATTGGCCGTGACTAGCAGGCGATTAGCTAGCTCATAATTGCCGACGCTAGGAAACAGTTCTTTGAGTAACGCCAGTGAGCCACTAACAATGGGCGCTGCGAAGGATGTGCCTATGGCACCCCCATAATAGTCGCGCCCCTCCTCGGCATCTTCTGGGGGCGAAGTCGCGGCCCAGATCACTTCATCGTCGTCATAGATGCCATCGTTATTGGCATCGCCACCGCCTGGTGCGACCAGACAAAAGTCTGCGGCTACGCCACAATGATTGGAATAAAAAGCAATCTCACCGGAGCTATCCACCGCTGCAACGGCTAGCATATGGTCCTGTAGCTCAGGAAATAAATAGGGTATGCCCGGCAGAATTTCGGGGCTGGTAGCATCGACTACAACATCAAATTCATCGACATCGCCCCAGGCATTGCCTGTAGAAATTACAAAGAGAGCGCGATTGCCTCGAGGGGTATTCTGCTGGCGCAGGGCGTCGACCATAGTGCCAAACGCATTTTCGATAGAAGCGGCACTGTAGGCCGTGACCACACCAGAAAAACCGAAACTCATATTAATGATATCAACCTGGCTGGTCATTTCGGTGAAGAGGTTGGCGAAGTAGTTGTCATCGTTAAAGCCGACGGTGGTTTCATCCAGAGGCCTGTAGGGACCAGCACCCGACCCCAGGGGGATTTCGTAGGCGACAATATCAGCGTTATAGGATACGCCATGCATCTTAAAGCCGGTGCCTATGTCACCATCTTTATTGGCGGCGATAACGCCGGCAACCTGGGTGCCATGTTTAACTGCACTGTCGGTACGCGGACTGCTAGTGTTGTAATTTGAACCGGCATATTCGACTTTGTCTCCCGAAGCAGTGGCGAACTCAAAGTGTTCTTCGTAGACGCCGGAATCAATCACACCGACGCTCACGCCCTCGCCCGTCGCACCTCTGGCATAGGCACTCGAGGCATTGATTAATGCCAGACCACCCATGCCGTTATATTCTTCCGTTTCAGCGCTGGAGACTAAACTAGAGAAATCATCGGGATCTTGATCTTGAGCGGCGAAGGATGCATAGGGCGGGCCCGGTTCAATTTCATTGGCTATAGGGGGGGTCACGGTCGGTGTGTTGGGGGATGGGCTGCTGCCACCTCCTCCACCGCAGGCAGAGAGCATAAACACCGTTGCCAGTATCATTATTATTGTGCCGTCGTAACGTCTTAACATCAGGGTGCTCATAATTTGCCTAAGATCGTTGTTATGCTTTTTACCTGTTAACTCTAGTCTATATTGGGGATAATCTCCGGTAAACAGGCGGGTATCAATCTCTCCGAAATTAAAAGGACCTTCATGCATATTCATATTCTCGGTATCTGCGGCACGTTTATGGGCAGTCTTGCTCAGCTGGCTAAGTCGGCCGGACATCAGGTATCCGGTTGTGATGCCAATGTATATCCGCCCATGAGTACTCAGCTTGAGCAGGCGGGCATAAGGCTTATTGAAGGTTTCGATCCACAGCAACTGCAGCCAGCGCCAGATTTAATTGTGGTGGGTAATGCACTGTCTCGGGGTAATCCCTGTGTTGAGTATATGCTCGATCAGCAGCTTCCTTACATTTCTGGCCCCCAGTGGCTGGGTGAACATATTTTGCGAAACAAGCATGTTCTGTCAGTTGCAGGCACCCATGGTAAAACCTCCACGAGTAGCATGCTGGCCAAAATTCTTGATGCTGCCGGATACAATCCTGGGTTTTTGATTGGCGGTGTCCCCCAAGACTTTGGGGTCTCTGCGCGGCTGAGCGAAAGCGATTACTTTGTGGTGGAGGCGGATGAATATGACAGCGCCTTTTTCGATAAGCGCTCAAAGTTTGTGCATTACTTTAGCAATACATTAATTATTAATAATTTGGAATTTGATCACGCCGATATTTTTGAAAACCTAGCGGCGATTCAAAAACAATTCCACCATGCGGTGCGCACCGTACCCAGCACCGGCACAGTTATTTATCCGTCGGCAGATGCCAATATTGCCAAGGTAATTGAGATGGGTTGCTGGAGTGCACAGCAAGCATTTGGATCTGCGTCATCGGACTGGCAGTATCGATTAATGGCCGAAGATGGCTCCAGCTTTGAGGTAATTCATGGTTCTGAGGTTGCCCAGGTAAACTGGCAGCAGAGCGGTCTGCATAATGTGTTAAATGGATTGTCGGCGATTATTGCCGCCCACCAGGTAGGCGTTAGTCTTGAGCAATCTGCTGTGGGCCTGAGTGAATTTGTTGGTGTTAAACGCCGCATGGAAGTGATTTATCAGGATCGAGGCGTGACTGTCTATGATGACTTTGCTCACCATCCAACTGCGATTAAAACCACGCTCCAAGGTCTGCGAGCCAAGGTTGGGCAGGCCAAAATTATTGCGGTGATTGAACCGCGCTCGGCGACCATGAAGTTGGGGATTCATAAAGAAATCCTCAGTGCCTCGGTGAGTCGTGCCGATCAAGTTTACTGGTATCAAAACCCCGGGATTGACTGGGATATTGATGCCGTTGCCAATGCCTGTTCAGTGCCAGCTACTGCCACCGCAGATATTGATCAGCTACTGCAGTTAGTGATCGGTGCGGCAACAGAAGAGTCCCATGTTGTGATCATGAGCAATGGTGGCTTTGAAGGATTTCATGGCTTGTTAACAGAGGGTTTGGCGGCGCGCTAACTTCTCAGCATAAAGGTCACTGGGCCGTCATTGCACAGGCTGACCTGCATGTTGGCCCCAAAGATTCCACTTTCTATATTGACGTCTGGGGCGTAATTGGCCTGAGCCTGGGCTAAAAAATAATCGTAGAGTACTCTGGCTTGTTCAGGGGGTGCGGCGGTTGAAAATCCCGGCCGCAATCCCTTGCTGGTATCTGCGGCTAGGGTGAACTGCGAAATCACCAGAAGACCGCCGCCGACATCATTAAGGGATAGATTCATTTTGCCATCGGCATCAGAAAATAGTCTGTAACTGAGTACCTTCTTTAATAATTGATCGGCTTTGCTCTCATCATCTTCTTTTTGGATACCGAGCAGTAGCATTATGCCCTGATCAATCTTGCCGTTAACCTGATTGTCTATCGCTACTGAGGCGCTAGAGACGCGCTGAATCAAACCCAACATATTAGTGGCTCTCGATACTTATCTGATGAGCAAGTTGCTCAGTGGCGCATAACAGGGCGTCTGTGGTGCCTGGCTCGCTAGAGGAGTGACCGGCATCGGCGATAATCTTTAATTTCGCTTCTGGCCAGGCATTGCTCAGAGCAAATGCCTGATTAACGGGACACACCATATCGTAGCGACCATGGACGATAGTCCCCGGGATATCTTTTAACCGGCGGGCATTATTGACTATCTGGTTGGGTTCGAGAAAGGCTTTGTTAACAAAGAAATGGGCTTCGATACGTGCCATGGCCATGGCCATATGAGGGTTGGCAAAGTGATCCACCAGGGCATCGTTAGCACGCAGTGTGGCGCAGCGACCCTCCCACACAGACCAGGCTTTGGCGGCAGACATGCGCTCAATTTCATTATCGCCGGTAAGTCGAGAATAGTAAGCCGAGAGCATATCGCCCCGTTCTGCTTCGGGAATGATCTGTATATATTGCTGCCAGTAGTCGGGAAAGATGTGGCTGGCGCCATGCTGATAAAACCAGTGAATATCTTCGTCACGGCAAAGAAAAATGCCGCGTAAAATTAGACCCAGTACCAACTCTGGATAAGTCTGGGCGTAGACTAGTCCGAGGGTCGATCCCCAGGACCCGCCAAAAATAACCCAGCGATCAATACCCAATGTTGCGCGAATGGTTTCAATGTCCTCGACCAGCGCCGCGGTATTGTTATCTTCTAAGCGGGCATGGGGTTTGGACTGTCCTGAGCCGCGTTGATCGAAAAGAATAATGCGGTATTTATCCGGATCAAAAAAACAGCGATCAGTCTGTCTTGTGCCGCCACCAGGACCACCGTGAACAAATAACACGGGAATACCCTCGGGGTTGCCCGACTCTTCGACATAGAGAACATGGGGTTCAGTCACCGCTATATTATGGGTGCTGTAGGGGCGAATCGCGGGGAACGCTTTTCTCATTGGTTGTGATTCCTGGGGAAGGTTCAGTCAAGTTAATATAGACAAGATTGCTCAGCGAGACTACTTTAAATCATAGGTAAAAGATTGCCTGCTATTTAATTAGGCTTTTACGTAAGGAATAACTGATGACCGAACAGATTCGCTGTACCTGGCCTGGAGACGACCTGCTATATCAGCAATACCATGACAGTGAATGGGGTGTGCCCTGTCGCGAGGATAAAAAGTTGTTTGAATTTGTGCTGCTGGAGGGTGCTCAGGCGGGGCTGTCATGGATTACGATTTTGCGTAAACGTGACGCCTATCGCAGTGCCTTTGCCGATTTCGATGTCGACAAGGTGGCGACCTTTACCGACCAGGATGTTGAACGCTGTGTGCAGGACGCGGGCATTGTGCGCAATCGATTGAAGATTAACAGCGCGGTTTCAAATGCCAAATTATTTATTGATATTCAAAAAGAGTTTGGTAGTTTTAGTGATTATTTCTGGGGCTATGTGGATCACCAGCCGATTGTTAATCACTGGGCTAGCCACGGAGAGATTCCTGCGACCACGGCGCTGTCTGATTTGATTGCTAAGGATATGAAGAAGCGCGGCTTTAAGTTTTTTGGCTCGACAATTTGCTATGCCTATATGCAGGCGATGGGTGTGGTGAACGATCACACGACCGACTGTTACCGGCACGCTTCCTGTTGCTAGCGAATCACGATTTAGTCAGCCGCCATTTTAGCCAACTACTACCATATCGCGGCCCATATGCTTGGCTTGGTACAGACCATTTTCGGCGGTAGAGAGCAGATCATCAATGCCGGTGCACTTATCAATCGACGCCACACCCACACTCAATGAAATTCTAAGTTTGTCCCCCTGAGCATCCATATCCAGCTCGCTGGCTGCGGCTCTTAGGCGTTCGGCAATATTTACCGCAGCTTCGCAATTGGCGGTTGGCAGTAACACCATAAATTCATTGCCACCCCAGCGGGCGACAATATCTTCACCTCGCAGTGGCTCGCTGAGTACCTGACCTATGGCATAGAGAATGTCGTCCCCTACATCATGACCATAGCGATCGTTAATAAATTTAAAGTTATCCAGGTCGGCCAGCAAGATTGAGAAGGGCTGGTTGATTAGGCGGTACTGCTGGTATTTTTTCTCCAGCCGACCTTCCATATTATTGCGGTTGGGCAGTTGGGTCAGCTGATCCTGATGGGCAATTTGGTCCACTCGCGAGGAGAGATCCTGGTACTTGCTGAGGCTGTCAAAGCGAGAATTGTCCATGGCAACAGCAAAGGCGGACAGAATGGCATAGGCGGATAAAAAGCGTACCACCACGATATCGCTGTAGTTGGGCACCGCAAAGGGCATGGATCCACCGGTCATTATCCAGGTGGACGCGGCAAAAATGCCAATCAACATAAATAGGCTTTGGCGATAGGCAAAGGAACCCACAATCACCGGCACAATTGTTAGGCACCACATCAGTGACGAGGCGTCGGATGCGCCCAGCAATAGAAAGAAGAAGCCAATAAGTAATGTGCCTGCTAGTAGCAAGCGGGCTAGGTTGTGACGATCAAAAATATAGAAGATGCCGAGAGCGACGAGAAGTACGCCGGCAATGGCGAGATAAAAGGTGGCTAGTGCCATCTCGCCCTGACGATAGGAATAAAAGGCGAACATGGTGGCGATTATTTCCTGTGCCATCAATGAGAAGGACAGAAATCCGCCAGTAACTAAATCCTTGTTATCCACTTTCGCCATACTGCGCCTTGGAGACATTATTCACTATTATATTAGATCAAATGTATCACTAAATCGAAGTTTCGCCAGATATTCCTTATCTGGCGATTACTGCCTGTTGCCTTACTTAGGTGCTCGTTTACGAGCGTTCTCTGTCAGATGCTTCTTGCGCAGACGAATACTAACGGGTGTTACTTCTACCAGCTCATCGTCTTCAATAAACTCTAACGCCTGTTCAAGCGTGTGCTTAATAGGCGGTACCAGTGTCAGTGCTTCGTCGGTTCCCGAGGCGCGAACGTTGGTCAGCTGCTTGCCTTTAATGGGGTTAACCACCAGGTCGTTAGACCGAGAGTGAATGCCGACAATCTGACCTTCGTAAACATCAACCGCATGGCCGAGGAACAAACGACCACGAGCCTGAATATTAAACAGTGCGAAAGCGGCAGTTTTACCTTTAACCATGCTCACTAGGGCGCCGTTTTGACGACTGTGTCGCTCGCCTTCTTTAATCGGGCCGTACCTGTCAAAGATGCTGGTCATAATGCCTGAACCGGAGGTCAGGGTCAGGAAAGTACCGCGGAAGCCGATCAGACCACGTGAAGGCATGCTGAACTGTAAACGCACACGTCCTTTGCCGTCTGGCTCCATATTGGTCAGCTCTGCTTTACGCTGGCCCAACTCTTCCATAACAGAACCCTGATGCTGGTCTTCAACATCAATAACAACCTGCTCGTAGGGTTCCTGTAACTTGCCATCAACCATCTTGGTCACAACTTCAGGGCGCGAAACACCCATTTCGAAGCCTTCGCGACGCATGGTTTCAATCAGTACCGACAGGTGAAGCTCACCACGGCCAGAGACAATAAACTTGTCCGGCGTATCACCTGGCTTAACGCGGAGAGCAACGTTGTGAATAAGCTCTTGGTCGAGACGGTCTTTAATATTTCTAGTGGTAACGTACTTGCCTTCCAGTCCTGCGAACGGCGAGTTGTTAACAATAAAGGTCATGCTTACTGTTGGCTCATCAACGCTAAGGGCTGGGAGCGCTTCCACATGATCTGGATCGCAGAGAGTATCTGAGATACCCAGGCCGTCAATGCCATTGATACAGACGATATCGCCCGCTTCGGCGAGTGCTGTCTCTACCTGCTCAAGACCTAAATAGCCTTTTACGTTAAGTACCTTGCCTTTACGTTCATTGTCGTCAGAAGACTTGATAACAACCTGCTGGCCTGGCTTAAGTGTGCCACGAGTAATTCGGCCAACACCGATAACGCCCACATAGGGGTCATAGGCCAGTGCTGAAATTTGCATTTGGAATGGACCGTCGCTGTCAACCTGAGGGGCGGGAACGTCTGCGACAATCATTTCATACAGCGGAGTCATATCCTCTGCCATATTGTCGAGATCGGTGCCAGCAATACCGTTTAGGGCCGAGGCATAGATAACAGGGAAGTCGAGCTGCTCATCGGTAGCACCAAGGCCATCAAAGAGTTCAAATACCTGATCCATAACCCAATCTGGGCGAGCACCTGGACGGTCAACCTTATTGATAACAACAATCGGACGCAAGCCCTGCTCAAACGCCTTAGAGGTTACAAAGCGAGTCTGGGGCATAGGGCCGTCAACGGCATCAACCAGCAGGAGTACGGAGTCAACCATGGATAGAACGCGTTCTACCTCACCACCGAAATCGGCGTGACCTGGGGTGTCCACGATATTGATGCGGTAGTCATTCCATTTGATGGCAGTGTTCTTCGCCAAAATGGTAATACCACGTTCTTTTTCCTGATCGTTGGAGTCCATTAGTCGCTCAGAACCAACGTCTTTACGGTCGAGAGTTCCTGATTGACTCAGAAGTTTATCAACTAACGTAGTCTTACCGTGGTCGACGTGGGCAATGATCGCGATGTTTCGCAAGTTTTCAATGGACATTAGAGATACCAGTAGGCGCAAAAAGCCGCGATTATACGAGAATCCGGCGAAACTACTACCGTTCATTTCACTGAGAGGAGACTTCTTCCTCAGTCGATGAATTCCGCTCGATCAGCATTCGAGTGATTGACGTCGGTGGCGAGGGGGGTGCAATCAGGTTTCCCTGCAGTAATTGGCAGCCGATATCCAGCAGTAAATGATGAATATGCGGGTCTTCGATGCAGGGTGCAATACAGTCCAAGCCCACGGATTTAGTGAGTTCTATCAGCCCTTTGACTAGATTCCATGAACTTTCAACTTCATCGGTCTCCGCCATTAGACGATGGGATATTCTTATGGTGTCTATCTGCAGTTCGCGCAGTTTTTGCAATGGCAGACTCTGATAACCGACATTATCGATTATTAGGCCGCAACCAATTTCATTGAGGCGATTGAGCTGTAATTGCAATGATGCGTTTAATTTGTCGAGATTTTCGGTGTGCAAGCCAAACATAAATACATTGGGCTTAATGTCATGGCGGCGCATAATTTCTTGTACCTGGGCCACAAATGAAGGGTGCTCTAGTTCACGCAGACTCAGGGTGAAGTAAATGCGTTGCTGATCCTGCCAAAGACCCTGACCGCGCCATAGGTTAACCTGCTTGCAGACCTGGTCGATCAGCGACAGGGAGATATCCACAATCATGGAGCCTGATTCCAGCACCTGAATAAATTCATGAGCGTCAACAATGTCGCCATTGGGTTTTTGCCAGCGCAGGAACACCTGCAGACCGTTAATTAAGTTGGTTTTGCTGTCGAGTATGGGCTGGTAAAAGGGCACAAAGGATTCTGCTCTTGATTCGTCTCTGAGTCTCTCGAGCAGCTCCATCTGTTTTTGCATGGCCGAAGAGAGTTTGCGGTCATGGAAGTAGTAGTTGGATTTGCCCTCCCGCTTGATGGTGTACAGGGCGTGATCTGCTTGCTCCAAAATAGTTTTGCCGTCGGCGGTGCCGTCGTTAAAAAAGACGATGCCGATACTGCAGCTAATCTGAAACTGTTCGCCCTTAATCACAAAGGGCTCGCTGGCAGCATCGATAATTTTTTCTGCGACCTGAGCGATTTGCAGGCGCGCTGCCTCCCCCTCGGTGCCGAGTCTTTCAAGGAGCACAACAAACTCGTCACCACCCAGCCGCGCCACAGTTTCCTGGGTACGAATAACCTTGCGCAGGCGCTGAGCAAATAGAGTGAGCGCCAGATCACCGTAATGATGGCCGCGGCTGTCATTGATCTCTTTAAAATGGTCTAGGTCGATAAATAGCAACGAGCAAAAGTTTTTGGTGCGCTGAGCCAGAGAAATAACCCGGTTTAATTCTTCCATCAGACGATGCCGATTGGGCAGGCCAGTAAGGGGATCAAAATACGCCTGCTGCTTAATCCTTGACTGCATTTTTACACGGTCGGTGACATCCTCCACAAACGACGCGGCCCCGATAACATTCATATTATCATCAAAGAGGGGTGTTTCATTCCATTCGCAGATAATGCGGGTACTGTCCTTAGTGATATTTTCGGCGGTGCCAGAAAAGTCCTTACCAAACAGAAATAGGTCATGTTCGGCCTGCTGCATTAGAAAGGTTTTTTTATCTTCAAACAGAAAGTCTGTGGTACGGCCCACAACCTCCGGTTTGGTGAAACCAAAAATAGCGGTGGCAGCGGGATTCCAGCCAATAATTTCCCGATGTTCATTCCATTCAATAAACCCCAGGGGGGTTTGTTCAATTAGGCTGGTGATTTTTTTGCTGGTGGTAACAACCTGCTGGCTGTCATCTTCGGCCCGTTTTTTGCTCAGGGCTCTGTCAATAAACCCGCGACGATAGGCCACGCAGGCTCTGTCGAAAGCGATATAAACAATGCTGAGCACCCCAAAAAAAGCCAGGCTCGAGGCAGGAAAATGAATGCATAGGCTGACTGTTAGAGGGATGTAGATCGCCAGTAAAAACAGATGTCTAAACAGATCGGTTTGGATATACAGGGTCGGCCATGCGGTGGTCAACGCAACAATAATAGTAGCCACAAGCAGAGCGTTTTCGAGTTGGTCGGGGACAATAAACAGGGGTCCAGCGAGACCCCAAAATAAGCCGCTTATAATCCCTGATGCGATGACCACAGGGCCTGCCTGCTGTCGGCTGAGCCATAACCAGAGCGCTAGGCTAGACAGGCAGAGACCAGACAGCCAGACCCATGCAAACTCAGCGGGAACGTGCTGGCGGGTAACTAACAGCAGCATAATCCCGCCAACCACAGAAATCGCCAACCCGGGCTTCAAGTTAACGATATTTTGTTGCTTCAGTTCAATGCTTAACGACGGATACGGAGAGACAAAACCGGTCGCCTTAGCGTCCATGCCTTCTACAGTATTCGCATCTACTTTGGTCATCGGCTGCGTCCCGCGGCTGATTTTTAACGTAACTCAATTCTCGATACCTAAATATAGTCGCTAATACCCAAAAATGGGCATGATTCAACATAATACTGTGATGAAGCACCCATTTAGCGCCCGATTTTAGGAGTTTACCTAGGTTTTGATGCTGAAAATGCCAACCAGATTGAAGCCCTTTTCCCGCATTAGCAGTGCCTGCAGGCGGCTCATAATGCCCTTTTCGCAATACAGCAAATAGCAGGTGTTTTTATCCAGCTGCCCCAGCTGCTGTTCCAGATTAAAAAACGGCAGTACGATAATTTTATTGTCTCCGCCGGCTAATGGTTTTGCATCTGCTTCCGCAGGGTGACGAATATCAATAATAATGTCGCCGGCCCCTGGCACGGACACAGTTTTAATTTCGGTGCTTGGACTGTTTGGCTTCGAGGGGCAGATAGGGGCTTCCTCCGTACAAAATAGTGGGAAAAGGTGACAGGCTCGCGTTAGGTGGGCATTATACTCGGCAGAATAAGAATAAACCTATTTCAACCCGTATATGCACAAAAATGGTGCGATATTAATCGAGCAGCACCATTATGGTGCGCCTGTGATCTGCCATTTACATTGTGACATCTCATGTAGAGCAGCGAGCCCTGATATAACGGGGAAATGGCGGCATTTAGAATTGCCAGCTTTGCCTCAGATCATTGGCATGACAATTGCTATATTTCTGGGTGAAACAAAATAATTTTAGTTAGGTCAGACCGGTTTCGATGCGCCGACTGACTGTTTATCAAAGCATTAAATGATTCCTTAGTGGAGGATACAATGTCTGAGAAGACTCTTAATCTGATCAAAGATAGCGAAGCTCGTTGGGTTGACCTTCGATTTACTGACACAAAGGGCAAGGAACAGCACGTTTCTATTCCCATTGGTGAAGTTGGTGATGACTTTTTCACTGAAGGCAAAATGTTTGATGGCTCGTCTATCGCCGGTTGGAAGGGCATTAACGAATCCGACATGATCCTTATGCCTGACGACAGCACAGCGGTACTGGATCCCTTTACCGATGAGCCAACAATTATTGTTCGCTGTGGCATCGTTGAGCCATCTACTATGCAAGGTTATGAGCGCGATCCTCGCTCCATCGCTCTGCGTGCTGAGCAATATTTGAATACCACTGGTTTAGGCGATACTGCTTACTTTGGCCCAGAGCCAGAGTTTTTTGTATTTGACGACATCAAATGGGGTGTCGACATGAGCGGCGCTTTCTACAAAATTAATTCTGACGAAGCAGCATGGTCGTCTGGCAAGGACTTACCCGATGGCAACATGGGTCATCGTCCTGGCGTTAAAGGCGGATACTTTCCCGTACCACCCGTCGATAGCCTGCACGATCTGCGTGCTGCTATGTGTGGCGCGATGGAGCAGATGGGCTTAGATATCGAAGTTCATCACCACGAAGTGGGTACAGCTGGCCAGTGTGAAATCGGCGTACGTTTTGACACATTGGTTAAGAAAGCTGACCAGGTTCAGATCCTTAAGTACTGCGTACATAATGTTGCTCATGCCTATGGCAAGACTGCGACCTTTATGCCCAAGCCAATTGTTGGTGATAACGGTTCTGGTATGCACGTTCATATGTCTTTCGCTAAAGACGGCGAAAACCAGTTTGCTGGCGACGCCTATGCAGGCCTGAGCGAAACTGCTCTGTACTATATCGGTGGCATCATTAAGCACGCTAAGTCACTTAACGCCTTTGCCAACGCGGCTACTAACTCTTACAAACGTTTGATACCAGGTTTTGAAGCGCCGGTAATGCTGGCTTATTCAGCCCGTAACCGTTCTGCTGCGATCCGTATCCCATACGTTGCTAGCCCACGTGGCAAGCGCGTAGAAGTGCGCTTTGGTGATCCAACGGCTAACCCATACCTAATGTTTGCCTCAATGTTGATGGCGGGTCTGGACGGTATTAAGCACAAGATGCACCCTGGCGATGCAGCGGACAAAGATCTTTATGATCTACCTGCTGAAGAAGCCGCGGCTATTCCTCAGGTTGCTGGCAGCCTGCGCGAAGCGCTGGATGCACTGGACTCTGATCGTGAATACCTGACGGCTGGTGGCGTATTTACAGACGATATGATCGATGCTTATATCGAACTTAAGATGGAAGAAGTTTACCGCGTTGAGCACACCACTCACCCGGTTGAGTTCGATTTGTACTACAGCTGCTAGAGCGCGTTACTGGCTAATTAGCTGCTAGCGTAAAATCGAACAGGCCCGTCATTCTTTGAATGGCGGGCTTTTTCTTTGCCGAAAAAACGTCTAGTCTTTAATTATGAGACTATTTCACCAGACTATTAATTGCCTGCTCTTAGTGGCTGTGGCCACCTTCGCTAGCACCGCCCCATTTGCCGATGTCTATAAAGTTGTCGACCAAGACGGCAACATCACGTATACCGACCGGCCAGGCGCTGACCCAGATACCGTTGCTTTTGAAAAGCTACCGCCGCTTAACAAGATGCCCGCATTAACCGCACCTATTGACGATGACTTGGTAGAGCCTGCACAGGAGCAGACCTTTGCAGGATACAGTCGTGGCATTATTGTCTCTCCAGAAAACGACTCGATTATTCCTCACAGTCAGACCAGTATTCTTATCCAGCTAGCGCTGAACCCACAGTTACAGCCGGGGCATACTATCCAGTTTTTACTAGATGGCGTGCCCCGGGGATCTGCAGTGGCGGCCATAGCCCACAAAATTGATAATATCGAGCGCGGCACCCACAGCCTAGCGGCCAGAGTTTTCGACGCCGATGGTCAGCCGCTAATCACGACTGCCCCCGTTAAGGTTCATGTAAAGCGTAACTTCAAGCGCAAATAATCCAGCGTTTTCAATGCTCATAACTCCGCGCCATTTACTGCTTAGATACAGGCGCACCATAATGGTGCATACTCCTCTGTCGTAATGCCTCTCTCAGGCCAAGATAGCCGTGAGTGCTGAAGTGCAGCGCTTTGTTTCATCCGCTGTCTTGGCCTGTTTATTGCAGGTATGGAGGGAAGGGTAAGCCGACAAAAGACCATTTACCGAATAAAGCGTTTATGACCTCGAATCAATTACACAGAATGTTACTCGACAATCTAAATACCGCAGTGTTGTTACTGGATGCGGAACTGTCGATCGACTATATAAATCCGGCCGCAGAGGCACTGTTGCAAACGAGCAGTCAAAAGTTACTTGGCACCATTGCCAGCGAACTGTTCTCAGAGAGCGATTTATCCTCGCAGACATTACGTAATGCTTTGGAAACCGGCCATCCCCATATTCGTCGTCACGAGTATCTGCGTCTGCCGCCGTCTGAGTCGGCCCAGGTTGATTACACGGTTACCCCAGTGGATATTAGTGCCAGCCCAATGTTGCTGATGGAAATGCAACCCATCGACCGTTTCTTGAAAATTAACCGCGACGAGGCGTTGCTATCGGTTCATGACACCTCGAAGAGTCTCATTCGTGGCTTGGCCCATGAGATTAAAAACCCTCTGGGTGGCATTCGTGGTGCAGCACAGTTATTAGGTCAAGAAATGGCCGAGAGCGGCATGGATGGAGAAACCCGTGAGCTGTGCCAAATTATAATCACCGAGACAGATCGTTTGCGCAATCTGGTGGACCGCCTGCTGGGCCCCAACCACCTGCCGCGACTTGAGCCTATCAATATTCATGAAGTCACCGAGCATGTCGCCGCGCTTGTCGAAGCAGAAGTGCAGGGCAGGCTACGTTTTGTTCGTGACTATGATCCCAGTATTCCGGAGTTCGAGGGTGATCGCGAACAGCTGGTTCAGGCCGTGTTAAATGTTGTTGGCAATGCCATGCAAGCATTGCTGGATTCAGATCAAGCCAACCCGGTAATTACACTCAAATCGCGCATTCAGCGAAGTTTCACCATAGCTGGCGTGCACCACAAGGTGGTTTGTCGGCTAGAAGTTATCGATAACGGCCCGGGTGTTTCTGAAGATATAAAAGAACGAAT
>DDDD01000006.1 GCA_002335945.1 Porticoccaceae bacterium UBA1989
GTAAGGTTATAGGCCTTATTCCAACTAATCAGTAGCTTCAGATAGGCCAACAGCTGGTCGCGCTGCAGAGAGGTGTAATCAACTCCCATGTTTTGCATACCTGCTTCAAGAATATCTGCCAATTGCGATTCGGCGGGCAGTTTAAGCGGCACGTTTTTTCAACTGTACAATCAATAAAGAGATAGCCGCCGGGGTAACACCCGGAATTCTACTCGCCCTGGCAAGCGTGTCAGGTGTGGCTTCAGTAAGTTTTTGCTTCACCTCGTTGGACAGCCCCTTGACAGCATGATAATCAAAACTAGGCGGAATGCGGGTCTTTTCGTGGCGCTGCAAGCGATCAACTTCATCCTGCTGACGAGTGATATAGCCTGAATATTTAGCATCGATCTCGACTTGCTCGGCAATTTTTTGTTCAACCTGATGCTCAGGGTAAAGTGAACCCAGAATCTGATAATCAATTTCTGGGCGCTTGAGCAACTCAAATAGTGAGTACTCGTGAGAGAGCTTTTTCTCGATATGAGCAGAGAGCCTTTCCGCAACCTCACTGGCAGGTTGGATCCATGTGGCCTTTAAACGCTGACGCTCTAATTCAATCGCCTCGCGTTTCTCACTGAAGCGCTTCCAACGATTGTCATCCACCAGACCCAGTTCACGGCCTTTCTCAGTAAGGCGCAGGTCGGCATTATCTTCGCGCAACAACAGCCGATACTCGGCACGACTGGTGAACATTCTATAAGGCTCCAATGTACCCATACTGATCAGGTCATCAACCAATACACCGGTATAGGCAACATCGCGTCCTGGGCACCAGCTTTCGCGATCCTGAACCTGAAGTGCGGCATTAGCTCCAGCCAGCAAGCCCTGCGCAGCAGCTTCCTCATAACCTGTTGTGCCATTTATCTGACCGGCAAAAAACAGTCCTTTAATCGCTTTAGTTTCCAGAGAGTACTTGAGATCCTGAGGGTTAAAATAGTCATATTCGATGGCATAGCCGGGCCGAGTGATGTGGGCGTTTTCAAACCCCTTTATCGAACGGACTAATTGAAGCTGAACATCAAACGGGAGGCTGGTAGAAATACCATTGGGATACAATTCATAGGTATCCAGGCCTTCTGGCTCAATAAATATCTGGTGCTGATCTTTATCAGCGAAGCGCACCACTTTGTCTTCGATCGATGGGCAGTACCTCGGACCGATTCCGTCAATGACTCCCGTGTAAAGCGGAGACCGATCCATACCGCCGTGAATAATATCGTGAGTCTGGCGATTGGTGTAGGTGATCCAGCAGCACGTCTGCTTGGGATGTTGATCAACTGAACCCAGATATGACATAACCGGTTCAGGTTTGTCACCCCACTGCTCGGGAAGATGGGTAAAGTCAACGCTACGCGCATCGATACGCGGTGGTGTGCCGGTTTTTAAGCGCTCAACTCGAAACGGCAGTGATCGCAATCGCTGCGACAGATTCACTGACGGCGGATCGCCCGCCCTTCCCGCAGCGTAATTTTCCATGCCGATATGAATCTTACCGGCAAGAAAGGTTCCGGCAGTTACGACGACAGTCTTAGCGTTGAATGTGAGCCCCATTTGGGTCACCACACCTGTGACCCTATCTCCCTCGACAACAAGATCATCCACGGCTTGCTGGAAAATGGTTAGGTTTTGCTGGCTTTCAAGGATGCTAAGTATCGCTGCCTTGTAGCGAATTCGATCCGCTTGCGCCCGTGTCGCCCGCACCGCGGGACCTTTGCGTGAATTGAGAACCCTGAATTGAATACCACCAAAGTCAGTTGCCGTGGCCATCGCACCACCAAGAGCGTCAATCTCTTTGACGAGATGGCTTTTGCCGATACCGCCGATAGCCGGATTACATGACATCTGCCCCAGCGTTTCAATATTGTGGGTGAGTAGCAATGTGTTGCTTCCCATGCGTGCAGCAGCCAGACAGGCTTCGGTGCCAGCATGACCGCCACCAACAACAATTACATCAAAAGAATCAGGGTAAAGCATAAAACACAATCACGAGGTGCCAAAAAGGGAAATCATTATACGTGGGGTTGATGCGAGTTTAACCACTTTATTTTCTTAGGCCTAGTCGCTTACTGTTGTTGAGTAGTTTTGTTTATAAGCTTATTAAATAAATATACTTATATAGTATATAGAGATTATTGTTATTGTTATTAGGGACCTTTTTCTTTGGGGATAATAGTATTAAATTAATTGAAATCATGGTGTTAGCTCTTTTTTTGAGCTGGATAACGCTGTTGGTTAAATCGTTTTTTCCTTGTATTAGCGGTGGCTGAATTTGTGGAGAAATGTAAGTTTCATCCATAACAGACTTTTTTCGGTTTTTCTGTGGATCGTTTATAGTTGTGTTCACCGATTGTCCACAGGTTAACTCAGTCGCACGCAATTATGCTTTGTTATTGGGGATATCCTGTTTAATTGGCGGGGATAAGGGCCCTGTTAGCGGATATTAATCGGCCGCGAGGTGTTTATTGAAAATAAGCATTGAATCAAAGGTTTAATTTCATTAAACTCCCGCGCCCTGACGCAGTCATACCGTTTTAGCGGTCAAGTTGGCACATTAGATATTTTTCGGATTTAACGTTATGAAAAGAACATTTCAACCCAGTGTAATAAAGCGTAAACGCACTCACGGTTTTAGAGCTCGTATGGCAACTGCAGGCGGTCGTGCTGTATTGAATCGTCGTCGCGCCAAAGGCCGCAAGCGCTTAGCTGCGTAGTGCCCTCAGGGCTATCTATGCCCAGAGCTGGCTTCGGTAAAGATCGACGCTTACTCAAACCCTTCGAGTTTAAAAAGGTGTTTGATAACAATAGCGTTCGGGTCGCTCACCCCAATCTCCTTATTCTCTCTGAACCCAACGGCACGGAAACGTCGCGGTTGGGCTTAGTTATTGGTAAAAAAAACGTCCCTACTGCTGTGGCACGAAATAGAATCAAACGCCTCGTGCGCGAGACGTTTCGCCTGACGGCGTTGCCNNCTGCATTGGCAGCCCTCATTCAGCAGTCATGGGGTAGACTGAGCGCGCGCCTTGATAAAGAGGGTAAGCACGATGCGTAAAGTGGTTATTGCATTGATCAAAGGCTACCAATATGCCCTCAGTCCGCTGCTTGGTAATAATTGTCGTTTTCATCCGAGCTGTTCTAGCTATGCCGAAGAGGCGTTTCGTCGCTTTGGTGTGTTAAAAGGGGGTTATCTTACGTTGCTTAGGGTAGTAAAATGCCAGCCTTTCCATTCAGGGGGTTATGATCCGGTGTTGCCGGTAGAACATTCTGGTAAATCGGATAAAAAAAACTCCGCAAACAATAATCACACAGAGTCATAAATAGAATGGATTGGAAAAAAACACTGAATATTGCCGCGATAGCGATTGTCGCGTGGTT
>DDDD01000031.1:0-3416 GCA_002335945.1 Porticoccaceae bacterium UBA1989
TTTTTAATGCCCAAGGCATATTTTCAGCTCCTTTCTTGGCGGTTTTGCTGTCATATCCTTGCATAGAGATCGTGGTAAGTATGTTGAGGCGTAGGATCGCAGGGCGGTCAATGTTTTTGCCGGATAACGATCACTTGCATAACCGCATACACTTTCAGTTCAAAAAACTGTTTAAGTCAAAAAATATGGCCAATTCAATGACTGGATTGTTGATTGCAAGCGCCAGCTCTGGTGTTGCCCTGGTAGGTTATTTAGGCGCTTGGTGGCCTGCAGCAGGGTCGGGGTGGTTAGCTGTGTTTGCTGTTCAATGTGTGCTGTACGCGGTAGTTTTTATTGGGACAGCCCCGATAGAAAATGGCGAAGTCGGGCGTGCATCTTAGATACGCTTAGATTTATCTTAGGGGTCTTAGATATTAGTCGCTACTCTAGCGCGATACGTCCTGCTCTGGACCATTAAAGTGCCACATTTACTCTGTTTTAAATAATTTCCTTTGACCCATTTAATGTGTCGTTCGAAATTATGCATTATGGTATAGTCCCTAGGCTCAATCAATGAATCATATGTGTCACGAATAACGAGAGCGGGGCTTATTGAGAAGGTCCTGCGGCAGTCTGACTAAAAGAAAGACCAACCTGTATTGTTGCTATTATGCTCAGTGAAGAAGATGAATTTAGAGCCTTAAAGCTGCTTGAACGAAACCCCAACCTGACGCAGCGTAAAATCGCCTTTGAGTTGGGCGTAAGCGTGGGTAACGCCCATTATATGGCGACAGTTGATTAACCTTGGTTGCTTGAAGTTGCCTAACTTTAGGCGAAGCGACAACAAGCTTGGTTATTCCTACTTGCTAACGACGACGGGTATTGTGGGAAAAGCCGCTGACATGGGACGATTCTTGATGCGTAAGCAGGATGAGTATGAAGCGTTGAGGCTGGAGATTGCGCAGTTTAAGGTTGAGGTGTCAGATATGTCTCCCATTACTGGTTGGCGATAATGGCTCTTAATCAGTCACTTAACTTAATTAATTAATGGCAATTCATGAGATTACTTATTCCAGGCGGTGCAGGTTATATCGGTTCTCACATGGTCAAATATGTTCAGGAGCTTGGTCATGAGGCCGTGGTTTTAGACGATTTCTCAACAGGCCATGAGTGGGCGATAAACGATTGTGAAATTTTGCGCGTTAACCTTCTTGATCAGGATACATTGGCGCAGTTACTTAAAGGTCGCTCATTTGATGGGGTGATTCATTTTGCAGCAAAGTCACTTGTCGGAGAGTCCGTTCAAAAGCCTGATCTTTACTACCGAAATAATGTGGTGGGTACGCTGAATCTCGTTAATGAAATGATCACTAATGACATTCATAATCTGGTGTTTTCCTCCACCGCAGCTATCTTTGGGAATCCCGTCACTGAAAAAATCGCGGAAGACCACCCCAAGAACCCAATAAACCCATACGGCCAAAGTAAGCTAATGGCCGAGAATATGCTGAGAGATATTTGTGCGGTTCACGACATTAACGCCACTTGTTTTCGGTATTTTAATGCCGCTGGCGCAGATCGTTCAGGCTCCTTAGGTGAGGCACATGACCCAGAGACTCATCTGATTCCCAACATCCTGAAGTCGACGATTCCAGGAGGCAGTGTTCTTAAAGTATTTGGCACTGATTATGAAACTCATGACGGTACTTGCGTTCGTGATTATGTGCACGTGACTGATCTTGCGGAGGCGCATTTTCTGGCCCTTGAATATATGAAGGATAATAGCGGGTTCTCAGCCTTTAACTTAGGCAATGGCAGTGGTTTTTCGGTACTAGATGTTATTAGAAGCTGCGAACGTGCTGTTAAAAAGATGATACCCTTTGATCCGGCTATGCGACGTGTAGGCGATCCGCCCGTACTTGTGGCTGACAGCTCTGCAGCCATCTGCAAAATCAGTTGGGAACCAAAATTTGGCAGTCTAGATGCGATCACTCAAAGTGCCTGGAGGTGGCATGAACACTCAGGTGGCTAAAATGGTGTTTAAATGTTCACGGTGCCTTCGGCATGTGCTTGGTTAAAGCGGGGACCATGGCGGCTAAGACGGTCATAATGCCGGTAAATGGTGATAGAGGCTATTACCAATTGCCTAGCGGTCCGAGCCGAATAGACGGTTACGAATGTTGTATGTAAATTTCGCTACGCCATGGTTGTTAATTATATTTGAATAAGAAATGAAGGGAGTCGTTATATCTACGAGGGAATTACTATTCGGATCATGCTGTATTTTATGATTGCGGTTGGCCTTATTTGGGTTGGGGTGCTTGAAAGTGCATTCTTGAGCGCTGATGATTTTAAGCGGCGCGCTAATAATGAGGCCGTAGAGCAACAGCGGTCTATTCAGTCAATTCTAGCCCTAGGGTCTGTCGGTAGTTTGGTCGCATCAAAAATTATATCTGACGGACGTGAAACAGTGATTTTTGAGGGTAATGAAAAATTCTTAGCGCCAGATGAGGTCTTGATCAAAAGTGTCTTCGATTAGATTTAGGGAACAGCGCCCTTTAGGATATCACTGTGCTGAATTTTAAGGCGCTTAAAGAGGCTGTGGGAATCAACATCGTGCCTGCACGCTCGGTGTCAGCAGTTTCGACGATGGCTTTAATGTTTTTTCTTGCTGGCCTTACCGTTAGCCGGGCCATGTTGCCAGAAGAGAAGTCAAAGCCCAAGCGTGCTCTCATATGTATCTTGGGGACCTTGCTCGGTGGGATGCTCTCCGTTCTTATCGTGCTAATTAGACACTACAGCAGAAAATCATAGACAGCTAAGACGCAAACGGAATGGCTCATGAATAAATTTTTACTGACCGAAAAAGAAATCGCCAAATTAGCAATTATGATGGTCTTGGCCGCTGGGTTTTTTGGGCTAGCAGGTTTACTGTCAATGATTTTAATGCAATGGATCACCCGACAAAATTTTGCTGAAGACAGTGTTAATAAGCATGGTATCGGAGAGATTGTTGCCTCGAGGTTGGGTGGCGCGGTAGTGTTCTTCATCAGTGTGATGTTCATATCGACGGCCGTCATATTTGGGGCCGAAACCCATGCCGCTGGTTCATTGGGTATACCGCTGTACGGATGGATCGGAACCTTGGGTTGCGCTGCGCTAGGTTTAGTTGAAGATATTCGCAATGATTTACTCAAGCCCCGCTACCGATTGTTAAGTAAAGCATTAATATTCTTGATTGTTCTGGGTCTGTGGCCTGATTTAGTGCCAAAGGAGATTGGTATTCCAGGCATCGATTTCTTACTCGGTTATTCAGTTATTGGCCTTATTATTACCATTATATTTTGTGTTGGCTTTTTGAATGCCGCGAATATGGCAGATGGCGCCAATGGGCTTATGCCAGGTATCTATTTTGTTGCGTTCCTTATCTTCTACCT
>DDDD01000031.1:3463-5919 GCA_002335945.1 Porticoccaceae bacterium UBA1989
TTATGGGTTGGGCGCAGGTGTTGTTTTGGCGGGCCTATTTTTTAATGCCCAAGGCATATTCTCAGCCTCTTTCTTGGCGGTACTGCTGGCATATCCCTGCATAGAGATCGTGGTAAGTATGGCGAGGCGCATGATCACAGGAAGGTCAATGTTTTTGCCTGATAACGACCATCTGCATAACCGCATACACGTACAGTTCAAAAAGCACTTTAAATCACAAAATATGGCTAATTCGATGACCGGATTATCAATCTCGACGATGAGCGCTGGTCTTGCCTTGGCGGGCTACCTAGCTGCTTGGTGGCCGATAACAGGACATGGATGGCTGATTATATTTTGTGGGCAATGTGTCTTGTATGGGTTTGTATTTATGCAAACCGCACAGGTTGAGGAGCGTAATTCTGACTATGCTGTGACCGAGCAGCAAGATTAGCCTGCAAAAGCTTGGAGGTAGATAGCCAATGAAGTTACTCATTCCTGGCGGCGCTGGTTATGTAGGGTCTCATATGGCGAAATATGCTCAGAACCAGGGTCATGACGTAGTGGTCATGGATGATTTTTCTACTGGGCATGAGTGGGCGGTCCGGGATTATGAGGTTTTGCGGGTTAATTTGCTTGACCAAGAGATGTTAGCCCGAAGCCTAAAAGGTAGGCAGTTTGATGGTGTGATTCACTTTGCTGCAAAGTCATTGGTAAGTGAGTCGGTCAAAAAGCCCGATCTTTATTATCGCAATAACGTGGTTGGTACACTTAACCTTGTTCATGAGTTATTGCGCAACGATATAAACGATTTGGTGTTCTCGTCTACGGCCGCTATCTTTGGTAATCCGGTGACCAACTCCATCGCGGAGGAGCATTCTAAGTTACCTATTAATCCCTATGGCCAAAGCAAGCTTATGGCTGAAAACATACTGCGAGATATTTGCTCTGCCTACAGTTTCAATGCTACCTGTTTACGATATTTCAATGCCGCAGGTGCTGATCAGTCAGAAACCATCGGGGAGGCTCATGAGCCAGAGACACACCTGATTCCAAATATCCTAAAATCAGTACTTCCTGATGGTAATAAGCTCAAGGTGTTTGGCACTGACTACGACACTTATGATGGCACATGCGTTCGTGATTATGTGCATGTAACCGATCTTGCCCAGGCCCATCTTTTAGCCTTGGAACATATGAACAATAACAGCGGGTTTTCTGCTTATAACCTCGGTAATGGCAAGGGCTTTTCTGTTGCTGATGTTATAAAAGCTTGCGAAAAAGTCACAGGAACCTGCATCCAATTTGCAGTTGAAGGTAGGCGCACTGGTGACCCTGCAGTCTTGGTGGCTGATAGTCAGTTAGCCTTCAACCAGCTTGGTTGGAGGCCTCAGTACGATAGCTTAGACGCTATTGTGAGGAGTGCGTGGCGGTGGCATCAGCGAGGCAGTCGATAGCGCTGAACCCGAGCCGTATGCTGGTCGAGATCTTTTGGCGAATGTAAGCGCCCATTATTTAGTCGACGTGCCTTAGTCGTTGAATGACCTGACCTGTAGTCTTTAGAGGCAGCTTATTTCGTCGCGCTAAAGTCAATAGTCTGTGCTAGACTTCAGACCTGTTCATGCGATGAACAGCGTTCTTATAATGGCCGGCTGTTTGATGGTTCGGCTGTGCGGTAGCGTGCCTGATCAAATAGTAGAGTTTATGCCCAACGACGAAATCCAACTCAGTGTCCTTCGACTCATGAAGCAAAATCCCCGACTCACTCAACGTGAGCTGTCGGCAGAGCTTGGCGTTAGCTTGGGCAAGACTAACTATGTGGTTAAGTCGTTAATCGATGTGGGTTTTATAAAATTGGGCAACTTTCGGCGCTCAGATAATAAGCTGGGGTATGCCTATTTATTGACGCCGAAGGGCCTGGCGGAAAAGGCTGCGATCACCGCGAGCTTTTTGGTGCGCAAGCAGCGTGAGTATCGTGCCTTGGAGCGGGAGATTGAGGCGTTGAAGTCTGAGGTTGACGCTGAGGCTGATGGATTGTGAGGTAGGATTCGATAAAGGCTATTATCAAATTTTAGTAATGTGCCGGGAAATCTCTGAAAAATTATTAATTGTGAGTTAAGTTTTATGGTTCAAAATAAAAAAATTGCCATTATTGGGCTTGGTTACGTTGGCCTGCCACTGGCGGTCGAATTTGGTAAGACTCGATCGACGCTCGGGTTTGATATCAGTACGCGACGTATTGATGAGTTGAGGCTGGGTAGAGATAGTACCCTGGAGGTAACAGAAGAAGAAATGACAAGTGCATCTCACTTAGCGTTTAGTTGTGATGCGAACGATTTGGGTGGCTGCAGTATTTTTATTGTTACTGTCCCGACACCAATTGATGATGTAAATCGGCCTGACTTAACACCTATTATTAAGGCAAGTGAGACCGTTGCAAAAGCGCTTACGGCTGGCGATATTGTTATTTATGAGTC
>DDDD01000116.1 GCA_002335945.1 Porticoccaceae bacterium UBA1989
ACTATCTTCGATATTCTCCCCATCAATGGAAATGATTTCCGCGCCACGAGATAAATTATTATCTGAAGCGGGCGTATTGGGTTCGTTATAACCGACGACTATTTTACGAGGAGGTGAGCTTTCGATAATAAAAAATCTCACGCCGTATCCAGCGGACACTCCAGAGTAATAATTATTATATTCCTCAGTATCTTGGCTATAGTGGAATTGATCTTTAGGATTTCCAGTAGGTGATAGGCCTTCAGTTACCATTAGGTCAAAATAATCTTCTGCACTACTTACTGTACCCGGATCAATATCTGGCAATTCTGAATACCATAGATAGGTATCGTTGCTGTAAGATCGAATCCAAAAGTTCTCGTCAGTAACATCTCCTTGAGTATCACTGTAGCCACCGGTCGTGCGAGGATTTGCACAAATATTTCGCATGGAATCCAATCGCCAGTCATCATACTCTCCAGCTACCCAACCAGATCCTGGATCAACTACTACGGGGGGGGCAGTTATTTCACCGCCCCCGCCCCCACCACCACAGGCAACGAGTAAAGCGGCAACGATAACTGTGCTAGAGTATTTGATAAATGAAATAATCTTCTGGCCTAACGAAATTCTCATTGTCGAATCCTTATAATAATGATTAATACTGCGCAATTAGATCAAATTATAAAGGGTAGTTTAAGGTAAGAAATCAGGCAACTGTACTTTCGGTCAGGTAAGAAAGCAAAGTTATTGATTACAAAGTTAACATTAGGCTTGGAAATATAGAAAATAATTTCTTTTAGTTTGGGGCACCCTTTTAGTAGACAGTCACAAATCAATCGATTAATTATTCTATTAACCATAGACTTTTTAAACTTTAAAGGTTTAAGTTTGAGGCTATGAGTGCTAAATCTGCGATGAAATATGGCTAACGCTTACTAATACTCCAATACCAAAGGCAACTTATTAAACCGCGGCGGCCAATCCTACTCAGCCACAGCGCCAGCACCCTGGCGACGAGGGTCTGAGGCACCGAGGATAACACTGTGAGGGCCCTTTTGAATACTTTGGGTTGCCCCCAATATTCTGGGGTTTTTAGCCACTGTATGGCCCATATTTCGTAACATTTGCAAGGTGTCGTTAGAAATCCCAGATTCAAAATAAACTTGATCCGGTAACCACTGGTGATGAATTCGGGGAACTGAAGAGGCCTCTGCGATTCCCATATCAAATGCCAAAACATTGAGCACAGTTTGCAGAACAACCGTGATGATCGTGCTACCCCCAGGACTACCAGTTGCTAAAGTGGGTTTGCCATCAGTATTGAATACGATAGTCGGAGTCATAGAAGATAAGGGTCGCTTTCCCGGTTCGATAGCATTAGCTACGCCACCAATGAGTCCAAAGCCATTTGGAGAGCCAACCTTTGCAGAGAAATCATCCATTTCATTGTTGAGTAAAAATCCTGCACCTGCCACTGAAATACCGCTTCCATATGAGAAGTTTAAAGTGGTGGTGCTACTAACCACGTTGCCCCACTTATCCCAGGTCGAGAAATGCGTAGTTTCAACGGGCTCATTAGCTGCTAGATAACGCCCTTTTGACAATTCATCTGCATCGACGTCTAAACCGGGCTGAACATTAGATGAGAGTCCTGCTTTTTTTAGATCAATAGCCTCTCGCAGGGACGCAGCATATCGCTTGTCAATAAGTTGCTCGACTGGCACATCATAATAGTCAGGATCACCTAAATAAGCGCTACGATCAGCATAGGCACGACGCATTACCTCCACTAACCTATGGATATAAGCTGCGCTATTGTGTCCAAGTTGTTCAATATCCCAACCCTCAAGCATATTGAGCATCTGCACTAAATGTACGCCACCTGACGAAGGGGGAGGCATCGCGCAAACCTTATTAGCTTTATAATTGCCACACACTGGTTCTCGTGTCTCGACCCTGTAATTGTCTAGGTCTGCTCTAGTGATCAACCCGTTTGACCGTTTCATCTCTTGTAGCAGTAATTCTGCAGTTTTGCCTTGATAGAATCCCTCACGACCTCTGTCTCGAATTCGTCGCAAGGTGGCAGCAAGATCCGATTGCACAAACTTCTCACCAGGCTGATAGAAATCTCCATTTTTCTTATAAAAATAGCCCCGTGAGGCCTTATTTTTACTCAGCCTTGAAGCCCTGGACTGAAGAGAAGTGGATAAATCGACGCTAACATCAAACCCACTTTTAGCAAGCTTTATTGCAGGATTAATCACTTTAGATAAACTTAAAGAGCCGTATTCTTTATGGGCGTGGAGGAGCCCAGCAACGGTACCAGGCACCGCTGAAGAATTTATACTGAAGCGAGCGAGCTGATTATCAACATCACCCTGAGCATCAAGGAACATATCGCGAGTTGCTCCTGATGGAGCCATCTCTCGGTAGTCTAAAGCAATGGTTTTTTCTTTATCTGCAAGATAAACCATCATAAACCCGCCACCTGCAAGATTACCCGCCCGAGGCAGGGTGACCGCAAGA
>DDDD01000041.1 GCA_002335945.1 Porticoccaceae bacterium UBA1989
TTAGGCTTTCGCTTTTGCACAAAGGCCGTCATACCCTCGCGGGCATCCTTAGACTGTATCAGCTGCGCAATTTCAGCCTGACTAAGCGCCAGCGCCTTATCCCATTTGCCTAAATCATCAACCGCATTCAGCACACGCTTCGACGCCCGAATAGACGTCGGCGAATTTCCGGCAATGGTTTGCGCCAAGGCACGGGCAGCGCCCATCACATCACCCGACGCCGAGATAGAATTAATTAACCCCAACGCAGAAGCCTCATCGGCACCCAGTTTACGGCCCGTCAAAATCAGTTCCATCGCCGCCTTCTCACCAATTTGGCGGGTTAAACGTTGCACCCCACCCGCAGCAGCAAACAGACCCACCTTCACTTCCGGCAGCGCAAAGCTCGCCATAGGATCAGCAATAGCCAAATCACAGGCCAACACAATTTCCAAACCGCCGCCCATCGCAACCCCATTAACCGCCGCAATAACCGGCTTCTCGCGATCGGTTCGCGAACATAGCCCCGCGAATCCGGAGGCAGGCATCGACATATCACCACCGCTCACCGACACCTTAAGGTCGTTACCACTACAAAAGGCTTTTTCGCCAGCACCGGTAACAATAGCCACCCAGAGGTCTTGGTCGCGCTCAAACTCATCAAAAATTTCAGCCAACTCAAAGTGAGCCGCACTAAACAGAGCGTTGTAAGCCTCAGGGCGATTAAGCGTAACCTCAAGCACATTGCCGTCGCGTTTAAGGTCTACGTATTTAAAATCGCGTGAGAGAAAATCGTCTGACATAGGAGTACCTAATGGTTGGGGATTAGAGAGAATATTTTTACCCTCTCGATGAATAATGTTAACCGTCTGGCCAACCGGACTATCAAATGTGTGCAGGGCATCCATGGTAGCGTGGTGATCTACCGGCACCGTCGCCATCACCCGGCCTTCACTATTACGCGCAAACAAATACGCATGGGCGACACCGTGGCGGCCATGGCGCACTGTGTAAGCCTCAATAACCGCCGTGCAATCTTCATTCAGCAACCTGGGTTCAGGCTGAGCATCTACCTCCGCCTGCAAATGCGCACTGGAAACATCGGCCCAGCTATCGGGTGCTTTCGCCGAATAGACCCCCGCCGATTGCTTACTCATAAAGCCACCATTGGCCAGCACCAGACCATAAGCCTCTCGATCCTGGCGCAAGGTTTCGACCATCGTGGCAATCCCATGGGTAGAATAATTATTCCCCGAGCCACCAAAAAACGGCAGCCCACCGGTCATACTCATCTGGTCATGCAAGGGGTCAAGCCCAAACACCTCAGCCGCAAGGTGCACAACAATCGGGAAACAGCTGTAAATATCACGGTAAGCAATTCGCCCAGCAGCAATACCCGCACTGTCGATAGCGCCAGCAATAGCAAGCTCCAGCGCCCTAGACTTCGACAAATCAGGGCGTTCAGACACCAGCTTTTCTTTAACATCCGAGTAGCCATGCAGATAGATCCATTTATCAGATTCAATACCCAGCTCTTTAGCATAGCCGACACTCATCAGCATTAAGGTCGACGCCTGGTTAACCGCATCCTGAGCAATGTGCCATTTAAGGTAAGGGTCGCAAATAGGGTAATTGTCTTTCGAAGGCTCCGCCAAAAACGCCGCAGACCGCGCTTCAGGAAACTGTGAGTAAGGATTTTGCGCAGCCGTCTCAGACAGCCCCGCACAGATACCCGCCATATAACCCAAGTAATCCGACTTCGACAGCCCCAACCGAGCCCGCAGAGCCTCCTCCATCGCCGCATAGGTTTGCGGCGGCAAGCCCATACCATTCAGCACCTCATACATAGAGATAAAGTCAGTCTGGGCACCACGCTCATCGACCTCAGCCACCGCATCCGACGACCAATCCAACGTAAACCGCTTCTTCAACGCCGTTTTAAGCGCAGCCACCGCCTCACCACCGGTAATCATCGCCAAACGAATATCACCGCGGGCAATGTCTTCACACAGCTCATTCACCAGCGACTGAGGCTGTTCGCCACCCGCCGTAGAATAAATGGTCTTCTTAGGCTGCAGCCCAGTTGCATCAATCACCGCCGCAGGAAAGTTCTTCGCCTTACCAAAGGGATCAAACGGCGTAAGCAAAGAATCTGTAAACGCCCTCACCACCGCCAAGGTATCCAACTTGTCACCAAGATCCGCCACCCCAGCATCAGCCTGGGCGCGCTTAATAGATTCCGCAATCAAGCCAATCGGACTCGGCGCCAGACTTAGATCGCCACCATCCCAATGGTCGACAACCTGCCCCACACCCACAATAATTGGCAATCTGTCTTCAGTATTCATGCATAAAAAACTCACTCTACTAAAACGGCGACGGGGCCAAGAAACCCCGCCACTTAAAAAAACGAGCTTGCATTCTGGGTGAAAAGCTTGGGAAATGGAAATTTATTTATAAGCTAGCCTAGAAGAGGCATTGGGTGTTTGAGGGGGCTTTTTTTGTAACCTGTGGAACCTACCTTAGGCAAGTAAACTCACCATTCTTGCAAACCCGTCATGTCATTCTCGCGTAGGCGGTAATCCATGTTGAGGCCCTGGTCCCAGCCCCAGCCCCAGCCTTCGCTGGGGTGACGTTCCTTCGCTGGGGTGACGTTCCTTCACTGGGGTGACGTTCCTGCGCTGGGATGACGTTCCTTCGCTGGCATGACGGGGAATCTGCTAGATCACGGCATTAATTATTCTTCTAGCATTACTATTTCTGGGCTGACTGGGGTTGTTTGATTGAGCTGCCACAGTTGGGCGGCTACATTATGGGCTAAGGAGGTGTACGCTGCGGTCAGTGGGCCTGTTGGGTCTGAGGCTACCGTCGGTAAACCCTGATCCACATCTTCTCTGATACGGCTATCCAATGGCAGTGAACCCAACAGCGCCACCTGATACTCTTTGGCCATGGCCTCTGCGCCATGGGCGCCAAAAATTGATTCTTCGTGGCCACAGTTTGAGCAGATGTGCGTCGCCATATTTTCGACAATACCCAGTACGGGGATGCCCACCTTGTTAAACATTTCGATGCCTTTACGGGCATCGATCAACGCAACTTGCTGAGGTGTAGAAACAATCACCGCACCGGACACGCTGATCTTTTGCGCCAGTGAGATTTGAATATCACCGGTACCCGGTGGCATATCAATCACTAGATAATCTAAGTCACCCCAAATGGTTTGCTCCATGAGCTGACTAAGCATGCGCGTGGCCATTGGTCCGCGCCATATCATCGGGGCTTTCTCCTCTGACAAATAGCCTACGGACATAGATTTAATACCCATTCGTATCACTGGCTTAAGATATTTCTCGTCGACCAGTTCGGGTTTTACATCATCTGCCACACCCAGCATTGTGCGTTGACTGGGGCCGTAGATATCGGCGTCCAGTATTCCCACGCTGGCGCCTTCGGCATGCAAGGCTAATGCAAGATTCACTGCGGTGGTGGATTTGCCAACACCGCCCTTTCCTGAGGCAACAGAAATAATATTTTTAATACCACTCAGATGACCCTCTGCTGTTTGACTGGGACTGGCCACTACGTCAGTAACAACCCTAACCTCTGGATCTTCAAATCCCGCTGCTTGAAGCTGGGTCTTTACATGCAGTGTAATCTTGCCAAGCATGGACGCTGCGGGATAACCAAGCTTTAGGCTGAGCTGTACTCTGTTATCAACCACACTGAGCGTCTCTATGGCTTTTAGGCTTACATAGTCGCGCTGTAAAAAGGGATCCATAATAAACCCGAGTGCTACATAGACTGATTGTTCGGTGATAACTGCCATGATTACTTTCCCATATCCGGTTTTGCGCGATTTAGCTTAGGATTCTACAAAGGCTCTTTCGACCACATAGCTACCAAGCTCGCCGTGTCGCGTTTCAACAAAGCCCAATTGATCTAGAATTTTGCAGGTGTCTTTTAACATCGCTGGACTACCACAGAGCATGGCGCGATCACTCTCAGGATTAAGCGCAGGCAAGCCTATATCTTCAGCAAACTTTCCAGATTCGATTAAGTCGGTAATCCGTCCCTGAAACTCATATTCTTCACGGGTCACTGTGGGGTAATAAATAAGTTTTTCACGCACTTCTTCACCAAAATATTCATTATTTGGCAAGTGCTCGTTGATCGATTCACGGTAGGCCAGTTCGTTAACATTGCGAACACCATGGGTCAGTATTATTTTATCGAACGCCTCATACACTTCAGGGTCGCGAATAATGCTTAAAAAAGGTGCCAATCCGGTTCCTGTACTAAACAGGTAAAGGTTCTTGCCAGGCAGCATATTACCAACCGTTAGCGAGCCTGTAGATTTGCTGCTAACAAAAATTTCATCACCAATTTTTAAGTGCTGTAGTTTTGATGTCAGTGGGCCATCAGGGACTTTGATGCTAAAGAACTCAAGTTCTTCTTCGTAATTAGCACTGACTATGCTGTAGGCGCGCAGTAAGGGCCGTCCATTATCTTCTAGGCCGATCATGGTGAAATGGCCATTTTCAAATTTGAACGACATGTCTCTTGTCGTCTTAAAGCTAAATAACGTGTCATTCCAATGGTGCACTTCGGTAACAGTTTCTGTCATCAAATTTGCCATAGTCGGTTAAATCCTCTATTGAATTAACAGGTAGGCCAGTAGGCCGATAAAAAGGGTGTTGAGAAGCAGTAATAAAAAGGGCTTTTGCCCCAGCTTCCACATCTCGATTAAATTGGTTTTGGTCCCTAACGCTGCCATGGCTATCAGCAGACAGAGCGCCGATAGGTCGCCCATATAATCTATGGCGACTGTGGGGATTACCGATAGGTTTGAAAGTACAACAAGCGCGACGAAGGCGACTAAAAATAATGGAAATAATGTGGGCTTGGCACCTTTTAAGGAATCTACACCCTGCCCTGCTGACGACATCTTAAGGCTCTCTAAGACGGCATTGCGGTAAATAAAGCCGAGCCCTAACACCACAGGAACCAGCATTGAGACTCTTAACATCTTTGTATAGGTGGCCAGTTCCCCAACCTCGTCTGAGATCATGTGCCCTGCACCAAATACCTGGGCTACATCGTGGATGCTGGCACCGAGAAAAAGTCCTATCTGTTCAGGATTAAACCCTAGACTCACCATCATTCCCGGATAAACCACCATCACGATGGTACTTAAGCCAGTTATACCCACCACGGTACAAAGTAGATTCTTTTCTGTCTCTTTATTAGTGGGCAGAACTGAGGCTACCGCTAGTGCGGCAGACACACCGCATATCGCCACACCGGCCCCTGCAATAATCGCCGGAATACGCTCAATATTTAGCAGTTTTGCCACCAGTAAACTAAAGCCTAGAGTCGCGATCACTACGGCAAACACGACGAACACCGGCTGTATGCCAAGCTCTGAGATCTGACTAAAGGTAATGCGCACACCGAGCAGGGCTACACCGCAGCGTAGAACGGTTTTGCCACAAAATTCTAGGCCACGAGAAAATTCGGGATACTTGGAGATATTATTAAAAGCCATTCCCAACAACAGTGCACAGAGAATCGCCGGGCTTCCATAATGGTCGGTAATATAATTAGCCGCGAGCACCACTATGATACAAAAGGTTATGCCCGGCAACAGTAACGTTGTGCTGGTTCGCAATGTGGTGAGGCGTTCTATGGCCACCGGTTTGAATTTGGCGCTGACATTAGTCATTGAGAAAAACCTCGCCCTCACCCTTTGCAATCGCGCGCAAGTAGCCCCAGGGATAAATACCGCGATCATGTCCGTCAGAAAACTTTATCTGCACACCGGTTGTACCCATTAACACCATGTCGGTGACCGATGCGTTATCCGTCATCAGTTCGACGCCTACTTGTTTTTTAGCCCTGCAGCCAGAACAGGCACAGTAACGGCGTAGGTTTTGTTCGGATATTTGGTCTACATCGCCTTCTGACCAACTCAATTCAAGTAGGCTCGCGCGCTTTTTAAGCTTTATTGACAGCGGCATATCTGAATTCATTGGTTAGTCTCTAGACGTGATTGACGTTAACGTTATCGCAGAGAAGCCCTCTAGCTAAAACCAATCAACTAGATTCGACTCAATGCATCAGGTGTTTTTTTACGTTGTAATCTATGCTGCGAGAATTAATGCATCCCGCTTACCCGGCTGATCGGCCCATTCTTGGGCATCCGGCAGAGGATCTGTGGTGGCACTAATTTCGGGCCATGTCTCTGAGAGGTCCGCATTGATCTGGATGTATTCTTGGAACTCATCGGGAAGATCTGCCTCATCGAAAATCGCATCCACAGGACACTCGGGAACACAGAGGGCGCAGTCAATACAGCCCTCTGGGTTGATCACGATAAAGTTAGGACCCTCGTGAAAACAGTCTACTGGGCACACATCTACACAGTCGGTAAACTTGCACTTAATACACTGTTCAGTAACAACAAACGTCACGGGCTATGCCTCCACTTCTGATGCTGCAGCGATCTGATCGCTGGCCCAGCGTGCTAATTTACGCACGTCTGGATCATTGTCATTCTTGGCGATCTCAAGCAGTGGCAGACCATCTATATGCTTAATTTGACCCAGTGCAGCAACAGCGGATTTACGCAGGTTACTGATGGGATCAACAATACATTTAGCCAGTGCCGGAATACCTTTATAGGCACCCAGCAAGCCTATGGCCTCTGCGCCCTTTTCCTGTACCTGCCAGCGTTCATCATCAACTGCCGCCATTAACAGGGGCAGTGACTCTTGAATCTTGAGCTTGCCGAGACCCTTGATTGACTCAACACGCACCAGCCAATTTTCGTCGCTAATGGCTTTCATCAATGACTCTGCCACCATACCTGCAGGGGCAAAGATCAATGTGCCAACAGCAGCACGGCGAACTTCTGGATCGGCGTCATTACTCGCCACTGACATAAGCTGTGGCAGGTTCTCTACATCTTGCAGATACCCGAGTACACCAACCGCTTCACGACGCACACCCGCCTGAGCATGCTGCAATAGCTCTATGGCGTGGGGACGTGCATCTTTGATACGCAACTGCTTTAACGCACGCAAGATGGCGGTGAGAACAAAGGTATCGTCTTCCTTGAGAGCTTCAATAAGCGCAGGGGCAACGGCAGGGTCTTTCAAATCTGCCAGCGCGCTTGCCGCGGCATTACGCACATTCTCGTCAACGGAGATAAGTGCAGTTACCAGCGAGTCCATCATATCCATGGGCTCGAACTCGTCGATTACCTTAGCGGCCTCCATGCGTACATTTTCATCTGCATCGCTAAGTGCAATAATCAATAATTCAACGGCCTCAGGCTCGGGACTATCGACAAGGTCCATAACCGCCACTCGACGAATACCTGCGTCTGCATCCTGCAGTCGTGTCTCGATAGAAATTAATAATGGGTCTGTAAAATTAGACATGGTTAACCTCAGCGCAGTAAGTAAGGAATATTTACGGTCACGGCATCTGTAGGACAGTCTGTCTCACAGGGCATGCAGTACCAACATTCGTCATATTTCATGTGCGCTTTTCCGGTTTCTTCGTTAATCCACAGAACGTCGAGAGGACACACATCGATACAGGTCCGACAACCCTTTTCGGCGATACATTTGTCATCATCTACGACGACGGGAACCATTGATATTTGCGATGCTATTGGCATGGGTAATGCTCCATAAAGTGTTTAATTAGCTGGCCTGCTGGACGCGCATTTGCGAGTAGGCATTCTTTTCGTTGTCATCTAACTCAACAACATAAGGATCGATTGGGCGTGTCTTACAGACCATTTCATCATCTTCATTTTTATGTAGCTGAACATGGCAAAACCAGTCTTCGTTATTGGTTTCAGGGTGATCAACATAGTGGTGATAGAGACCCCAGCGACTTTCAGTACGGTACATAGACGCCACAGCGGCCATCTTGGCGCAGTCATACACATGCTGTGCTTCGTTGGCGCGCAGTAGTTCATGGGCGTCACGGGCAAACAGATGTTGAATGTCGTCTTCCATGGCGATCAGACGCTGTAAACCAATATCCATCTTCTTAGTCACCTTGGGTGGCTGCAGATAGTCGTTCACGAGACGGCGAACCTTGTATTCAAATTGGCTCGGAGGAATGCCATCAGTGCGTTTCATTGGCGCTAAAATACGGTCACGCTCAGAGATAATGAAGTCCATATCGAGTTCAGCGAACTCTCTGCCCTCAGCAAATTCGGCGGCATTAACACCACAAATTTCACCAAACACAAAGGCACCAAGCATATAGCTGTGAGGAATTGAGGCCATATCACCGGCGCCATACAGTCCAGGCACAGTGGTCTCGCCTTTTTCGTTAGTCCAGACCCCTGAAGCAGAGTGACCGGCACAGAAGCCAATCTCGGAGATATGCATTTCAACCATTTTGGTGCGGTAATCTACGCCACGACCATCATGGAAGCGCCCGCGACTGGGACGTTCGTTGGTGTGCAGTACATGTTCAATTTCTTGAATAGTCTCTTCAGCAAGGTGATCGAGCTTCAAGAACACAGGTCCGTTACCACCCTGCAATTCGTTGTAAAACTCCATCATCATCTGACCACTCCAGTAATCGCATTCAATAAAGCGATCACCCTTGGAGTTGGCGGTATAACCACCTAATGGCCCGGTCACATAGGCGCAGGCAGGGCCGTTATAGTCTTTAAGCAAGGGGTTAATCTGATAGCATTCAAGGCCGGTTAGCTCGGCACCACAATGGAATGCCATTGAGTGACCATCACCACAGTTAGAGGGATTTTCGTAGGTACCAAAGAGGTAGCCTGAGGCCGGTAAACCGATTCGTCCGGCTGCACCTGTACACATAACTACCGACTTGGCACGAATCACCAAAATCTCAGCAGTGCGGGAATTCAAGGAAATACAACCACAGGCATTGCCTTCAGCATCTTTTAAAATGCGAATAGCCTGATAGCGATTTTCAACAGTCACCCGATGACGACGCAGACGGCGATAAAGGATTTTCTTGATGTTGTGCCCTTCTGGCATAGGCAGAACATAGGTACCCAGATGGTGTACCTTCTTCATGTCGTACTCGCCAGTCTCATCTTTCTGGAAGTAGACACCCCATTTATCAAGCTTTTGAATCATTGCGAAAGAATTTTCTGCATAGGTCATAACACCTTTTTGCAGAAGGACGCCGTCGTTAGCAATGGTGATTTCTTTTACATAGTCCTCAGGTGTCGAGTGACCGGGTACAACGGCATTATTAAGTCCGTCCATGCCCATGCTGATGGCGCCAGAACGTTTAACATTGGCCTTTTCGAGCAGCATCACTGAGGCGTCAGGGTTCTTTTCTTTAGCCGCTACTGCAGCCATCGGACCGGCGGTACCACCACCGATAATTAGTATATCAATGTCTTTTACTTCTATGTCGTCAGGGAGATTCATGAGTTTCCTCGTCCAATTTTCGATATTTAAGTGAGTGACTACTCACTGATTTAGTTAAAATAATTTAGGTCTTGGCGTTAATCTTCAGGACCTCTCAATCTGGAACTGGTATTTATAGGTATCACCACGGAAGGCTAAATACTCAAAATCGACAGGTTCACCCAGACGGTCGTAGGTCAGTCGCTGCACCCACATAATCGGACAACCCGATTCAGAGCCCAGTAATTTTGCCGTACTGGCATCGGCTGGCCGGGCCTCCAAACTAACTTCTGCCAACCCCAATTCAAGGCCTAATTCGTTTTCTAGTAATGGAAAAATATCGCCACTCATATCTTTAGAAAATAATTTACGGCCTATTGCTAAGGGGAAATAAGAGCTGTCTACAGACACTGGTTCACGATTCAAATATCTCACTCGAATCACCTCAACAACTGGCTCTTTCGCTAATACCTTAAGTTTACTTTTAACCTCTCGGCTCGGCGCCATCTCACGAATACTGACCAAACGTGCGGTGGCTTCATAGCCTTTTGGTCCCATTGCTTCAGCGAAACCCTGCAGATATTTAACATCTTGGGTTGCTTTTGGCTTACTCGCAAAGGTGCCCTTTCCCTGTGACGTAAAAATCAAACCTTCTAGGTGTAAATCTCTCAGTGCTTGGCGAACGGTAATCCGGCTAACGCCGAATGATTTAATTAATTCGCTCTCCGATGGCATCTTCTGATAAGGCACATAACGCCCACCTAAAATGTCTTTTTTTAATGATTCCTTTATTTGAATATACAGAGGCAAGTGGGACATGTTTTTGTCTGATAAGGACATCTCAAAACCTCCAAATATTGAGTGATTAATCTTACTTGTCATGACAAGTAATAACAACACTTTTCAACAAATAAAACTCTAAAAAACCTAGCAATTACGGGCACTGCAGCCTAATGGTGCGTTTTCAAACGACGCACCATTTTGTCTCGTAGGTCGCCCTTAAAGGGTGCGCAAAAAAGCGCCAAATCGGTGCAGTACAAACCAATCATTCTTCTCTGCTGGGTTGCTCGCGCGCCAGAAAAAATGCCACAGACCGAATACTTTCTTCGTCGAGCTGTTGAGCGATATGATGCATAGATCCAGTTTCTTCATTACTTCGAATAGATGCACTAAAATCCTTTAGTTGCTTAACCAAATACTGTTCATGCTGTGCGAATAACCAGGGTGCGATTAACTGAATATCAAGTACTTCAAGAGGTGTATTTTGGCGACCGGTATAACCTAGGGGGTCATGGCAACTGGCACAGGCTGGAATATTTCCTCGGCCCTGATAAAATAATTTCTCGCCCCTTGAGAAGCGCTGAATACTGTCAGCATCAGGCTCCAGTTTTTTAGCCGCAGGTGGTGGCAACTGAGCGAAATAAGTGGCAATACTGTCTACCGCCGCCAAGTCAACTTCAGTGGCTATGGTCTCCATTTGGCCTCCGCCGTTATTTCGTCGGCCATGATAGAAATCCAAGAATTGTTTGCGAATATAGGCTGGTTTTTGCCCAGCCAATTTCGGGAATTTGGCCATTCTGCTGATACCATTGACGTTGTGGCACATGGCACAGATTTCCCACTCGTCCATCCCCTCTTTATCAATCATGCCGGCTGATGCTTTACTGATAAAAAACACAGTGCCAAAGAATAGGATCGCTAGGGTTAATCGAGAGTCTGTCATAGCTGCCACTTAGCTCGACAGTTAATGGTGTTGATGATGGTTATGCTGTTCATGATGGCTGTCGCGGGATTTACTTTTTAACACCGGCATTTCAACATGCACGCTTGTGCCATTCTTGAAATGCAGCTGCACTACAGCGCTATCACCGAGAGACATGGCTACAATGGGTTTGCGCATCATTAGATGCAGGCCACCAGATTCAAACTGAACCTGCTGGTGAGCCTGTATGGTTAGCGTTGGCAGCATTCTCATACTGGCAATACCGTTTAGTAGCTGGGACTGATGGATCTCAATGCTGCCGTAGGCAGGACTGGTAACAGACACTAACTCAATGGGATTGTCACTCAGGTTGGACAGAGAAAAATAACCTGCGTTCATCGCCATCGTGGGGGGCGTTAGTCCCACCCATGCCTCTGCAACCTCCACCACTTTTGGCCTGGGGCTGCCTGCGGGGTCAACCTGCTGTTCTGCACTAAGCTGAATGCTTTGCACTAGAAGTAACAGACTAATGGCTATTCGGGTGATTCTAATCATCGAACCGTACTCCACTAATTAACTGCGAAAGGTACATGGCTGTTTTATGAGGATGGAACGGCGGGTTTAGCTTTGCGACCATCTCTCCCGCCGGATTTATGAGTGAGACATAGGCTGTGTGTAGTACGTCATAGTCATTGTCATCGGTATGCTTTTTATCGAGTCGATAAAAGGCGTTAAGGCTATTAATAAGAGACCCGATCTGATTAACCTCTCCGCTAATACCTATGTATTGGGGATGGAAATAACCGAGATATTCCTTTAATACGGGCACATCTCGCGCCGGATCAACCGCCAGAAAGATAATGCGTGGAATGCGTTCTGGACTTACCCGCAAGCCCATTTCGGCGCGCACCGCTTCTAGATTACCTAGGGTTACCGGACAGACATCGGGACAGGTGGTAAACCCAATAAAAATCATTGACCAATGATTTTTTAAGCTCTGCAGATTGAAGGGCGCACCATTTTGATCCGCGAGAGAAAAAGGTTTCACGGCTACAGGATTCTTAACACGTTCATAATCATCTGTCGCCGCTATAGCCTCAGCCGCGAGCATGACCTGCCCTGCCAGCAGAGCGCTGACAAAAACACCTCTCGAAAAAGCCCGAACTAGTATCGACATCGCATTAGGCTCCTACCTGCTCAAATGCTTTCAGGCTCTCTGCCCTAATGTAGCCGAGGCACTGCTTCTTTAACTCTACAAAATCATGTGAGGTAGCCAACTCAGGCTTGCGCGGTCTCTCAAGATTCACTTTCAGATCTGCGATAACAGAACCTGGGCTGGCGCTCATGACGAGAATGCGGTCTGCTAAAAAAATTGCTTCATCCACATCGTGGGTAACAAACACAACCGTAATGCCAAACTCAGCCCATATATTGAGCAGGCTCTCTTGCATCATTATGCGAGTCTGGGCATCTAGTGCACCGAACGGCTCATCCATCAGTAACACGCGAGGGTAATTTGCCAGCGCACGGGCAATACCCACCCGTTGCTGCATACCCCCTGATAGTTCACCGGGAAAGGTGTTGGCTATTTTAGTCAGACCAATCATTGCTAAAAATGTGTTGGCAATCGAACTGCATTCGTCTGGACTGCAGCCAGCCAGTTTTGGGCCGAAGGCTATATTTTCTAGCACTGTCTTCCAGGGGAACAAAGAGTACTGTTGAAACACCATGCCGCGATCAGGCCCAGGGCCCGCCACTTCATCGTCATCTACCAGGACTGTTCCAGACGAGGGTGTAACATAACCGGCGATGGAATTTAACAGGGTCGATTTACCACAGCCTGAGGGCCCGAGAATACAGACAAACTCACCGGGATTAATTGTTAGGCTGGTTTCGGTCACTGCAATATTCTCATCTGCCCCTGAACCAAAAATAATACTGACGCCCTCAATATCAATGCGCCCACGTTTTTCTTGGCCACCATTTTTTTCAGCAATTTTATTCTTATAGATTGAAATTACATCTGCATTCATTATTAGTTCCTAACCGGTTTGGTAAGTAAGGGAGCCTTTGTAGCTAGGTCTCAGTTGTCCCGCGCGATGTAGCTATAAACAGAGCCACTATCAAAAACACATACCCTAGGATATTCACCCAAATTCCTATTGGCTCAAGCCACAGAGAGGTGGACACACCTAGGCCCATCATTGCTAGACCGACTACCCAGGTTGGCGTGGAACAACAGACCACCCATGACATGGTGATCGACGCTAACGACGCAAGCGTCGTGCCCAGACCTGCGGCCATACTAGCGCTGCGTACCGCGCCTGCTGAACAGATACGGTTACGTCCACGCAACAGTAATAAGTTGGCCGATACGGCGGCCGTCAATAACAGGACGCCGAACACTTTGAACGGTGCGATAAATAGACTCCATTCTGAGATACCTTTGCCGTAGTCATAATTCATAAAACCCACTTCGAATAGCCATTCATCTTTCATAATGGTTACGCTGTCTAATATCGACGGAGTGGAAAGCCAGATACGTCTAATATTAAAATTCCAATCATAGGCATTGAGATAGTTGGGCAGACTCTCAAAACGAATGACTAGAGCGGCCATTAATAGCAGATAATAGAAGACTGCAAATGCCACCGTTAAGCTCAACCACAGGACTAGGTTGTTGCTAAGGCACTGTCTGATTAAACCTAGTCTGGTCATCTGGTCTGACTACCGCTGCTTTTCTTTCCAGCGTAATGCCGGTTTCATCATCAATTTAATCAAATAGGTCGACAGAGTGCCAAGACCACCAATAACCAACATGCCGACCACAATATCGGGGTAATTAATCAGCGAGTAGGCATCCCAGGTAAAGTAGCCAATGCCGTATTGACCAGAGATGATCTCTCCAGCAAGCAGCGAGAACCAACTAATACCCATACCGATAGCAAGGCCTGCGGCAATACTGGGCAAGGCTGCCGGCAGCACAACATGCCAAAATACTGCAAATTTCGAGGCGCCCAATGATCGTGCGGCGCGGACTAGTACATCGGGCGTCTGCTCAACACCATGCAGGGTATTTAGGATGATCGGGAACAGAGCACCGAGGAAAGTAATGTAGACAATCGAGGACTCTTCGGTCGGCCACATTAAGATGGCTAATGGTATCCACGCCACGGCAGGTATCGGGCGGATGATCTCGATATACGGAATAACCGCTGCGCGGGCCAGCTTGGAGCGGCCCACAATCACACCGATGGCAACCCCTAAAACAACAGCGATGGTATAGGCTATTAAGATTCGTCGAATACTGACTGTTATATGGATATAAAACTCTGGATCACCCAGTTGGATCATAAATGCCGCACCCACTTTCAGTGGCGAGGGCACATTTTCAAAATTAATAAAGTGATTAAAGTTGTATTTGGTGGCCAGGTACCAGAGAACAATACCGACAGTAAGTGATAGGGTACCAATAAAAAATGACTGTAGTTGCAACCCAGAAAACCAAAGCAGTAGCGATTGCGCATTACTGTGCGACGCTGGCTTTTTGACAGAATCTGGCGTGACTAAAGGATTCCCAGCACCCGGTTTTTCCACAGGTGAATCAGACGTCTGTCTATCAATACTGATACTCTTACCGATCACGTTCATAGCTATGTCTCGAGTTCTTGATCTATAAATAATTGACCTGCCGTCAAAATCACTTTTTTTGGCGGCAGATCATCTTCTTGTAAATGCAGAATACTTAACTACCCATTGACGCTAAAGCAGCCTCGTAATCGAACACCATACCGCTGTTTTTAGAAGCAAAATCATCGGCATCAGGCTTACGGAGAAAGGTTGAAAAACCCTTCTTGGTCTTAACATAGAATGCTGTTTTACCGAACAATTTAAGCCCAGTCTCTTTGTCGTAGACATAGGTGGCATTTAATTTAGCCCCGGTTTTACGAAACCCCTCTACAGCAGCCAGAAACTCAGTAATAGTCTTGTGGGCGGAGATACCTTCCCGCGAGTGCCATATTTCCATAGGGCGATCGGCATTATCGATGGCAGCATCGACCATTGAGGCCTTCTCTTTTTGATAGTCTTTACCAAGATCTTGGTAAGCAGCTTCTACATACTCTTCCGTAATCCACTCGTTAAAGTCCAGTGGCGGAATCGACTTCTCTTGAACTAGAACACCGTGATTAAAGGCCAGTGCATCGACCCACTCAGATTTGATGGTGGGATCTAAGGTTAGGTGGCCGCCTTCTGAGAAGTAGATATAGAGCACCTCTTTCTCAACGCCAGTCCACTTCTCGATAGAATCTACTGCTCTGATAGGATCTTCTCTTATCCAGTCGCCCGCTTCGTAGACTGCTTTGACAAAGGCGGTTGCAACCTCTGGGTATTTGTCAGCAAAGTCTTCACGAACCACAACGCCGTGTAGGTATGGAACACCTGTTTCACTGCCGTCATAGATCTTGCGGCCAGTACCTCGGAATTCCATCAACTCAGACCAGGGGCAGAAATCGGCATGGGCGTCAATTTTGCCGGCGGCAATATTGGCGGCACCAACAGCTGGGCTCTGATTCTTGAGCATGTAATCTTTGCCTGAGAAACCAGTGTCCTGCATTCCTTTCAGCAGCATGCCCCAGGCGGCACTGCCGACAGGAACAGAGACTTCTTTACCTTTAAGTTGCTCGATACTGTAGATGTCGGAGTCGACGGGCACGACAATGGCATTACCACTGCCTTTTAAGTTATACCCTGTTCCGGCAATGTATTTGGTCCGCAGTGAATCAGTTTCCTGAAACTTGGCGCCATTAACGATGAGCGGATAGTCGCCCATCACACCAAAGTTAAGCTTATTGGCCATCATCTGGTTGGTGATTGGGCCACCTGATGAGTAGTCGCTCCAGCTAATCTTATAGGTAACATCGGCATATTTACCGGTGGTCGGCAGGTGCTTCTCTAGAAGCTTTAATTCTTTGACCACGATTCCCGCTGTGTACGTGTCTGTACACATACTTTGGTGGCCGATAGCAATTCGAATGTTTTCGGCCTGAGCCTGAAAAGCAAATGCTGATAGCAAAGGAATGGCCGACAATGCGAGTTTTCTTATGTTCATTTTGATAGTCCTTTTGAAAAGTTATTTGCAGTTAACTTGTAATAGCAATTTATGCCCATTGACCTTAGTAATGCATAGGGCATGCCAAGAAAATTGATATTGATGAAATGAAATTCTAAGTGACTGTTTAAAATCAGTTTTATTTGGTCAGATTGGATTAACGCTTTTTCCGAATGCCATTTCGAATATTTTTTTTGCACAGTAAAAGCGCAGTAATCTTTCGAAAAATCCATGGGTGTGCATGATTTTTATATATATGGAGTCTCAACTAATACAACATATCAAGCTGAAAAGACGGGTTAAGGGACTGCTTAGGTTTAAAGGCGGCTATCGCTGTGTATGGAATAGAACGCTTTGATGGCGCGTTCAGAGCGCTCAGTGGGGCCAAAGTTAATTGATTGCGGGGTATTCAATTTGTGTAACAGTGGTAAACAGTGCAGACAAAAATAAACCCCAGTAAAAATACTGAGGTTTATTAGTCAACTAACGGCGGTAAGCCATGAACTAGCAGACAAACGCTTGGGATCGCTTACCTGCCAACAATGCCCTACTAGCGTTACAGTTAAAGCTTTAACTGGAGGCCTATCTTAACCACAGAGACATCACCCGCACCGCGAGTGTCCTGAACACCGTAGAACAGGCCAATACGTGCCCCATGTCCACGAATCACCGAGGTAACACCTATGTCATAGCGGGTGGTGTCTTCAATGGCACTGTCAGCTGGCTCGAACGCCTGGTAGCGGATGCTTGGTTGTAGACGACCTGGGCCAAATTCACCGGGTAACATATACGACAGAGACAGCATATAAGCATCGCCCTCTTTATCGACATTTCCACCATACTCATCATAGTCATAGACCGCGGCTTCAACGCTTGCTAACCCACCGCTGGCTAGGTTCTTTTCCATCATGAAGTCTAGGTTGTAACCAGAGAAGTCAGTGGTTGCCGTAGCATCACCAAATGCATCGCTCTGCTGCATAGCCGTTAAACCAATGGTTAAGATGTCTTTTTTCCCGAAGTAAGTACTTCTGGTTAAGTAACCTTCTTTATCCCAAAAGCTATAGGCGAGTCGACCCGAGAAAGCTTCGCTGTCTGTCGGCACAAGATCAGCCTGCTTACCGTTAAACATACCAAAGGAGTAGCTTAATCGGCCTTCAGCAACCGAGCCCATCACCGCGATACCATCATCACGACCACCTTTTTGCGGGATTGGGTACTTGGATACCACACCTGGATACTGCCATGTGGGCAGGTTGTAAGAACCACTCAGGTTAGAGCGGTCACTGGGCGGGATGAAGCGGCCAGCCCAAACGCTAACGCTGTCGCTAACTTTAAATTTGGCGAGGGTGTCCAACATGACCATCTCGCCGCCTTTATGTTCTGTCTGCAGCTGAAATGCGATACTGTCAGTCACTTTACCCTTGAGATAAAAGCGCATGCTGTGGACCTTCATATCGATTGAATCACCGACAGTCGCACCATCTTCTTGGGATACTAATTCGGCGCGAATACTGCCACCAAATTCAATGGCGGAATCGTCAGACAATTCCATTTTCATTCCAGCATAGCTGTTGCTGGCGAGCAGAACAGTACCGGCCAATGCGCAAAGTCCGGATGATTTTTTAAAGTTCATGGTTTTTCCTTTACAGTAAGTTAATGGTTTAGGGTTAGGGTGATTCATGATTTCTTGTGATAGCTCGGTGTAACTAAAATCTGAGGGCTGCGTTGACTCCCAATAGCAGATTGGTATCCTTTTGCCATTGCTCGCCCAGCGCAGCAAGGGACGCCTCTTCCTGAGGCCCCGCTAAAAAACATAGGCCAAAAGGCAGACCGTCTTCTCTTATTGCGGCAGGCACGGCAATCGCCGAAAGCTGTAATATGTTGGCGTAATAGGTGTAGTAACCCATGTTGGTATTCAAATTGACTGGGTCGGCTGCAACCTCATCAATGGTGTAGATGGTTCCCGCGGTAGGCACCATCAACACATCGATGGTAGAGAACACAACCCGAGTCATGGCCTTCAACTCAGTGATTCGGTAGTATTCTTTACAGAGGTCAACCGCTGAATACTGTTTGGCTTTTTCGACAATCGCTTTAACGTTGCTGTTGACTGAGTCTGGGTTGGTGACTAAAAACGCCTCGAGGGATGAGTATCTCTCGGCCAGTAAAGGGCCGTCGAACAGCATCTTTCCCGCTTCCAAAAAATGGCTGAAGTTTATTTCAATCACTTCAGCACCCAAGGACTCCATTCGTGCGATTGAGTCGTTAAAACATTTCTCAGCCAAACTATCGCCAAAGAATTGACGATTGGCTAAGTCTGGTACGCCCACTACAAGTTGCGAAACTGAGGTGGGTATGTTGCTAGGCACTTCAGTTTGAGAATTATGCTTGCTGCGTAAAAAGGGATCTGAAATATCAGCGCCTGCGGCCAAATCAAAGACCTGTTTAGCATCTGAGCAGGTCAATGCAAAAATTGGCACACAGTCAAAGGATCGATTGGCGTAGACCATACCCGCGGTACTGATAAGACCGGGCGTGGGCTTTAGGCCGACTATATTGTTGAGCGCCGCGGGAATACGACCGGAGCCTCCGGTGTCGCTGCCCAGGGAAAAACTCACTAGGCCTACGGCGACCGCAACACCTGATCCGGAACTAGAACCTCCGGGAATATACTCTGGATTAAACGTGTTAACGGGATGGCCAGGACTTCGAACCCCAACCAGACCGGTAGCAAACTGGTCCATGGTGTTTTTGCCAATCAGGATGGCTCCCGCTGTAATTAATTTCTTAACCACGGTAGCGCTGTCTTTAGGAAAATGTGAATAGTCGGGGCAGCTAGCAGTCGTCGGCAAGCCTTTGACGTGGATATTGTCTTTGACTGAAAATGGAATGCCATAAAGCGGCAGTGAGCTTGAATTAACAGCGAGTAAATCCTCGGCGGTCTGTAACGCCTCTGTCTTGTCGACTAAGGTCGTCCAGACAAAGTCCTCACCTCTGGCAGCAATACGGCGATAAACTTCCTCAACCACATCCACTGGGGACAGGGAGGTATCGGCATAAGCAGCCCGCAAGCTAGCAATATCGAAGCTCATGACTTCAATAGTTTGATTGGATTTCATAGTGTTGACCGACTCTTTAGAATTCATATAAGGCAGGTATACCCCTGGTATACCTGCCAGTCATACGATCTTAATTAGTATTTATAAAGCACTTAATTAGCACTTACTTAACGATAGATTCGAGGTATTCAGGGCGAATAAAGTTGGACATTTTCTCAACCGAGGCTGCGGCAGGAAGACGTTTTTGCTCGTACAGGAAATTACCGGTAGAGACTAGCGTGTCGACAAAACCACCGTCTTTTTCACTCGTACCAATATACTGCGCAGTAAGCTGCTTGGCACAGGGAACCATTTCAGTGCCCTTCATCATGCGTGTTGCATCGTCTAGATCAAGACCCAGTTCTTTAGCAATGATCACAGCAGTTTCAGCGGGGTTGTTGAGCCAGTAATCGATACCTGCACATTCAGCTTTAAGGAACTTGGTTACATAATCAGGATATTTCTCGGCGAATTCATTCATCACAACACCGACATCCCAGGTTGGGTAACCACGAGCAGCCATCAAACCAGAGGTGTTAAACAAGTTGGCATCGTCTTCCAATACACGACCTAGAGCAGGTTCCCAGAACCATGCAGCATCGATGTCACCACGGCTCCAGGCCAGTGCAATATCGTTAGGACGCAGGTCGATAATTTTCATTGAAGCCGGATCAATACCCTCATCTGCTAGTGCATTGAGCAACAGGTAGTGAGTCGTAGAACCAAAGGGTGCAGCGATTGTTTTACCTTTCAAATCTTTCAAGCTTTTGATGCCTGCAGAGGTACGTACAGCCAATGCTTCGACGTAATCAAGCATATTCAAAACCATGATTCCTTGAATAGGCAGACCGCGTGTAACACCGATGGCTGCAGGGGGATTACCCAAACCACCAAAATCGATCTGGTCACCAGCGATAGCGCGCAACATATCACCGCCGCCGCCGACTTTGATGTATTTAATCTCTACGCCAGGCATTTCTTTCTGTACTAGGCCTAATGATTTAGTCACTAACTGAGCATTTACAAGGTTCAAAAAACCTACAGTGACAGTCTCGGGCTTATCGGCAATTGCGACTGAGGGAAGCACGGACATACACAGGCCTGCTATTAACGCTTTACATTGCTTGTTCATAAATATTTCCTAAGTTAAGAGTTGTTGGATTAAAGTGGGTAAGTTGAAAATTAGCTTTTCGAAAACTGACGGGTTGCCCGCGTCCATGGCATAAGTGCAAAACCGATAAGTCGCATAATTACATCCAGTGCGATTCCGGTAAGTCCTAAAATAATCAGTCCCATAATGACAATATCGCTAAGTAGAAATTTGGCCGCATCCCAGATCATCCATCCGATACCGGCGGTTGCAGCAACAATTTCAGCGGCGACCAAGACGGTATAGACAAACCCGAGAGATATGCGCATGCCAGTTAGGATCGTCGGCCCCGCACCGGGCAGATAGACTTCGCGAATCAATTCCATGCGCGAAGCACCCAGTGACTTTGTCGCCAACACATAGGTGGGATTAATATCCTTAACGGCTTGGACGGTCGCAATAATAATTCCCGGCAGTCCAGCCAGAAATAGTAGGGCTAGTTTTGATGATTCGCCGATACCCAACCACATCACCAATAGCGTGTAGAGACCTAGAGGTGGGAGTGGTCGGTAAAATTCAATAAAGGGGTTGAAGATAGCGTGAGCAGTTTTCGACATCCCCATGGCGACACCCAAAGGAATACCGACCAAACAGGCTAAAAAGAACGCAGAAAGAATACGAAACAGGCTAGTGCCCACATGCTCTAGTAACGTCGAACCCTGATAGCCCTCGAATAAAGCATCAACGAAGGCGAGGTAAATCGCTTCTGGGCCAGGCAGAAACAATGGATTGGCGAGCCCAGTTTTAGTAACAAAGACCCAGGCGCCAAACATCATCAAGACTGAGCAGCTTGAGATAATAAAACGCCTATTCTCTGGGCGTTGAACCATTTGGGTTAGTGTTGCTAGCCAACGTCTAAAGGTCATTCGCTGACACCGAGAATACTCATGATGGCCAGGGCATAAATTTTTGTCGCAGCAACAGATTTTGGAATCGAGATTCCTTCGTTAATGGGTGACCACCCATCTTCACCAGGCCCAAATGTTACCGCGTTCATGCCGGCTTCACGGAATCGAATAGTGTCGTTGAAGGCGTTCTTACGATTGATATGGGGAGTACCACCGAGCAATTTTTGGTAGGCGCTGGTGATCGACAGGTTGGGCTCTTGGTCTTCTGGCACTGGTTCTGTTCCGCCAACAAACAGCGAGTCCGGCACTTGGCAAACAGTGAAGCCCACCTCTTCCGAGGTACCCAGGACATTGCCCACAGTCTCGGTAATATCCTTGATCACCGTGTCAATGGTCATGCCGGGCATAATGCCGACAATGGCTAGAGTCATGGTGCAACTGTCAGGGGAGAACTGCATTTCACCGGGCAGGCCACCGTTAATTCGTACCACGCAAACACAGGGAGGCGTATGCCCCATCATCTCTGCGGGGGTATGGAAAAAACTCATGGTGTTCAATGGTTCGACCAATGTCGACGCTAAAGTAATCGCATTTACGCCAGTATCCGGGCGCCAGATATGGGATTTTAATCCTGTCACTGTCAGCTCAACGAGACAGTTACCCGCGTTGGCAACAGAAATATTCATACCCCAATCTTCTGTCTCACCACCCCAGGCGGTGGGCTCTGCGGTAATTGAATAGTCGGTTTTGAGGCCCATGGTTTTGGTCATGTAAATCGAACCATGCAAACCATTCTTCTCTTCGTCGACGGTGTAACAACAGACAAGATCACCTTTGAGTCGGACACCTTCGTCGAGTACCGCCTTGACGGCTAAGAGTGACGCCGCAAGATTGCCTCGGGTGTCGGAGGTTCCTCGACCATAAAGCCAGTCTCCGTGACGCGTGGCCTTGAACGGGTTCTGATCACATTTGTCCCAGCGCTCAGGCTCTACGGCAGGATAGGTATCTAAATGGTCATTGAGCATTAGCGATGGACCATCGCCAGTGCCCTTTAAGCGACCAACAACATTGGGGCGATGGGCCTGAGATTCAAATTTTTCGACTTCAAAGCCCATGGCTTCGAGCTTACCGGCAACAAACAGTGCGATTGACTCCTCTTCACCCGCGAGAATATCCGGATCCAGCGGATTGACGGAATGGGGTTGGCCTGTGCGAACCATTTCGGTAGTGAGATCCAACCACTCGCTTTCATGGACACGAGCTATAACACGCTGTTCAAGGTCCGAAAGGAGCTCTGTAGTTTTACTCATAAATTTTCTCAGTTAGTTGTTAGGCTTGTGTTCACGATTTTTTGTGAGTGATTAGGAATTCTGTAACTCAAAGGCTCTTAGACTTTCAGCACGAATAACATCGAGGCATTGTTTTTTTAAGGCGATGTAATCAGGACGTGTTGCCATGTCTTGAGAGCGTGGCCTTGGTAATGGATTATCGAACTCGGCGACAACTTTTCCGGGGCTAGCACTCATCACTACAATCTTGTCAGCAAGAAAAACCGATTCATCAACATCATGGGTAACAAACACCACCGTGGTTCCAAACTGACTCCAAACCTCCAGTAGGCTCTCCTGCATCACCAGTCGCGTTTGCGCATCTAGGGCACCAAAAGGTTCGTCCATTAACAGCACACTAGGAAAAGTTGCTAGGGCGCGAGCGATGCCGACACGCTGTTGCATGCCGCCCGATAACTCCGCTGGATAATGATTTCTATATTTTGTTAAGCCCACCATATCGAGAAAATATTCTGTAGTTTTGGTGGCCTCAATATCTTTAACTAATCTCGGTCCAAGGGCGATATTCTCAAAAGTGGTTTTCCACGGCAGTAATGAATACTGCTGAAAAACCATACCGCGATCGGGACCAGGCCCAACGACAGGCTCACCATCGACACAGACAGACCCAGTTGTCGGGGATGTATAACCGGCGACAGAATTTAACAAGGTAGATTTACCGCAACCCGAAGGCCCTAGAATGCAGACAAACTGACCGGGCTCCACCACCAGACTGGTTTCTTGCACCGCAGTTGTCCCTTGGTCGCCCTTGCCGAATACGACACTGACTTTATCTATTTCAATCAGGCCTCGAGATTGGGAACCGGCCTTCGATGATTTGGCCGCAGCAATTGATAAGGTTGGCATTTGATTTACTGACATTTACTACTACACCTAAAGTTTAGTTGCGCTCAAAGAAAGGACATGTCGAACCATCTATTGAGGAGTCGCGAGCCATATACTTGTATTAGCAAGTTATATCCAGTTGCTTTAAGTGCTGCGAAAACTGTGCCAAGAATTAATTACTGCCTGGTTATTTTTATAACAGTCTGATTAGTATGATTTTTTTGATTTTTTATGAGGGGATCAATCGGTGACATAAAAGTCATTGCTGGTTTTAAATCGGCCCATTAAAAGGCGCCGGACCTACGGACGCACTTTAAACGTGCAGAGGTTAGGGGCAGTTTAATACAAGCTATCTAGGTATTAAAAAGCGGAATTTGGTGATTTGAAGGGGGGAATACTGATAAGTGGGGGCTGGTATAAGGGGGATATGACTCGTCATTTTCGATGTCCGCCGTCATTCTCGCGTAGGCGGGAATCTTCCTGAGATACCAGCCTTCGCTGGCATGACGTTCCTTCGCTGATATGACGGAGGGCGTTGCTGGCATAACAGGGGGGGTTATAGGCTATCGTTTACGCGGGTGCGGAGTTCTTTGCCGGGTTTGAAATAGGGGACATATTTGCCGGTGAGTTGCACTGCGTCGCCGGTCTTGGGGTTGCGGCCTACTCTGGGGGCTCTGTAGTGCAGGGAGAAGCTGCCGAAGCCGCGTATCTCTATGCGTTGGTTGCCCGCTAGTGCGCTGGTCATACGGTCTAATATCATGCGTACGGCTAACTCCACGTCTTTGGGTGGGAGTTGGTCTTGGCTGGCGGATATTTTTTCGATGAGTTCGGATTTGGTCATGGTGTTCTTTTTTAACTCTGTGTTCTTTATGCGGGTTGACGGTTGCTGTTCCACCGACGAAGTTTGCTTACTCATTGATTTTATTGAAGTTTTAGATTTATACAAGCGCTAATTGCACTGGGGCCAATTTCGAGGCAAAAAAAAGGGTGGCTAAGCCACCCTTTTCTCTCTCAATCGAACATTACTTGTCCATTTGAGCCTTAATCAGGTCACCGATGGTGGCTGGTGAAGCTGCTTCAGTTTCTACTTTACGATGTGCTTTTACTGTTTCTTTCTCTTCAGTCACGTCTTTCGACTTGATTGAAAGATTAATCGTGCGGTTCTTGCGATCCACATTAATAATCTTGGCTTCAACTTCTGCACCGACTTGCAGTTCGTTACGTGCGTCTTCTACTTTCTCGCGAGAGATTTCAGAGCCTTTCAGAATTGCTTCAATGTCGTTGCCTAGGTCGATAACAGCGCCTTTAGCATCTACTTCTTTAACGGTTCCTTTAACAATCGCACCCTTGTCGTTCTCGGTTACGTAGTTGTTGAATGGATCGTCTGAAAGTTGCTTGATGCCGAGTGAGATACGCTCACGTTCTGCGTCAATGCTAAGTACAACAGTTTCAACTTCTTCGCCTTTCTTGAAGTTACGCACTGCTTCTTCGCCTGTTTCGTTCCAAGAGATGTCTGACAGGTGAACCAAGCCATCAATTCCACCGTCCAGACCGATAAAGATACCGAAGTCAGTGATTGATTTAATTTTGCCTGAGATCTTGTCGCCTTTGGTCATGGTGGTCGCAAAGTCGTCCCATGGGTTAGTGAAGCACTGCTTGATACCGAGAGAGATACGACGACGTTCCTCGTCGATGTCCAGTACCATTACTTCAACTTCTTGGCCTAGGTCTACAATCTTAGATGGGTGAACGTTTTTGTTAGTCCAATCCATTTCTGAAACGTGTACCAGACCTTCAACGCCATCTTCCAACTCGGCAAAACAACCGTAGTCAGTGAGGTTGGTGATCTTAGCTTTGCAACGTGCGCCTTCTGGGTAACGGCCTTTGATGTCGCCCCAAGGATCTTCGCCCATCTGCTTCATACCTAGTGATACACGGTTACGCTCGCGATCAAACTTAAGTACTTTAACGTCAATCTCGTCGCCAACATTGATCATCTCTGATGGATGCTTAATACGCTTCCAAGACATGTCGGTGATGTGTAGCAGGCCATCAATGCCGCCCAGGTCAACGAACGCACCGTAATCGGTAAGGTTCTTGACTACACCTTTCAGTGAAGCGCCCTCTTCGAGGTTAGCGAGCAGCTCGTCACGTTCTACAGAGTTTGCACTCTCCATTACGGCACGACGGCTTACTACAACGTTGTTGCGCTTAGGGTCTAGCTTGATAACTTTAAATTCTAGTTCAATGTTTTCTAGGTGAGTGATTTCGCGCAGTGGGCGAACATCGACTAATGAACCTGGGAGGAACGCGCGTAAGCCGCGAACATCAACAGTGAATCCACCTTTAACCTTACCGCTGATAACACCGATAACGACTTCGTCAGCAACATGTGCTGCTTCAAGTTCGATCCAGCTTTCTGCACGGCGGGCTTTTTCACGGGAAAGCTTAGTGGCACCGAAACCATCTTCTACGGCTTCTAGGGCTACTTGAACTTCGTCGCCAATGGCAACTTCGATCTCGCCTTTCTCGTTATAAAATTGGTCTGCGGATATGACGCCTTCTGACTTCAATCCAGCATGTACAGTGACCCAGTCTTTATCGATATCGATAACTACGCCAGTAATGATGGCGCCGGGGTTCATCTCTACGCTTTTTAGACTTTCTTCGAATAGTTCTGCGAAATTTTCGCTCATGGGGATTACCTAATATATGACAGAGTGACAGCAGAGGAACTACGCTGTACTCTTTTTTCCGCGATGCCAGTTTCCACGGGTCAGTTAAAATAAAGGCCTACAGCAATAAAAGCTGGCGATTGCTGCGTTGCCCGGTTATTGATGAATACTTGCGAATAGGCCCTTAACTACGGTCAGATTTAGCACGGTATCCATCACTTCTTGAATGGACAGTTCCGAGGTGTCTAACTCCACTGCATCCGCTGCGGGAATTAGTGGGGATGCATCTCGGCTCATGTCGCGTTCATCTCGAGAGCGAACCTGCTCTACGAGGGCGGGCAGACTAACATCTTCGCCCTTTTCTAGCAACTCTTTGTAGCGCCGCTGGGCCCGTTCTTCGATGCTTGCGGTGAGGTATATTTTAAGCGCTGCGTCGGGGAAAACCACGGTGCCCATATCACGCCCATCGGCAATCAGACCGGGGTCTGTGGCGAAGTGTTGTTGGCGTTTAAGGAGTGCTGCGCGAACATTGAGATGGCTGGCCACTTGGGAGGCTAAGGACGCGGTGGTTTCGGTGCGCATGGCCTTGGTGACATCTTCGCCTTCGAGCAGCGATTTAAAGTCACCGTCGCTGGTGGTTTCGAAGCGTATGTCCATATGTTCGGCGAGGGTAATTAGGGCCTTGGTGTTGTCGGTGGCGACCCTATGACGCTCGGCGGCCAAACCCAGCAAGCGATAGAGTGCGCCGCTGTCGAGGTAGTGAAAACCGAGTTTCTTGGCCAGCATGCGGCTAATGGTGCCCTTACCCGCGCCGCTAGGCCCGTCGATGGTTATGATTATTGGCATTTACGCGCTCTTTAGGCTGATGCTGAGGCCAACTTTTTGGGCGAGGCCCACAAAGTCTGGAAAGGAGGTAGCGACATTGTTGCAGTCTTCTACGAGAATTTCGCCGCTGGCGCGCAGGCCGGCGATGGCGAAGGCCATGGCAATTCTGTGGTCGTCGTGGCTGTGGACTGTACCGGAGCCCAGAGTACCGCTAGCGTGTGAAGAACCGCCGCCGACGATACGAATACCATCTGGGGTGGACTGTGCATCGACCCCTAGGGTCACTAGGCCATCGGCCATGCTTTGGATGCGGTCGCTTTCTTTGACGCGCAATTCTTCGGCACCGGTGAGTACGGTAATACCTTCGGCACAGGCGGCTGCGACAAACAATACGGGGAATTCGTCGATGGCCAGGGGTACCTGATCTTCGGGAATATTGATGCCCTGCAGTGGCGCGTAACGCACACGAATATCGGCTACGGGTTCGCCGCCCACTTCTATTTCGTTGCTGAGTTCAATGTTGGTGCCCATCTGACGCAGGATGTTAATGACGCCGATGCGGGTTGGGTTTACGCCGACGTGGCGCAAGGTAATATCTGAACCAGGCACGATGGCTGCGGCGACCATAAAGAAGGCGGCAGACGAGATGTCGGCGGGCACGTCAATGCGGGTGGCGGTTAAACTGCCGCCGCCGCTTAGGGATGCTTTGTCGCCGTCGGTGGTGACTGGGTAGCCAAAGCCGCGCAGCATACGTTCGGTATGGTCGCGGGTTGGCGCTGGCTCGACCACGGAGGTCTGGCCCTCGGTGTATAACCCGGCCAATAATACGCAGGATTTAACCTGGGCGCTGGCGATGGGCATCACATAATTAATGGGCTTTAATGTTTGGCCGCCTTTGATTTTTAACGGTGGTGTGCCACCCGGGGCGGTTTCGATGACCGCACCCATTTCGGCTAGGGGGTTTGCTACACGGCCCATAGGACGACCCGACAATGAGCTGTCGCCTGTTAGCTCGGTGTCGAAAGACTGTCCGGCAAGCAGGCCGCTTAGCAAGCGGATGGAGGTACCGGAATTACCCAGATACAGCGGTTTGGTGGGGGCTTTTAGCCCGTGCAAACCAACGCCATGAATGGCGACGCGGCCCTGTTCGGGACCTTCTATTATCACCCCCATATCACGAAAGGCTTGCAGGGTTGCAAGGCTGTCTTCGCCTTCTAGAAACCCGGTGACTTCGGTAAGGCCATCGGCCAGTGAGCCCAGCATAATGGAGCGGTGGGACATGGATTTATCGCCGGGGACACGAATGTCGCCCTGTGCATTGCCGCCGGGGGCGACAACATAGTTGATTGTTTTTTCGGTCATAGGACTGTTAAGCGCCTTGCTGTCTAGTAGTTTGCCAAAATGGTTGCGCGCATCGCGGGCGCGGGTAAATACATCCATGAGGTAATCTTGATCGCCGCCTTCTATGGCCTTGCGCATCTCTTTAAAGTTGTCCATTACCTGATCGAGAATAACCAATATGGCGTCTTTGTTGGCCAGGGCGATGTCGCGCCACATCACCGGATCGCTAGCGGCGATGCGGGTAAAGTCGCGAAAGCCGCCGGCGGCATAACGGAATATTTCTCGGTTGTCGCCCATGGCGGCCAGGGTATCTACTAAAGAGTAGGCTAAAAAATGGGGCAGATGGCTGGTGGCGGCCAAAATTTCGTCGTGCTCTTGGGAGTCCATGTTGGTGACTATTGCCCCCACGCCGGACCAGAGGTCACTGACACCCTTAATATGACTGGTGCCGGTGGTTACTTCTGGGGTGAGTATCACCCGATGGTCGGCAAATAAGTCTGCGGTGGCCGCGGTGACGCCAGATTTTTCGGAGCCGGCTATGGGATGACCTGGCACGAGTTGGCTGGGCATGCTGCCATATATGTCGATGGCGGCGCTAATTACGCTACCTTTAACGCTTGCGACATCGGTAAGGGTGACGTCGCTGGAGAGCAATCGGTGGCAGTCTTTGAGTACGGCGGGAACGGTTAATGTGGGCACACCAATAACCACCAGGTCCCCTGCGCCCAACTCTGGGGCGATGGCCTCTAGGCTGGGCTCAGCGCGGTCAATAATACCGAGGCTTAGGGCCAGCTCTAAGGTTGAGTCGCGTCTTGAAATACCGACTACCTGTTTGGCTAGACCCTTTTCGCGGGCGGCCAGGGCTAAACTCGAGCCAATAAGACCCAAGCCAATCACCACTATCCGGTTAAAGACGGGGGGATTGAGGCGGGTTGTAGAAGGCTGTGACTGTTTTGACATTTAGCACCAGCGGTTGTTGGCGGGGGCTTAGAGCACTGCCCGCGGATAGGATCCCAATACTTTGAGGTTGGCAACACTGCCTGCAAGTTCTTCCAGTACGGCGGCCACTGGCGCGTCGTCAATATGGCCGGCAAAGTCGATAAAGAACACGTAGGACCAGTTGCTGTTGCGCGAGGGTCGTGATTCTAGGCGGGTCATGTCGACGTTGTGACGTCGGAATGGCTCGAGTAGATCGTGGAGCGCGCCGGGTCTGTTGTGTACAGACACGACTAATGAGGTGCGGTCGTCGCCACTGCGGGGCACTTCTTCGCGACCAATAATTAAGAATCGGGTGGCGTTGTCGGGGCTGTCTTCAATCTTGTCCCAGATTTTTTCTAGGCCGTAGAGCTTGCAGGACATATCACCGGCAATGGCCGCTGAGTTCCACTCGCCCTGCACTCGCTTGGCGGCTTCTGCATTACTGCTGACGGCCACGCGCTCGATATTGGGGAAGTTGGAGTTTAACCACTGGCGACATTGGGCTAGTGACTGGGAATGCGAATAGACCCGGGTAATATTGTCTTTATTGGTGTTGGGACCAATTAAGAAGTTGTGGTGAATGCGTAATTCCACTTCACCACAGATTTTTAAGGAGGAATCCATAAAGCTGTCGAGGGTGTGGCTGACCACGCCTTCGGTGCTGTTTTCTACGGGTACAACGCCGTAGTTGCAGGATCCTGCGAGTACTTCGCGGAACACTTCATCAATCGCTGACTGGGGTACGCTGACTGCAGAGTCGCCAAAGTGCTTGAGTGCGGCTTCTTGGGTGAAGGTACCTTCGGGCCCAAGAAAGGCGACTTTAACCGGCTGCTCTAGTGCCAGACAGGCGGACATGATTTGACGAAACAGGCGCGCCATTTCTTCATTGTCCAATGGCCCGGCATTTTTGTCCATGATATGACGCAGGACCTGGGCTTCGCGCTCGGGCTTGTAATAGGCCTGGTCACCCTGGCCTTTTTTGACTTCGGCCACTTGCTGGGCGCAACGTGCGCGCTCGCTGATGCTCTCCATAATCTGCAGATCTAATGCATCAATTTTGTCTCTTAGGCCCAGTAACGGGTTCTCTTCTGACATGGCTAAACCCTTATTCTTCGCTGCTGTCGTCTTGGCTGCCTTCTGACGAGCCTTCAGCGCTATCGTTTGCTGATGAGCCCTCAGCGTCGTTTAGTGAAGAGCCTTCAGCGGTCTCTTGTAATAAAGAGCCTTCATCTTCCTCCGGCTCAGCAATACGGGCCAGACTCACCAGATTCTCGTTGTCTTTAAGACGGATAATGCGCACACCCTGGGTGTTACGTCCAACCACCGACACCTCGTCGCCGCGGGTACGTACCATGGTGCCCTGATCAGAGATCAACATAATCTCGTCACCGGCAAACAGCTGGGTGGCGCCAACTAAAGGACCATTACGCTCACTGGCCTGAATAGCAATCATGCCCTTGCCGCCACGACCCTTAGTGGGGAATTCTTCAACTTTGGTGCGCTTGCCATAACCATTTTCACACACGGTTAGCAGGTAGCCGTCTTCTTCTGGCACTACCATAGAAATCACTAAATGCTCTGGGGGTAGACGCATACCGCGTACACCTTTAGACACTCGACCCATGGCGCGGGCGTCGGTGCTGGCAAAACGTACGGCCTTACCTTCTGAGCTGAGCAGCATAATGTCGCTGTCGTCATCTATAATGGCGGTGCCCACTAGCTGATCGCCTTCAACCAGTTCAACGGCACGCAAACCAACGCTGCGTGGTCGTGAGTACTGCTCTAATGAGGTTTTCTTCACGGTACCATTGGCGGTGGCCATAATCACAAACTTGTCGGCGCTGTATTCTTCTACTGGCAGGATTGAGCTAATGCGCTCGCCTTCGTCCAGTGGTAATAGGTTAATCACTGGGCGACCACGCGAATTGCGGCCTGCCACAGGAATCTGGTACACCTTGAGCCAGTACACTTTACCTAGGTTGGTAAAGCACAAAATGGTCGCGTGGGTGCTGGCGACTAACAGGTGCTCTACAAAGTCTTCGTCTTTAACCGCGGTTGCTGACTTGCCCATTCCGCCGCGACGCTGTGCCTGATAATCGCTCAGTGGCTGAGTTTTGGCATAGCCGCCGTGAGAGATGGTAACCACGCGGTCTTCTTCGGTAATTAGATCTTCGACGGTGAGGTCGTGGAGGGATTCGATAATTTCTGAACGACGCTCATCACCAAATTCGGCAACAATAGCTTCGAGCTCTTCACGAATCACACTCATTAGGCGTTTGATATCACCGAGAATGTCTTGGTAGTCGGCAATCTCTTCAAGCTTGACGGCAAACTCTTCAATAATCTTGTCGTGCTCCATGCCGGTAAGACGGTGGAGGCGTAATTCGAGAATGTCTTTGGCCTGTTCAGGCGACAGGAAGTACTGGCCGTCGTGTAGGCCATATTGCTCTTCAAGCCAGTCAGGGCGTGCTGCCTGAGGGCCTGCTCGCTCGAGCATGGCAACCACAGAACCTGGATTCCAGCCCCGGGCAATAATGGCTTCGCGGGCCTCTGCTGGCGAGGTAGACTGCTTGATCAATACGATAATCTCATCGATATTGGCCAGTGCAATGGCAAAACCTTCCAATGTATGGGCGCGCTCTCGGGCTTTGCGCAGCAAGAAGATGGTTCTGCGCGTGACCACTTCACGGCGGTGACGAACAAAGGCTTCGAGCATCTGCTTGAGGTTGAGAATGCGCGGCTGGCCATCGACCAGTGCTACTACGTTAATGCCGAATACATTCTGCATCTGGGTTTGCTGGTACAGGTTGTTAAGTACAACCTCGCCCACTTCACCGCGCTTGATTTCGATAACAATGCGCATGCCGTCTTTGTCTGACTCATCGCGCAGTTCGGAGATACCTTCTAGCTTTTTCTCTTTCACTAACTCGGCAATACGCTCGATAAGGCGCGCCTTGTTTAGCTGGTAGGGAATCTCGCTAACAATAATCGTTTCGCGTTTGGTTTTTTCGTCGACTTGAACCTCTGCCCGGGCACGCATATAGATGCGGCCACGGCCAGTACGATAGGCCTGAATAATACCGGCTTTACCGTTGATGATTGCCCCGGTAGGGAAATCTGGACCAGGAATGTATTCCATCAGCTCATCGATGGTGATTTCGCTGTTGTCGATTAGGGCCAAACAACCATTAATCACTTCTGTGAGGTTGTGTGGCGGAATGTTGGTGGCCATACCTACGGCAATACCGGAGGAGCCGTTTACCAGCAGGGCCGGCACTCGGGTTGGCATCACTACGGGAATCTGTTCTGTTTCGTCGTAGTTGGGGGCGAAGTCGACGGTGTCTTTTTCAAGATCTTCGAGCAGCATATGGGCAATTTTGGTCATGCGAATTTCGGTATATCGCATGGCCGCTGCTGAGTCACCGTCTACGGAACCAAAGTTACCCTGACCGTCGACAAGCAGATAGCGCAATGAAAACGGCTGGGCCATACGAACGATTGTTTCGTAGACCGCGGAGTCGCCGTGGGGATGGTACTTACCAATAACGTCACCCACCACACGGGCAGATTTCTTGTAGGCTTTGTTCCAGTCGTTGTTCAGTTCGCTCATGGCAAATAGAACACGTCTGTGTACGGGCTTTAAGCCATCTCGAACATCGGGAAGTGCTCGGCCGACGATCACGCTCATGGCATAATCTAGGTAGGACTGCTTAAGCTCATCTTCAATATTGACCGGAACAATTTCTTTGGCTAAATCGACCATAATTTATAATTATTTCCTGATTATCATTGCACTTCTGAAGCTTCGAATTTTAGCATAGAAAAGCGCCCACAATCTCGCTTTTATTAAGCTTTTATCTCCCCTTTAAGGCCTATAGCGCCTAAAAAATCGGTATACTCCTGCGATGTAACAAGGAGGCCCTATGCAGCCCACAAAAATAGACTTATTAATCAATTGCGGATGGATAATTCCCATCGTTCCCGAGGACAGAGTTTGGCAGAATTGCGCCCTCGCAATTGATAAAGAAAAGATCGTTGGGATCTTTCCTCAGGCGGAAGCGGCCAAGCGATTTACCGCGACTAAGGTGCAGACGCTCGACAATCATATATTGATGCCTGGACTGGTGAATGCCCATGGGCATGCAGCAATGACGCTGCTTCGTGGCTATGCCGACGACCTGCCTTTGAGGCCCTGGTTAGAGAAACATATATGGCCCGCCGAGAAGCTGCATGTCAGTGAAGAGTTTGTGCGCGATGGCACCAAGATCGCTATGGCCGAGATGATTAGCTCTGGCACTACCTGCTTTGCCGATATGTATTTCTTCCATGAGGCCATTGCCGAGGAAGTTCGCAGCGCCGGCATGCGCAGCCAGATTGGTTTTACGGTACTCGATTTTCCGACCGCCTACGGCAAAGATGCCGACGACTATATTCACAAGGGTCTGGCCCTCTACGACAAGTACCACGGCATGCCATTGATTAAAGTGGCCTGTGCGCCCCATGCCCCCTATTCCGTATCGGACCCTGCAATGCAGGTTATTTCTACCTATGCCAATGAGCTTGATATGGCGGTGCATATTCACTGCCATGAAACTGCGGATGAGGTTAGCGAGTCCCTGGCCAACTATGGTTGCCGACCTTTAGAGCGTTTGAGAAACCTTGGTTTGCTATTACCGCAGACTCAGCTGGTACATATGACTCAGGTAGACGCTGGCGACATTAAGCTAATGCAAGATCACAACTGCCATGTAGTGCACTGCCCCGAATCCAATATGAAACTGGCCAGCGGCTTTTGCCCCGTGGCTGAATTAATGGAGGCTGGCATTAATGTGGCCCTAGGAACCGATGGCGCGGCCAGCAATAACGACCTCGACCTGTTTGGCGAGCTAAAGACAGCGGCACTGCTGACTAAAGCTGTGGCTGGCGATCCGGCTGTACTCGATGCCCATGCGGCTCTGCGCATGGCAACCATTAACGGCGCGAAGGCGCTGGGCTGGGATGATGAGATCGGCAGCCTTGAAGCGGGCAAGTCGGCAGATATTATTGCCATTGAAATCAATTCTATTGCACAGCAACCATTGTATAATTCCGCTTCGCAGCTGGTGTATACCAATGCGGGCAGTCAGGTGACCCACAGCTGGGTGGCCGGCAAGCCGCTATTAGACGACCGCGTTCTGTGCACGCTTAATAAAAGCGAGCTGATCCAGTCGGCCAGTGATTGGCGTAACAAAATTCAACCCAAGTCTATGGATTAAAGGCAATGACCAAATCAACCAATGTTGATCCCAATGAAATTCGCAAGTTCGAAGAGCTAGCCAGTCGCTGGTGGGACCGCAATAGCGAGTTTAAACCGCTCCATGACATTAACCCTTTAAGGGCTGATTGGATTGAGAGCCTGACGCCGCTAAAAGGACAAAATGTGCTGGATGTTGGCTGTGGTGGCGGCATTCTCTGCGAGGCTCTGGCCCAACGTGGCGCGACGGTTACTGGCATTGATATGGGCGCTGCGCCGCTGGCTGTGGGTAATTTACACAAGCTGGAATCTGGCGTTGAGGTTAACTATGTGAAGTCGACCGCTGAAGATTATGCAGAAGATCATCAAGCTGCCTTTGATACGGTAACCTGCCTAGAAATGCTCGAGCATGTGCCCGACCCCTCTTCTGTGGTTAAGGCCTGCGCCGAGATGACTAAGCCCGGTGGCACGGTATTTTTCTCGACCATTAACCGCAACCCTAAGGCCTATTTGCTGGCGGTAATTGGTGTCGAATATGTGCTGCGCATGCTGCCCAAGGGCACCCATGAATATGCCAAATTTATTCGCCCTTCTGAGCTGGGCCAATGGATTCGTGAAGCTGGCCTGGAGATTGATTTGATGACGGGGCTTACCTACAACCCGATTACCAAGAAGTACAAATTAACCGACCGGGATGTGGATGTTAACTATATGATCTGCGCCCGGAAGCCGGCGTAGACCATGCTAGATTTTAAAGCCCTACTGTTTGACCTTGATGGCACATTGTTGGATACGGCGCCAGACTTTGTCACTGCGTTAAATAAACAGTTGAGTCTTCATGGCCGCGACCCACTGCCCGATCATGCTATTCGCTCCAGCGTGACCAATGGCTCTATCGGGCTAATACAGGACGGTTTTGGCATGTCGCCAGACCATGGGCAATTTGAAACCCTGCGTGAAGAATTTCTCGAGCTTTACTTTGCTAATCTGGCTGATAAAACAGCGCTGTTTTCTGGACTACAGCAGGTGCTCGATGACTGCACTGCTCGGGGTATCCCCTGGGGTGTTGTAACCAACAAACCCTGGCGCTATACCGAGGCAACCATGGTCCAGCTGGGGCTGATGGACGCTGCGGCCACTGTGATCTGTCCCGACCATGTTAAGCACGCCAAGCCGGACCCTGAGTCGATTGTGCTGGCTTGCACTGAAATTGCTATCGCGCCTCAAGACTGCCTCTATGTGGGTGACCATGTGCGGGATATCGACGCTGGTCGCGCTGCGGGCACGCGCAATATTGCCGCGGCCTGGGGTTATATTGAGGCCACAGAAAACATTAATGACTGGCAGGCTGACTGGATTGTTGATCAGTCTCATCAGCTCCATGAACTTCTATTTAAGGACTAAACCGTGCTTTCAGCCGAACAGATTATTCAGTATCAGGCCAGTACTGACCTGCTAGACCAGCGCATTATTCTTGTGACCGGTGCCGGTGATGGTATTGGCAAAGCGGCTGCTCTGGCCTGCGCTAACGTCGGCGCGAAAGTTATTTTAGCGGGCCGCACGGTGGCTAAGCTGGAACAGGTTTACGATCTGATTACTGCCGCGGGGCAAGCTGAGCCCGTGCTCTATCCCATTGATCTCGAGGGCGCGACTGCAGAAGATTACGATCAGCTGTGTCTGAATATTATTGAACAGTTTGGTCGCCTTGATGGCCTGTTGCACAGTGCCGGTATTCTGGGTCAACGCACGCCGCTGAGTAATTATCGCCAGGATGTTTGGGACAAGGTGATGCAGGTAAATGTTACTGCACAGTTTCAAATGACGCAGGCGCTAATGCCTGCATTGGAAAAGTCGGATGATGCTTCGGTGCTATTCACGTCATCGGGCGTGGGCAAAGTGGGTCGCGCATTTTGGGGCGCTTATGCGGTGTCTAAATTTGCGGTGGAGGGCATGATGCAGGTCTGGGCTGCGGAGCTTGAGGGTTTAGGTTCTGTGCGGGTGAATGCGATTAACCCTGGCGCGACTGCGACTACTATGCGTGCTCAGGCGTTTCCTGCTGAAAATCCAACTGAACTCAAAACGCCTGAAGAGATTATGCCGGCTTATCTGTATCTGTTAGGTGGAGATAGTCGTACGGTAAACGGCCAGTCTATTAAGGCGCAGTCGCGCTAGAGAAGGCTTTCATTACGAGAGGCTGAAGATACCTTCTACTACAAAACGCTGAAGGCTCATTACTTCGAGCGGCTGAGGGGTCGTTCATTACAAACGGTGAGGGCTGCCTTTCGATAAAGGAAGCCCAATATTTTTATCTGGATGTATCGCCGCGGGCTCTTAACTTCTTCTCTTTACGCTGACGAATATCGCGATAAACCGTCTTTTCGGTGAAGCGTGGTGGACGCATCTTAACGGCGTTAAACAGTGAAGCTACCTGCTTGGGATCTAGCTCGATAAATTCTGATTTACGCACAATCGAGGGCAATTCAATCGGGCCGTAACTAATACGCTTGAGGCGATTAACTTCAACGTCCTGAGATTCCCACAGACGACGCACTTCTCTGGTACGGCCTTCGGCCAGTATTACGCGGAACCAGTTATTGCTGCTGCCATGTTCGTCTTGGCTGCGTGCATGCTGTGCCTTTACGGTCTGGAACTTGGCGATGCCGTCGTCCAGTACCACGCCGTCCATCAGACGTTTGATCATTGCTTCGTCGACTTCACCATGAATACGTGCCATGTACTCGCGCTTCACTTCGTAGGACGGATGCATCAGTCGGTTGGCCAGCTCACCATGATTGGTAAACAGCAACAGTCCGCTGGTATTAATATCTAGGCGGCCGATGGCGATCCAGCGGCCACGGTTTAGGCGTGGCAGACTATCGAATACGGTGGGCCTGCCATCGGGGTCTGCAGTGGTACAGACTTCTCCTTCTGGCTTGCTGTACATCAGGACTCTGGGGTTGTCGTCGGTGACGATTTTAACTGCACGACCATCAACCATGATGCGGTCAGTGGCTTCAGCCCGATCACCGAGTTTAGACGTAACACCATTGACCGAGACTCGGCCCGCGGAAATCCAGGTTTCCAGTTCGCGACGCGAACCCATTCCGGCGGTGGCTAACATTTTCTGTAGTTTTTCACTCATGGTCTTGGGCACTGCTCGGTTGTGGTTCTTCTTCAGGGTCTGTCGGGACAACACCATCAAGCTGCTGGTCCAGGGCGAAAGTTGGGTCTTCATCGAGCACATCGTTTTCGTTGGCCACGACTTCATCGTTGGCCGCTGGGGCGCCTAATGAAACGTTCGCGCTGGCGCCAACGCCTAGGGCTAGTTCCAGTTCTGGATCCAGCTCGGCAAAATCTTTGATCTCGCTGAGGGCCGGCAGATGCTCAAGGCTCTTAAGATTAAAGTAATCTAGAAACTGTTTGGTGGTGGCATACAGTGCAGGTCGACCCGGCACGTCGCGATGGCCCACTACACGCACCCAGTCGCGTTCTTGCAGTGTTCTAATAATATCTGAGCTCACGGCTACACCGCGCACCAATTCGATATCGCCGCGCGTTAGGGGCTGTCGATAGGCTATCAGTGACAATGTTTCGAGCATGGCTCTTGAATAGCGCTTGGGCTTTTCGTCCCAGAGTCGGTTCACCCAGGTAGAGAGTTCCTGATTAACCTGCAGGCGGTATCCGCTAGCAATTTCTTTCAACTGAAAACCACGATTGCGGCCATCGCTTTCTATTTCTTCGAGGGCGGCTTTAATCTGGTCTCGCGGTGGGCGCTCTTCATCCTCGAAGAGGCTTTCTAGGCGCGCTAGATCCAGTGGCTTGCCGGCGGCGAGTAAGGCGCCTTCGATAATTTTTTTAATTAAATCTGAGTTCATGATGCTCTTGCTTTTACATGTATTGGGCCAAAGGCATCGCTCTGCACGATCTCTACCAATGACTCTTTAATTAATTCCATGATCGCCAAAAAGGTAACCACGACACCTAACTTTCCTTCCGACACTTTAAACAGACTAACAAAGGGCACGAACTGCTGGTCGCGCAGGCTTTCTAGTACCTGAGACATACGCTCGCGGGTAGATAGTTTTTCGAGTTCTATCTGGTGACTCTCGAACATGTCGGCGCGGCGGAGTACATCGCCCAGAGCGGCTAACAGCTCGCGCATATCAACATCCGGTTGCGGGCGCTCTTTCTCTCGGTCGGGTGCCTCGGCACTGGCCTGATGAATATCGCGGCCCATGCGCGGCATTTCATCGATATCTTCGGCGGCTGTTTTAAAGCGCTCGTATTCTTGCAGGCGACGGATAAGCTCGGCGCGAGGATCGTCTTCGTCCTCTTCTTCTGAGACCTGTCGCGGCAATAACATGCGCGATTTAATCTCGGCCAGCATGGCGGCCATGACGAGATACTCTGCGGCGAGCTCAAGATGAATTGAACCCATAAGATCGATATAACCCATGTACTGGCGGGTTATTTCGGCCACATTAATTTCGAGAATATCGAGGTTTTGACGACGGATAAGATACAGCAGCAGATCCAGAGGCCCTTCAAAGGCTTCAAGAATAACTTCGAGTGCATCCGGCGGTATATACAGATCTTTCGGCAGTATGGTCAGTTCTTTACCCTGCACCATAGCAAAAGGCATTTCTTCTTGCTGATGACCCGACCGAGCCTTGCGCTTAGCTGGCACAGCGTCTGCTGCTGCACCTAATGAGACGCACGCGGCGTCTTCTAGATCGACAGCTTGTAGCTGGTCAGTTGGCGTTGCTTGAGTCGACACTTGATATCCCATCAGTATTCAGACGGCGATTATAACCACAATCGCGCCTGTGAACATCCACATAATTAAACAATCATTGATGGGTTGAAAAATCGCCCATACCCTGTCGCATAATTTCTGGGTTTGGCCCGGTCATGTCCACGACGGTGGTGGGCTCAAGGCCACAGTTGCCACCATCGATAATGGCATCCACATGAGACTCAAGCCGCTCGCGAATATCGTAGGGATCGGCCAGTGGGTAATCGTCGTTGGGCATTATCAGCGTCACGCTCATCATGGGCTCACCGAGCTCGGCCAACAGTGCCTGAGCGATGGGGCTATCGGGCACACGGATACCAATAGTTTTGCGCTTGGGGTGCATGAGCCGCTTGGGGACTTCTGAGGAGGCTGGCAATATAAAGGTGAAGGCACCTGGGGTGCTGGCCTTGAGAATTCGAAAGGCACTGTTGTCGACCTTGGCATAGCTGGCCAATTCTGACAGGTCACGACACATCAATGTGAAGTTATGGTTTTTATCGATGTCGCGAATCCCGCGAATACGGTCGAGCGCCTGCTTGTCACCAATGTGGCAGCCGATGGCATAGACGGAATCGGTAGGATAGATCACTACGCCGCCTTTGCGAATAATCTCGGCGACCTGGGCTATTAGACGCTGCTGGGGGTTCTCTGGGTGTATAGAAAAATACTGGCTCATACTGCTCTCTATATTATTATCTAGAGTGTTGTCTAGAGTGTCTTCTAGAATGCGCTCGGATTCTAAAACTCGGCGCGCATTATCACACAGCTACAGCCTTTATTGGGCATCTGATGTGACTGTTTTTTTCAGGAACTGTACTTCAAAATCCGCCGCCGGTAATGGCTTGGCGACGAGATAGCCCTGAAAACTGTCACAGCCTAATGCTCTAAGTATTTCTCGCTGGCCTTCGGTCTCTACCCCTTCGGCAACGGTTTTCATGTCTAGATTTTGTGCCAGACCAACAATGCCCGAGACAATGGCGCTATCGCTGGGATCTGTCTCTATATCCTGAATAAATGAGCGGTCAATTTTTAGCACGTCAACCGGCAGACGCTTTAGATAGTTTAATGATGAATAGCCACTGCCGAAATCATCGATAGCCACCGAGATTCCCATGCTTTTAATCTTAACCAGTTCGGTACTCATCAACTCAGGGTGATTCATCAGGGTACTTTCAGTAATTTCCAACTCAAGCACATCTTTGGGCAGGCTGTGGCGGCTCACTAATTTTTTGAGCTCGCCATGGAGTTCTTCCGCCATTAAATCTTTGACCGAAAGATTCAGTGCCAGGGTCAACTTATACCCAGCAGCGAGCCAGTCGTGAAGCTGCCCTGCCCCCTGCTCTAGTACCCAGTCACTCAGTCTGTTGATCAGACCACTCTCTTCGGCCAGTGGAATAAATACATTGGGCCCAAGTATGCCGTCGGTTGGATGGTTCCAGCGCACCAATGCCTCAGCTCCCACTAGGTTACCGGTGCGAAAATCAATTTTGGGCTGGTAGTAAAGTTCTAGCTCGTTGCGCTCTATGGCCTGCCGTAATTCGCGCTCCATTTCTAGGCGGTCAGCAATTTCGGCTTCCATCCCAGTTTCATAAAAACAGTACTCATTACGCTTTTCTTTGGCTTTAAACATGGCCGAGTCAGCATGCTTAATTAATGAACTGACGTCGCTGCCATTATCGGGAAAGATAGAGATACCAATACTGGTAGTAACAAACATTTTCTTTTGCATAAAGACAAAGGCCTGACTCAGGGAGTGACAGATTTTTGCCGCTACCTTGGCAGCCGTCTCGGGCCCCTCTATTTTCTCCAGCACAATGGTAAATTCGTCGCCGCCCAAACGGGCGATAAAATCTTGTTCGCGAACGCAGTTGCGAATTCGATCGGACACGGCTTTAAGAAGCAAGTCGCCGGCATCATGGCCCATGGTGTCGTTGATCATTTTAAAGCGATCTAGATCGAGAAACAGAATGGCAAACTTCTCATTTTCTGCGGCGGCATGGTTCACGACAAGCTGCAGATGCTGCATCAAATTGGTGCGGTTGGGCAGACTGGTGAGTGGGTCGTGGTAGGCCAGTCGCTTAACGTGCTTTTCGGCTCGATTGGCTTTGATCAGTCGCGCTACGCGCTGCTTCATTACCGAGAAGTTAATGGGTTTTGAAATGTAGTCGGTGGCACCAGACGAAAAGGCTTTAATAATGGAGTCTTCGTCTTCAAGGCCGGTAATCATGAGCACGGGAATATCTGCCCCATTGGGGAGATCGCGAATATGTTGGCAGGCATCGAAGCCATTCATCTGGGGCATCATGGCATCCATCAGAATTAGGTCGGGCATTCGGCGCTTGCAGATTTCGATGGCCTGCATGCCATTGCTCGCCTCTTCAGACTGGTAGTCTTCCCGTTCAAATGCCTTGACCAGCGCCAGACGAATTGAGCGGTCATCGTCGGCGACTAAGATTCTATAACTCTGTTCATGACCGGCCACCACGGCCTTGTCTACCTGCTCAAGTAGCGATACCTCCTGCTTGAGATCAATACAGAGAATCGAAAACTCTTCGCTGATCTGCGCTTCATAAGTGGCAGCATTGTCGAGGTTTTCAACCCCCGCGCGATCCTCTAACTCTTTACTGTGTCGGACCAGATTGTAGGCACCAAAGTTAGAGGCGCTACCCTTGATGGTATGTGCAATTTCGTGGACACGACGGGCATCCTGTTCCTCAATCGCTGTTTTCAGATTTGCCAAATAGACCAGCATGTCTTCTTGAAACGCCTCGATCAGCGACCCTATAACATCTCCTACCGCATCTTTGAGTGATGCCATTACTTTGGGGTCATAACTCAGGGCAGGACTTTCGGCATCGCTGATGCGGCGTTCAAAGTTAGACATGGTGGGCGTATCACCATCAATATATTCGGCCTGGGGTTCTGCCACTCGCATAACCTGACGGGCAGAAAACTGAGCCCATTTTTCTAACTGGTGGCGCAGGCCCGCTAAGCTCAAGGGCTTGGGCAGAAAGTCACTCATGCCCGCATCTTTACAGCGGCTAGCTTCAGCTTTGGAATTGTTGGCGGTCATGGCAATAATGGGTAAGTGGCCCGCATCATGCCCTTCATACTGGCGCACCTGAGCCGTGGCATCGTAGCCACTCATCACAGGCATGTTGCAGTCCATGAGTACGAGGTCAAATCGGTCACGCACTATTTTCTCGACACCGTCTCGGCCATTGCCTGCAATATCCGATTCGCAACCCAGCTTGTCCAGCATAGCCACAGCCACTTGCTGGTTAGCACGGTTGTCATCGACCACTAACACCTTGCAGGGTCGGTCGGGAATAATGTCGACGATCTGCTCTAACGACGATTCTTCGAGGGTGGCACCCACAAAATATCTGCTGAGACATTGGAAAAATGAGTCTGACTTTAGCGGCTTGTTAAGTCGCGGTAAGGGTAGATCTCTAGTAACAGGGTCCGATGACCAGGGGTTGCTCAGCATTACCACCATACGGTCTTTGAATCGGGGCTCTTTATTAATAACCCGAAGGAAGTCATCGAATTTGATATCGGCCAGATCTTGATCGACAAACATCACGTCAAAACTAGACTCATTCGAGCCGCCTCTAATCGCCTCAAAGGCCTCGAGACCCGACCTAACCAGATAGGTCTCTGCCCCCAGATGCGCCAATTTGCTACTGGCAAAATCTGTCATCACAGGACTCTTGGTCACTACAAGAATCCGTAGATTTTCTATCTGCGGCAGCCGTGGTTCTTCCTCTGCATTTGCCACCACTTCGATAGGAATCGTAAAACTGAACTGGCTTCCCTCGCCCAGCGCACTTGCCACCGACACCTGGCCACCCATCAATTCAACAATTTGCTTGCAGATAGCCAGGCCAAGACCGGTGCCCTGATACTCTTTGGTGGTCGATGAATCAACCTGAGTAAAGGCTTCGAATATCCGCTCCTGGTCATTATCCCTAATACCAATGCCCGTATCCTTGACGGTGAAAATTAACTGGGTGATACCCTTGGGAGCCCGCTCGATACGGTTTTTACCTCTGGCGAGACTCACATAGATAGAAACCTCACCAGACTCAGTAAACTTAATGCCATTACCCACTAGATTAATCAGCACCTGACGGATTCTGGCACAGTCTGTGTGCAGGGTTAGAGGAACGTTGTCGTCAACCATATAGCCGATATCGATATGCTTCTTGAGGGCCTGACTGGCCAATAACCCAACCACATCATCGAGGGTATCTTCTAGCATGCAGTCTTGGTTGCTAATGGTGACTTTGCCCGCATCGGCCTCGGAAAAGCTTAAGACCTCATCAATCAATCTGAGTAGTGCATAACCTGAGGACTGGGCAGTCTGCACATACTCTTGCTGCTTGAGGCTAAGGCCCATGGTCAGTAACAGGTCCAACATACCCAGCACAGCATTCATTGGTGTGCGCAATTCATGGGTTACATTGGCGGCAAACTCGCCCTTGGCCTTGGCGGATTCCAGTGCTGACTGCATGGCCATATGCAAATCGTCACGACGACTTTCCAATACTTCCATCATGCCGTTAAAAGACGCCTGCATCGCGGTAATATCTTCAGGCCCACCAATCTCTGAGCGAATACCACTATCGCCATTCTTCGCCTTCTTCATGGTCGCGGAGAGCTCTTCGATGGGCTTGGTGACACGCAACGAAATACTCAGCAGCAACACTAATAACAGCACAGCAATGCCCGATGAGATCACCAGATTGCTATTGAGAATACTCTGCTGCATGAGTTTCTGTGTGTCTTTACCCACCAGCACGGTGATGTAACCTAAAAGGAAGGAGTCTTGATCGCCGGGTAAAATATTGAGTTGATTGTCGTAATCTTGGCTGGACATCACCGGGGATGAAAATACCCAGTAATCACTGCTCTCATTAACGAGGGAGAGCTCGCTAACCCTGCTCTTAACTTTAAGCTGGGTGAATTCTCGACCGAGACTAAACAGCTCCTCTTGCTTGTCTGTCTCAATAGTTATGCCCTTAACCCCAGGAAAATTAATCGCATTTTCGGCAACGTCTCGAGCGGACTCTACACTTTGGTAGAGCAGCGCCAACTCACTTTGGCCGGCCAGAGATTCAGTTACCTGAAGACTTTGCTTGATCTGTTGTTCGGTAATAATAGAGGTGGAAACATTGCTCACCACAAAAGATGTCACCAGAGTGAGTACAATAATGCCGCCCATAAAGATCAGCGAAAGCTGGTGCCTGAATTTCAGACGATCGAACCACCGCTTATGTTTGAAGATCATTGTCTGTTACCTTGCCGGGAGTACCAGATCGATATAGTGCATTTTATCGTCTGTTAAGGTGATGCCAAGGTGGTTACTTGTCCGTTCATTGACGGTAACAAATACATTGGTTAATGGCTCCATTGCAGCAGCCTGCTCATTTCCCTGAGCACGGCCAAGGGCAATCTCTCCCAATCTAATCCCCATCTTAAAATTATCCGGATACACCGAAAATAATGCGCCGCGTTTTACATGGGTCGGGTTAGAGGAGAACACCACAAAATCAGATTTCCATGAGGCCTCAAGTAACATCGATAACAGCGCGTTATTAACAAATCGATCGCCGGGCAAAATCCACACCGAATCGTCGGCATCAAGATTCTCTACCAGCTCTCGGTAAACATTCGCGGCATCACGTATATCCGCTGCCTGTTTAATCACTAAATTCAAACCCAGTTTCTCTAGCGCGACCTTCGCCGCCGCCACATTAATCACATTGCCTTTGGGCCGATCGACCACATAGATATTCTTTACGCTAGGCACCAGCACCTGTAACCGCTGCACAATTGCCTCAGGGGCAGGCACCATGGTCAGACCCAAAACACCCTCTATACGGACACTGATGGCCCCCACTATTAATGGGTGGTTCAGTTGCTTGCCCAGCAACTGCTTAACCGGCCTGCCCCCTAGGGCAATCACAATTTCGTTCTCATAGCTGTCAATAAGGTCGACACTGTTAAGCCCATTGGCCAGTTCGAGCCTGTGTACTGGCGATCCATAGCCCTGCTCGGCACCGTCCGCAATGGTTTGATAAACCTGCGCGAAAGGCTGCCTCACCTCCGGGTAGACAACCACCAATGGGGAGGTCTCAGCAGACGCCAGTGCACACCAGAGGCTTGCACATACCAATGCTATTGAGAGCCGAGCTGTCATTAATCCTTTAATTTCGATACCCCTTTTCGCGATTTAAACCAATATCCTTTTTAGCCCGCCATTACATTTAAGTCCGTTAGAATGTATAGCGAATTTCCCCGAGAAAACTACGCCCCGATAGTGGCAAGTCGTTGGGAAGAAAAGGAACTGGCTGTCCATTTGGACTTGGTTCTCGAGCATCATCATCAAAAATATTATTCATAATCAAAGCCACTTCAATATGCTTCGACACACGATGACGAACATTCATATCAACCATTAAGTAATCATCAATTACGAGGCGGCTGTCACCAGACTCCCGATTACGACCCATTACCCAGTTCGCCTGAGCATTAAATGTCCAGCTGTCATCAAGCCGCCAGTCACCCCGAAGGTAGAGCTGTCGCTCGGGAGAGTTAGCGGCGTCAGCATCCAAGAGTTCGTCTTCGGATTTTTGAATTGAAAAGTTACCACTTAGCTTTAGATCATCAGTAGCAATCCATTTAACTTCGAACTCCATTCCACGGCCTGTTTGCTCACCCACATTATGTGCTGTACCAGTACTTCCGTTCATGTCAGAAACAAACTGAATAATGTCCGTCCAGTTGTAATGAAAGAAATTCATATTAATGGTGAGGTCATAGCTTGGACGATAATCAAATGCCAATTCATAGCTGGTGATTTCTTCCGGCTTTAAATCGGGATTACCCAATACCAATGGATTATTGATGGCGCGAGTTTGTGCAAAAGACGGGGCTCGGAATGCCTCACCGTAAAGTAACTTGGTTGTTAGCTTATAGCCCGTTGACCAAACCAGCGCTAAACGAGGATTGGTGGTACTGCCAAAGTCAGAGTATTTATCATGACGAAGACCTGCCGTCAGTTCCCAGTCGTTAGCTAACTGCCATACATCTTGGACATAGGCATAGTTATTGTCGCGCTTGTCTTCAGTGAGAAAAACCAACGGGGTATCTGAGACATCCACAACCGGATCCCCGGGAAGAATAAACAGACCCGTATTAGGGTTGATACCAAAGTTTTTACGCTCCCTGACCTTGTCGATTTCTCCGTTGTAGTAACCAGATCCAAAGCTAATATTATGTTTGTCAATACCATCATAAAGAGCAGTAAAGCCCGTACGAAAATGATTCTCATAAATTTCTGGATTACCAATAATACCGTCGGGGAAAGTACCAAATAGTGGAATACCTAAAGGGCTTATAAAGGGCCCCGTCGAACCCGAAGGGAACAACACGAAGTCACCGGTCACCTCCTGTGAGGTTTGGTAATAGCTTGCCTGTACTTCTATCTGTGTGTCTGGCAGTAGATTATCTTCGCGATAGGTTATATCAACATTATAACGATCACTTTCGAACTTATTATCTCGGTTCAGTGCCTGTGCCGCCCCTGCTCCATCACCCACATCATTTCGAATTTGGGCGCCTATTCGAACATCCCAATCCTTATAGTTGGCTTCTAATCTTAGATCTAGATTTTCTTTGGATAGGTTGACTCTGCCAGGGGCATTGGACACTGAGGTGCCCGTAATTAGATCGAAGAATGTCTGTGCATCCGCACTGATAGTTGCATCGGAGCCATCCGTTTTTTCCGCTTCAAGAAAAGCAGAGTACTTGAGCTCCCCGTTAGACCCTCCGGCTGACAGCCATGCTCTGTTAGTTGAAAATGACCCGGCTGAAATACCACCGGCAAGCCCTTGCAGTTCTTTGGGGCTCTTAGTGACTATATTAATAACACCGGCGAAGGCATCTGCGCCATAGAGTGCGGATCCCGGGCCGCGAATCACCTCAATCCGAGAAATAGCCTCAACGGGCATTCCGCCCCA
>DDDD01000081.1 GCA_002335945.1 Porticoccaceae bacterium UBA1989
GGAATTAGGGGATGCCAACTGTTTCTAAATTAACTGCTAACTCCATCACATTCTATTTTTGATTCTGTGAATGTACTCACGACACCTTTTTGGTCGCCCACGTAAAATCTCTCAACACGTTGGTATAGACAGGAAGGTCACTCAGTATGAACATGGCTCCAATAGCGCTGCACGGTTTACCGAAACGACTGGTGGATGATCATCTCATCGAAGCCCAGGATCTTGAAGTCGCTACCTCCTCTGCAAAAACCGCCAAAATTTCTCTTGTTCAGTACCTCTGCGAGAAAAAGCTGGTCTCAGATCGCGCAATTGGCAACTCTGCCGCCAAAGAGTTTGGTATTCCTATCTATGCTCTTGAGCATCATAGTCCCGACAGTGTTCCCAAAGACCTTATTGATAATAAGCTGTTAAAGAAGCACAAGGTCATGCCTCTGGTGCAACGGGGCAACCGACTATTTGTCGCCATTGCCGACCCAACCGACCACCGTGCCCTCAATGAGATTCAGTTTCAGACCGGGGTTGCAGTTGAGCCTGTGCTGGCTCTGTATTCAAGTATCACCGAGGCCCTTGATCAGTGGCTGGAAGACAATGCCGACAAGGATATGGGCGAGGTGTTGGGTACTCTTGATGATGTGCATCTTGATGACCTGGATATGGAGGCTATTGATGAGGACGATACAGGTAGCTCGGATACTGGCAGTGAAGATGAGGCGCCCATTGTGCGCTTCATTAATAAGATGTTGATTGATGCGATTAAGCTGGGGGCATCAGATATTCATTTTGAACCCTACGAAAAAAGTTATCGAGTGCGGTTTCGAGTTGACGGCATTCTGCGGGAGATGGCTAAACCACCACCCAACCTTGCCCAGCGTTTGGCAGCCCGCTTAAAGGTTATGTCGCGGATGGATATCTCTGAACGACGAATTCCCCAAGACGGCCGGGTAAAACTTAAGCTGTCTAAAAACAAGTCGATCGATTTTCGAGTGAATACCTTGCCTCTGCAGTTTGGCGAGAAAATTGTATTGCGTATTCTGGATGCCTCTAGCGCCAAGCTTGGTATTGATGCCCTGGGTTATGAGGAAGACCAAAAAGCCATGTATATGGATGCTCTGGCCAGACCTCAGGGTATGATTTTAGTCACTGGCCCCACCGGTAGTGGTAAAACAGTCTCTCTGTATACCGGGCTAAATATTCTGAATACGGCGGAACGTAATATCTCAACGGCGGAAGACCCCATTGAAATCAATATGGATGGTATTAACCAGACCCAAATTAATATGCGAGTAGGTTTAAGTTTTGCTGAGGCATTGCGCGCCTTCTTACGGCAGGATCCAGACATTGTGATGGTAGGTGAGATACGTGATCTTGAAACTGCCGAGATTGCTATTAAAGCAGCCCAGACCGGTCACCTAGTATTATCCACATTGCACACCAACAGTGCCCCTGAAACCTTAACCCGTCTGCTCAATATGGGTGTGCCGTCTTTTAATGTAGCCACCTCGGTTAATTTAATTATTGCCCAGCGTCTGGGCCGTAAACTCTGTTCATTATGCCGAGAGCCCTTTGATGATGTGCCTGACAATGTGCTTAGCGAAGAGGGCTTTGATGATATTGGCATCGACAAAAGCCAGTTCACGATTTTTAAAGCGGTGGGCTGTGCTCAGTGCACCAATGGCTACAAAGGTAGAGTGGGGGTCTATGAAACCTTAAAGATATCTCCCGCCATTTCTAAAATTATTATGGAAGGCGGTAGCTCCCTTAATATTTTGGAAGCCGCCCTCGGTGAAGGATTTAGAACCTTGCGTGCCTCTGCATTACGCAAAGCGGCGCAGGGACAAATAAGTATTGAAGAAGCAAACCGAATTACTAAAGACTAAGCTTTAGCTAACGCAATAAATAAGGACATAAAGGATTGAGTTATGGCTACGACTGCCGAGACATTGATGTTTACCTTTAAAGGTAAAAACCGCAAAGGTGAAAAAGTTGAGGGTGAACTGCGCTCTAATAATCTGGCGGGGGCTAAAAGCCAGCTCCGTAAACAGGGCATCATTTCTACCTCGGTTAGGAAGAAATCTAAACCGATGTTTAGTCGGGATAAGAAAATTGTGCCTGCAGACATTGCTATTTTTACTCGCCAGTTAGCCACCATGATGAAAGCTGGTGTGCCTCTGGTGCAGAGCTTCGAAATTGTGGCGGACGGTTCTGATAAACCCAAAATGCGGGATTTGATCTTTGAGGTTCGAGACAATGTTTCTGCGGGTGGTGGTTTTGCCGCTGCTCTGCGTAAACACCCCCATCAATTTGATGATCTATTTTGTAGTCTAGTAGAGTCTGGGGAGACTGCCGGTGCTCTCGAAATCATGCTAGATCGTGTGGCCACCTATAAAGAAAAAACAGAACAATTAAAGGCCAAAATCAAAAAAGCGCTTACCTATCCGGCCGCCGTGATGGTCGTAGCATTAATCGTTACTGCGATTCTATTAATTAAGGTGGTGCCTATCTTTGCCGAGACCTTTAGTGGTTTTGGTGCTGACTTGCCGGCCTTTACCTTGTTTGTGCTGGGGCTCTCGGAGACGATGCAGGAATCATGGCTGTTTTTCTTGTTTTTTATTGGTGCCGGCGCCATTGCGTTTCGTGAAGTGCGGTTCCGCTCTGAGAAATTTGCCTATGCCGTGGATGGGGCCATGCTTAAGATTCCGATTATCGGGATAATTGTCTATAACAGTATTATTGCGCGGTTTGCGCGCACCCTGTCGACCACATTTTCTGCGGGTGTGCCCATTGTTGATGCCTTGGAATCTGTCGCCGGTGCGGCGGGTAACCGACTTTATGCGGATGCCATTATGAAAATTCGCGATGAGGTGATGACTGGTATTCAGTTGCAGCAGGCGATTAAGAACCGCAATATGTTCCCGACATTGTTGCAGCAGATGGCTGCCATTGGTGAGGAGTCTGGTGCCCTAGATGAGATGTTGGAGAAAGCGGCGACACATTATGAAGAGGCCGTCGATAATTCTGTGGATAACCTAACTAGCCTGCTCGAGCCCTTAATTATGTCTGTGCTTGGTGTGTTGGTGGGTGGTTTGTTGATTGCTATGTATCTGCCCATATTCCAGCTGGGTAATGTTGTTTAAAAGCGCAGTTGCGTATACTTAGGCTTGGTTTGGAAGAAAACATCGCAGGGATTTGGCACTATGGATTTAGCACTATGGATTTAGCACTATGATAATTGAAACGGGTTTGTCGCCAACAGCACTGGCTGGCTTTGGGCTGATTTTTGGTCTGCTGATTGGGAGTTTTTTAAATGTGGTTATTCTGCGTTTTCCTCAGCAGCTTAAAGATGGCTGGCAACGTGACTCTCGGGATTTCCTGGGGTTGGAGCCTCAGCCCACTGAATCGGTTACCCTGTCTAAGCCCAGTTCGCGCTGCCCCGGCTGCGGTGTTCCCATTAAGGCCCGTTACAATGTTCCTGTTTTAAGTTATCTGTTTTTGCGTGGTCGCTGTAAGGCCTGTGCTGCGCCTATCTCTATTCAGTATCCACTGGTTGAATTGCTCTCGGGTTTGATTGGTGCGTTTTTTGTGTATCAGTATGGCCTCAGTGCCATTACTTTTTATAGCCTGGCTCTGTCTTATTCTCTGTTGGTACTCACGGGTATCGACCTCCATGAAAAATTGCTGCCAGACCAGATTACGCTGCCTTTGCTGTGGCTGGGTCTGTTTGCCAATCTGAGCGGTACCTTTGTGCCTCTGGGCGAGGCGGTGATTGGCGCGATTGCGGGTTATCTGTCTCTGTGGATGGTGTTTTGGGCCTTTAAACTAATAACCGGCAAGGAAGGCATGGGTTACGGCGACTTTAAGTTGCTGGGTGCTCTGGGCGCCTGGATGGGTTGGCAGATGTTGCCTATGGTTATTCTGCTGTCGACTGCGGTGGGTGCTGTGGTGGGTATTGCGGGCATTATTTTTGCTGGCCGCGGCCGTGAAACTCAGATTGCCTTTGGTCCCTTTTTGGCCATGGCAGGTTGGATTGCATTTGTCTGGGGTGATAAGATTCTGTCTGGTTATTTGGCAATATTTAACCTGTAGACGATCTCCTTTTTCCGGCCTGAGTAATTATCTGTGGTAGAAGCACCCTTTAAAAATGCACCGGTTAACGGGCCTACGGATAAGTCGGCTAGCACGCCTCTCATTATTGGACTGACCGGTGGTATTGGCAGTGGCAAAAGTACGGTGGCTAAGGCTTTTAAGGCCCTGGATATTGCGTCTGTCGATGCTGACTACGCATCAAGGGCGGTGGTTGAGCCGGGTATGCCAGCGTTACAGGCGATTGAGGCGCATTTTGGTCCTGCGCTTATTCTGCCTGACGGCACCCTAAATCGTTCTGCACTCCGTGACATTATCTTTGCTGACGCCGAGCAAAAAACCTGGCTTGAATCTCTTTTGCATCCGCTAATTCGTGATTGGATTTTGACTCAGTTACAGGCTTCTCTGGCCAACAGTCCCTATGTGATTCTTGAATCTCCTCTGCTCTTTGAAACCGATCAGCATCAGCTAGTGAGTACTGTGATACTGGTGGATGTACCTGTGGAATTACAACTTGAGCGCGCTGCTGCCAGAGATGGCAATACTGCGGATCAAATTCAAAGTATTATTAATGCTCAGATGTCTCGTGAAGATAAGCTTGAAAGAGCGGATACGGTGTTTGATAATTCTCTTAGTGAAGACAGTATTGCACCGCGGGTGCTGGGACTTCACCAACAATTTTTAGCCAGGGCCGTTAATCAATGAGTAATGTTGCAAAAGACACTAAAGCAATCACCACCGTGCAATGCCCTACCTGTAAAACTAAGGTTGAGTGGGTTGAGAAAAATACCCATCGGCCGTTTTGCAGTAAACGTTGTCAGCAGATTGATTTTGGTGACTGGGCAACAGAGAGTTTTGCGATTGCCGGTGAGCCTGCTCTAGATGCTGAGACCCTTATGCAGGGTTATGAGGAAGAATAGCGGCCAGTTTTTCTAAAATGGGTTTGTTGGCTTCGGGAAATTCATAATCTGAACCTGTATCTGTACCTGTATCCGAAAGGTGTTCTGCCAACAAATCACTCAGCATTACCCAGCGGCATTCCTGCCCTTCTACCCCTCTAGCTTCACCCTCAAAGGCGTTTACTTGCCATATATCAAGCAGCACATGCTTGTCGCTGTAATCGTGGGAGACCTGCATAAAGGGGGCTGCTGCGGTGACAGTAATATCGAGCTCTTCTTTCAACTCTCTGACTAATCCCTGATAGGCGCTTTCGTCGGCTTCAATTTTACCCCCGGGAAATTCCCAGAGTCCGCCCTGATGCAGGTGGTCTGGGCGTCGAGATATTAGGATTTGATCTGGGGTGCCATAGATGATGGCGGCAACCACATGAATGCGTTTCATAATCGAAAAGGTGCCACCTAGGTTCTGTACTCGGCATTAATGCGCACATATTCGTAGGTAAGGTCGGTGGTCCAGACGGTCTCTGTGGTCTGGCCACGGTTTAGAGAGACGCGTATTTCGATATCTTCGGGTTGCATGGCAGCCTGTCCGGCCTCTTCGCTATAGCTCGAGGCTTTGGCGCCATTTTCGGCAATTAACACGCCGTTTAAATGAAGTTGCAATGCATTGACGTCGAGATTCTTAACGCCCGCTCTGCCAATGGCGGCGAGTATTCTGCCCCAGTTGGGATCTGAGGCTGCCAATGCGGTTTTTACGAGAGGTGACTCGGCTATGGTGTAGGCCACGGCAAGGGCTTCGTCTGTGTCTGCTGCGCTGTCCACGATGACTGAGACAAACTTACCCGCCCCTTCGCCGTCACGAATAATGGCCTGGGCCAAGTCGATAAAGATAATTTTAAGCTGAGCGACAAACTGGTCGAAAGATTCTTCGTCGATGGTGACGCCGCTGGTGCCTGTGGCGACCAAAATAACCGCATCATTGGTGGAGGTGTCGCTGTCGACGGTGATGCGGTTAAAGGATTTTTCGTTGGCTAACCTTAGGGCGCGATGGAGAAGCTCTGCATCTACGGCGGCATCGGTGGCCACATAGGCGAGCATGGTGGCCATATTGGGCTTGATCATGCCCGAGCCTTTGCTGATGCCGGTGATCGTGATATTGCCTGCATCTGGTGCGGCGCTATCAGCGTTATATTGCAGAGAGGCACCTTTGGCTCTGGTATCTGTGGTTAATATGGCTTCGGCGGCATCGGGCCAGTTGTTGTCACTGAGGGCCGCCACGGCGGCGGGTATGCCACTGAGTAGCCTGTCCATTGGCAGGGGTTCGCCAATCACACCGGTTGAAAATGGCAGTATCTGTTGTTTGCTGGCGGAGGTCGCCGCTGCCAGGGCTTCACAGCTCTGCAGTGCATCACTGATGCCCTGTTCACCAGTGCCAGCGTTGGCATTGCCTGTGTTTACTAATAAGTATTTCGGGGTGTGGCTGGCCAGATGTTGCTTGGCAACAATGACTGGGGCGGCGCAGAAGGCATTTTGCGTAAATAGCCCTGCTGCTGTGCTGCCTTCGGCAATTTCCATGACCAGCAGATCTTTGCGGCCTGGGGTTTTGATCCCTGCGCTGGCGATGCCCAGCTTAAAGCCGGTCACCGGGTGCATGGTTGAAAGCTGTCCTTTGCCTGTTGCCATTTTATTGCCTTCTAATTTTTGCCTTCTGTCTCTAATGCTTGCTCTCTATGCCTATTCTAGGTCTATTCTATGCTCAGCTTAAGAGACCCGAGCCTAGATCTTACCGTGACACTGCTTGTATTTCTTGCCTGAACCACAGGGGCAGACATCGTTACGCCCTACTTTGGGCCCGCGACGCTGGGGCTGCTGTACTGGCGCGGCCGCTGCACTCTCATCATCAATACCCGCCGCTGCGGCATGCTGATATTCGCGACCTTTTTGCTCTTCGCGACGCTGCTGTTCTAGGCGCTCCATGTCTTCCCGGGTCGCCACTTCGATATGGCTCAGGTAGCGGATGGTCTCGTATTTAATATTGTCGAGCAAGCCTTCAAACAGGGCAAATGATTCGCGCTTATATTCCTGCTTGGGGTTTTTCTGGGCGTAGGCTCGCAGACCAATACCCTGTCGCAGCTGATCCATGCTGGCCAGATGCTCTTTCCAGAGGTTGTCGAGTACCTGCAGCATGATCTGACGCTCGACTTCGCGCATCTGATCACCCACATGGGCATAGCGGCTGGCGTAACTTGCCTGTACCGACTCAATAATGCGCGCACGCAATGTCTCTTCGTCGAGGCGTGTGTCTTCGTCCAGCCATTGCTGTAACGGCACTGGGGTGGTGAATTCGTTGGTTAGCACTTTCTCTAGACCGACAATATCCCACTGCTCTTCGATACTCATAGGCGGGATATAGTTGCTGATGCACTGGTCCATCACATCTTCACGGACATTGGTGATGACGTCGGAGATATCGGCATCTTCAAGTAGGTCGTTGCGCTGTTGATAGATAACCTGACGCTGGTCGTTGGCTACATCGTCGTATTCGAGAAGATGCTTACGGATATCAAAGTTGCGGCCTTCGACTTTACGCTGAGCCTTAACAATGGCGTTGGTGACCATGCGATGTTCGATGGCTTCGCCATGTTCCATGCCCATGGAGCGCATCAGGTTCTTAACGCGGTCTGAGGCAAATAGGCGCATCAGTGGATCTTCTAATGACAGATAGAAACGCGAGACACCGGGGTCACCCTGTCGGCCGGAGCGACCGCGAAGCTGATTATCAATACGGCGTGATTCGTGGCGTTCGGTAGCAACAATGTGCAGCCCGCCCGCTTCAAGAACAGTGGCCTGACGCTCGGCCCAGTCGGCTTTTACTGCGGCGACTTTCTTGTCGCTGTCTTTGCCCTTTTCTTTCAGCTCTTTGAGTTCGGCTTCGACATTTCCGCCGAGCACGATATCTGTTCCGCGACCGGCCATGTTGGTGGCGATGGTCACTGCACCGGGACGTCCGGCATTAACAATAATGTTGGCTTCAAGCTCATGCTGCTTGGCGTTGAGTACGCTGTGCTTAATTTTGGCCTTTTTGAGCATGCCCGATAGCAGTTCGGAGGTTTCTACCGAGGCTGTGCCCACTAATATGGGGGCGCCCTTGGCGACGATCTCGTTGATATCTTCGATAACGGCTTCGAATTTTTCTTCCTG
>DDDD01000026.1 GCA_002335945.1 Porticoccaceae bacterium UBA1989
TCCCGCCGCCTCCACCAAAAACCAGAAAAGGTCACCCGAAAGGGTGGCCTTTTTTGGTTTCTGGCTGCTACTGGGAATGAACATACGGAGCGGGTTCAGCTGAGCCACACTTTTTACTGAGAGGGTGGCGAGACAACAGGGGAGCGCAACCACGGCAGCCGCCTCGTATTCAATAAGGGGTGAGGGCAAAGCCAGAATGATTGAGGCTATACATGGGTCTTTGCTAACAAGGCTAACTTGGGTATTAGCCAGCTTGTTTTATCCGGTGAATCCGGGGGTGGCAATCTTGCACTAGCCACCTGCTTAAACGCTAAGAGAATAAACAAGTTACACCTTGTAGATGGTGTTTATGCGATGTGCCCAATGATTTTCAATGCTAATAATAACAAGAGCCCTGAGTACCCTTCGCAGATTGAGAATGATGGTTATTTTATAAATTACCCTACCATTCAACTTTGCGCCTCGCTTTATGATCCGGGCAATACCGAGGCTGAGAATCCACTATGCTGGCCTATAACAGCCTCCAAAGAGGATCTGTCTGGTCTGCCGCCCCATATGATTTCTGTCAACGAGATGGATATCTTTCGCGATGAAGGTCTAAGGTATTACCGGAATTTGCTAACCGCAGGGGTTAGGGCAAGTAGTCGAACAGTGAATGGAACCTGTCACAGTGGTGATGTGAATTTTCCGGCTGCTGCGCCAGATATCTTTGCCGCAACCCTTTCGGATATCTATGGATTTACACGTTCGCTTTCCACCACTGAATAGCTAAATCCCTCTCCTTTAAAAATAACTCGTGACCCTGTTAATACCGAGAGAGACTCTCTGCGTAAAATACTCACTAGTGACATATAACCGAATAAGCCAACGACTAAATTTGGCTGCCATTCAACACATAGTTCAGGATAAGCCAGCAATGGCTTAGTGCGCCAACTAAAACAAAGCAATGCCAAATGGCATGGTTAAACGGAATGGCTTTAGTGACATAAAAAATAACACCGATGGTATAGGCGGCACCTCCACCCAATAGTAATATAATTCCTGATGGCTCAATCACCAGAAGAAGCTCATAAATTACAAATATCGAAGACCACCCCATGGCCACGTAAGTGCAAACAGAAAACCATTTAAAACGTCCGGCAAAAAAAGCTTTAAAAGCAACGCCAGCCAGTGCAGCACACCAAATAACAGTAAGCAGTGCAGTTGCCGCCACAGTATTTAATGAGATAGTTAAAAGAGGCGTGTAGGTGCCAGCAATTAGCAGGTAAATCGCAGAATGATCAATGCGTTTTAAAATTTTCTTTGTAGTGGGCTCGGTTGCTGAGTGATACAAAGTGGACGTCAAAAACATCAATATTAAACTGATACCATAAACTACTGTGCCTGTTTTCTGTAGCACGCTGTAATCGGCCGGTAGTATGGTAATCATATAGATCAATGCGGCGACTGAGATTAGTAAGCCAAGCCCATGGGATAGAGCATTCGCCAATTCTTCTGCGGCTGAATAAGAGGGCGCGGTAGTACTATTAAGATTAAGAGAATAGGTTTGGTTCAAGTGCGTTCTCACGTCGTATAGGTTTCAGAGAAAAGAATTTACAAAAACTCTGGTACAAAACCACTTAACTTAATAGTGGCTTTTTTTAATACGCGTTCACTCGACGATGGGATCTATAAATTTAATTTTGTGTTATTAGCTTTCTAATATTTAATACCCGATTGTTGGGCTAATTAAACATCAAATCCATTGGCACGATACCATGTCAATGCATCTTCAATGCACTCCTCAACGCTTGGCACATGGTAATCGAGCTCATACTGCGCTTTATAACTGAGTGCGTACTGCGGGCAGGACATGTATCTTGCCTGACCAGGGTTCATGTCAGGCGCATTATTGGTTAGCTCTGAGAGCCATTCACAAACCTGAGCATAGGCAACAAACATCGATTTTGGTGCTGTCAGGCGAGGTGGCTTAGCATCAATTGCCAGCGCCATGCGGCCAAACATATCAGCATATGAAATATTATTATCTGGCATGCCAGCGCAAAGGTACCCTTCGCCTGAGCGGCCTTTTTCGGCAGCCTTGATTTGAGCGCGAGCGACTTCAGCTACATGACAAAAAGAGCCGCCACCCGGCGGAGAGAATGGCATTTTCCCCTCAGCCAAATCGAAAAATACTCTGCCAAGCTGGAGGGTATAGTCATAAGGGCCGATCATAAATCCTGGGTAAATAAACACCACATCTAATGTATTAGCATTGTGGTATCCCCGCAGTCGAATCTCAGCTTCACGTTTGGTGTCGCCATAGTTGTACCCCATATTGTTAAAATTATAGTGGCCAGATAACTCATCATAACTACCCCCAGTTGGGTTATAGCCCAATACATCTAATGTACTCGTATGCACCAATCTTTTTACATTGTGCTTTACACATGCCTCAGCCACATTAATGGTGCCATCGACATTAATCCGGGTTTGCCGAGCGAAACTACGGGTCCAAAATGAGGTATCTGCTGCAACATGAAAGACGTACTCACAGCCTTCTACGATGGCATCAACTTCTTCTGCGATTGTGATATCGGCAAACATAAATTCTACCGGAAGATCCTTGATATATTTAGTCTCAGAACCATGCATGCCTGATGCTCGTACATCCCAGCCATGCTTCACAAGTTCATGTACCAAATTCGTACCTAGGAACCCAGTAGCACCTGTGACTAAGCATTTTGTTTTTATATCATTCTTAATCATTAAGGCTATCTCATTAGCGAATAGTAAAGGTATCTGAAGTAGCGTCGAACGGTTTTGTACTGCCATCTGATAGAGCAACAAAGCCAGTATGTTTCATTCTATATTGGCCTGCCATCGTATCGTCTAGGGTATCCCAAGAGAGTTGAGCAAGTAACGGTTTCAATTTTTTCTCTTTTGACCAGCGAATTTTAGTTGACCAATCATGGTCGTCAGCGACCTTCACCCAACTCTGCCCCTGTAGCATTTCGACACTCATAAAATAGTCATCACGATTGTAATGGGCGGTAGGGTTGCCAGAATAAAAACGGGTGGTAACGGTCTCGCCGCCTGTGTAGATTTTTTGCTCTAAGGGTAAAGGACGGTCAAAATTAGTCGCTTCAGTACGTCGATTGAGGCCTCCATCATGAAGTTTCAGCATCGGTGATTTGCCACGCCAGTCATCATAGGCTAGGGGCGAGTTCAAAACTGTTTGCTGCTGCAACGAAGTGGCTAGTTGGGCGGCAACCTGTTGGTAAGCAGGCAAGGTCCAGCGACCATGCAATGTGTGACCGGCTTCATATTGCTGTAGGTCGTATTCTTCCGGGGTAGTGACGTAACCCGCGTAGCCGTTTGAATAACCCGCAAGTACAACATCGGTAGCCCAATCGCCCAACTGCGCCTTTACGGTTTGTCTGAGCCGGCGGCCTGCCATAGTCGTAACCTCAGCGGGTAGGGCGAGAATCGCAAGTTGACCTATTCTGGCAACAGTGACTGAGCGTATTTGTGATTGCAAAGGTGGGTTACTTGATCCTGTTTCAAATAAAACAGCTTTTGGCGATTGGCATCGCCTTACAGCATCGGTGGATTTTGGCGCGCCAGTAATTATTTTGATCAGAAAGTCGAGAAACATACTTTGTTCGGTCATGCCTTCTTTAAACAGAAAATGACCACCACCATCTTCAGTCGATCCGCCAGCAAAAGAATATCCATAGGCCGAAGGGCAGGTGTGTTGCGTGCCCTGCCCAGAAAATGTATCAGTTACCTCAAAGTGCGATAAATCGACATAGACCTGACGATAATCGATTTTCCCTTTTAGCAACTCACTGGCATTGGTGAAAAGTTCTAGTGCCACCTCAACCTGTCTCTCTCCAATAATTTTTGTGCTGTCAAAATCATCCTTGCCAGGGCCAGTATTATTGAGGTTTAGATTCGGCGTTACATCGCCGGGATTTGACTGGGCGAAGGCGGCCACAAATTCATTGTCTTGCTTATAGGTAACGCCGTTTTGGCGCTCTACATTAAGCGATGCATAGCCCTTGTTATCGCCTGAAATCAGTCGATTAAAAAAGGTCATCGAGGTTGGGTGAACGGGGAGCCAGTTTAGTAAGCCAATATCACCGCTCTGATCGACAAACTTTAGGAGGGTCATGTCTTTATCAATCGAGTCAGAGTACTGTTTTCGTTCGGCTTCGGGGTTTTGTTGATAGGCAATCAACGACCGATTAATGCCGGCGTTTTCTACCCGCCCTCTATTTATGTAGATATTGCCCGGTTCTAAATCTTCATGGGCTTTGCCGATCGACTCAACAATGCCGTCGACAATGCTGTTGAAGTGCTGTGGGTAGAAGCCTCCGTCTAATCCTAGGTCTGTACGGGAGTGCCAATAGCCGGTTGGAGCTGCGTGTGTGTGGGTTGCGCTGATAATGACATTGTCGATTTGATATTGATCTGCGTATTGGTCCTTCAGACGACTCAAAACCTCAAGAGTAATATGGTGTTCAATACTTCCAATATCGGCAGTCACGAAGACAATGCGCCTGTTGAGTTGAGCATCGGCGATGATAAACGCTCTCGCCTTTTGACGAATATGAATACCTTCTGAAATTTGGTCTTCTCGACCAAACCCCCACAATTGAATCCCAAATGCCGGGCCGGTAATGTCTGACATACCGCGACCGATGAGGTACTCATAGGGCTCTTCGCTATACGCGTTTATCGGCATTAATAACAATGTTATGAATAGGGTCAGCGCTTTTTTCATAAGAGTTCTCGTGGCTAGCTCGGTTGCAACGCATGAATACTATCATGCCGATGGATAACCCAATAGCGTGGCCAAAATAAGGCTTACTTAAGGCGTTTTTAGGTTAGCAAGCGTGCGTATCGCCCGTGTTAACTCGGGTGCAGGGGGCTGGCGGACAGGGAGTCAGCCAAGGTGTCGGTCTAAGACCAAAAGGCTAGGTAAGGTGAACCGAGTACACGAAGTTCTCTGAACTGCAGTAGGCAGTGCTTAATTCAACAACACGACCATCAATATTGACGCTGCTGCGTTCAATCATTAACACCGGTGAACCCTGGGGCAAATCTAAGTGGCCCGCATAGGCCTTGGGGATTTCTACAGCGCGTACCTCATCATTCACTGACATGATGGTAATGCCATATTGCTCTTGATAGAGCATGTAGAGGGCATTGGGTAGCTTGGTGTTCTTGTCGATATCGGGAAAGATCGACAGTGGCTGGATTATTTTTTCTATGATCGCTGGTTTGTTATGAATAGACCTTACGCGCATCAATTCAACAACAGATTCTTTGCTATCTAGATTCAATTTTTTGGCTTCATCTTTAGACACCTTTCGGCGAGATGAAGAGAGAACGATGGTCTCCGGAATAAGGGTTGTGCCCTGAGGTTCGCGAAGTCTAAAGAATCGAAATAGGTCACTCTCTTGGGTATGTTCTGCGACAAAGGTGCCTTTTCCTTGCTGTCGTTCGAGCATTTTTTCAGCAACCATCTGATTAAGCGCTTTGCGAACGGTACCCTGACTCACGCCAAGTTCCTCCGCTAGCAGCATCTCACTCGGCAGCAGCTGCGAGGGTTTCCAATAACCCTCTACCAGGCGCGCGGTCAGTAGGTCATAGACCTGCTTATATAGGGGCTGAAAACCTGCACTTAATGACATGTTGTTTCCTTTCGAATTCTTTGATGGCGAATCATATCACCGCTGTATCTGTTTTACTTTTCTTGTTTAGTCCGGGTAGCGGTCTAATTCTAGGCCGAGGTCATTGTGTGGCCTAGGAGCCCTAGAATAGCGCAATAAACCAGTAATTTTTATAAATAGGCATAAAAAAAGGGGCGATAAACGCCCCTTTTAACAGTGCTACAGCTTTTAGAAAGACGCTTTAAAGGCGGCTCCAAAATAGCGGCTAGCATCGCGTGGTACCTGGTAGCGGAAACCATCACCACTATAAGTACTTACATAGCTTTCATCGCCAAGATTCTTGCCGACGATAGAAACGCGGTAGCGATCATCATCAAACGAGAAACCAACACTGGCATTAACCATATCGTACTCTGGCAATAGCGCAGCTGGGTTTTGCGAGCCGTCATTGCCCGGTAATCCTGCAACCTGTTCGTCAGTATGAACGAATGAACCATTAATGATGATATCCATGTTCTCACGTGGAATAACATACTGAGCCATTATTGAGTACTTCAGCTCTGGTGCAAACGGCACTGGCAGACCAGATCGGGCTGAACAGTTTGTAGCCGTAGGGTCAGGACAGTTGAACTTGTCGATTTCTGCTTTGATAGAGGCAAGTCCACCAGACAGAGTCAGATTTTCCATCGGAGCCCAAGTGAAGTCAATTTCAACACCCTCGGTTGATACATCACCAGCATTAGTTAAACGCGTGATACAGGTACCGTCCGAACAGTCAGCGTTGTTAGCCTGGAAGTCTTCAATATCCGTTTGGAAAATAGCTGCGTTCAAGATTAAGGTATCAGACGTGTACTTATAACCTAGTTCTAAAGAAGTCGATAACTCCTCAGAGATAGGTGCAGCATCGTCGCCATTAGCCTTAAAGTTGTAATAGATATTAAAGCCTGGGCCTTTATATCCCTGAGTTGCAGTCGCATAAAACATGGAATCGTCGTTTAGGTCTGTTTGTATACCGAATTTGCCGGATACATTTGACTTAGACGTGCTGCCATTTGCATTGGTGTTTTCTGTTGCAGGACGAACACCAACACCACGACGACCATACTGGTCATTGCTTTGGCGGTTGTGGCTATAGCTAACTTCATCATCGGTGTAACGCAAGCCGAACAGAAGGCGTGTGCTATCGCTAATGCTGTATTTACCGTCGCCGAAGACAGCCCAGTTGTTAAACTCAGTGCTCATAAAGGCAGTAGCCGAGACAATATCATTGGCATTACAGGAAACGCCTTCAGCAGCTGCATAAGCACTTAGATCTGCTAGAGCAGCCGTTAAATCAGTACCCGTTAGTGACTTGTTCGCGTACCAAGTCATGGCTTGATCCAACTGACCATTGTTGTTCTGACAGCTCGCATCGCGCGTAAAGTTACGCTCAGATTCGATGTTCATAAAGAACGCACCGACCTGATACTCGAGGGCATCGCCCGCTGTTGAGGCCAGTCTTAGCTCTTGAGAGAATTGACGCCATTCTTGAGGGCCCAAATCGTGAAGCTGAAAAGGTGCCTGCCACATGGGTAGATTGCTATCGCCAGCGATTGAAGTGAAGTCGCCTTCACGGATCTCAGTGTTATCCCAAGAACGATAAGCCGTAATGGAGGTTAACTCATGCTCGCCCACAGCGGTGTTCAGCTGAACAGACAGTGCAGTGTGAGAATCCAAGGTCATTGTTGTCAGATCATGGTCGATTTTACGCAGATCTAAATCAAGATCGGCCACGCCATTGACGATGCCGGCGCTATTAGGTGCTGCTTCTGAGGCGGGGTTTCTGCCGCTCGGTAGTAGCTCTAGATCAGTACAGCATTCGTCCTTTGCATCATATTTTTCAGCGATGATCAGCATAGAAGTATCGTCGGAGATATCAAACTCGAGCATACCGCGCATACCAGAGCGATCGTAGCCATTGGCCATCTGGTTGTTGAATACATTCTTTACGTATCCATCAAACTGCTTGTCCAATACTGTTAGGCTGCCGCGAGCAGTGTCGCTTAATGGACCTGATACGGAGGCTTTAAGGCTATATTCATTGTCTTGGAACATCTGTGCTTCGACCGTGCCTTGGAACTCTTCGCTAGGGCGCTTGGTGGTCATGTTAATAACACCTGCAGAGGCGTTCTTGCCAAATAGAGTGCCCTGTGGGCCTCTTAGCACTTCAACGCGCTCGAGATCATAGAGATCGCCAAAAGCCTGACCAGATCGACCAAGAACAACGCCGTCAACAACAGTAGAAACACTTGGCTCAGCGGCAATACTAAAAGAAATAGTACCGATGCCACGAACAGTAAGTGCAGAGTTACGGGTAGTATTACCTTTACGGTAGCTAACAGATGGAACCATAGACTGCAGGTCCTCAATGTTGTTGGCAAAGGCTGCGCCGATCTGCTCTGAGGTTAATGCTGTTACAGCGACGGGTACATCGCTCAACTTTTCTTCTCTTTTTTGGGCGGTTACAACAATTTCTTCTAGTTGCCAGCCTGGAGCTTCTTGCGCTGTTACTGAAGCAGTACCGGCTAGACCGGCAATAACTGCGACTGCATAGGCGACTCCGCTATGGATTGATTTTTTTTCAAACATTATTGACTCTCCCCTGAAAATTATTTTTATTTTTCTCTCTCACTAACTAACGTCATCATTTTCAATGTTCTAAAGGCCATCTGAGTTGACTTAAACGTTAATCGGCAACCATGACTACTCTATATGACAAATTCACTATAAATGATCTTATATATTATACAAGACCTATTTTAGGCTGAGTTTACTGGGTAGGGAGCTAATAAAAAAGGTGAGTGATTAGAGAGGTAATAAGGATCAGCCCTGAAGACATAATATTCATGGGTAACGCAGGTGATCAATGCTTAATAGCCTACATCAGCTGTGTATTTGTATTTATACGATGAGAGGCTGAGCGTACTTTTTTGACCAACATTTAAGGCTAAGCCAACGCGGGCCACAAAGCGCCACTTAACCCACCCACTAATCCCACCCACTAATCCAGTGGGTGAAAGCAGACAATAAATACGCCAGTTAAACCCCAGCCAGCAAAAAAATACCCATCTTTGGTGTCAGCGATCCCCGTAAAAAACACAGAACGCCAATGTGGAAATTCCATAATTGCGTTCCACAATCTATTTCCCTTTCCCTTTGCCTTTTTGTTCTTATCTTTATTCGGGCCAGCTTGAGTCGGTGGGGAGATTGGTGTCGCTATTATCTATATATTGCCTCTCTGGCCCCATAGGGATCGAAACACCTTCGGGAACAAAGGCGGCTATATCATCCAGTGCCAGAGTGAGTGTATGGCTACGTCCGCCTGTAAAACTTTCGCCGCTGGGGAATTTCTTCCAAACCGCACTAATAGACGCGGGCAAGTACACTTCTATATCACCTCCGGGCTTTAGACAGGGGGCTATCACCATGCTGTCACCGAGCATAAATTGATCTTCAAAAGCCCAGGCGGCTTTTTCATCGGGACAGTTTAGAACCATGGCTCGCTGCACAGGAAGGCCTGTGCTGCTGGCCGATGCCATAACCTGCTTAAGGTAAGGGAGAAGTTGATAACGTAATTTTAACGCTTTGGTTACCGCGCCTTCTGCGGCCGCAGAGTATGACCAGGGTTCTCTGGGTCCGATGCCATGAAGCCTGATATGGGCAGAAAAAATAGCCGCTTGGGTCCAGCGAACATACAGCTCATCATCCCGTTGGTCGCCATAAAAGCCGCCAACGTCAGTGGCATAAAAGGGTGCGCCGGAGAGGCCCCAAGAAATTCCACCACGCAGGCTGGCCGCTAGCCCGCCCCAGTCTGCTTGGGGGTCACCGCCCCATTGTGCGGGGTATCGCTGGCTGCCTGTCCAGGAAGATCGGCTAAACAAAAATGGCCCTGTCTTGCAGTAAAGTTCGGCCGCCTCATAGACACAGCGGTTGTAAAGCAAGCTATATACGTTGTGGAGTGTTTCGCCACTATCACCATTAAATGCCAGCATGTCAGGCTCAATTTGTTCACCAAAATCAGCTTTAATCATGTCTACGCCGAGATCAAAAAGCGGCTTGTGACAGTCGCGCCAAAACGCATAGGCCTCTGGATTGGTAAAATCAACAATGCCAGATTCTGGTAGAGGGGTAAGTACTTCACCAAAGCAGCTGGTATCCCACTGATAGCGATAGGTCTCTCCGGTATCTCGATGTTTAAGCAACCAACCTTTTGCGGACATCTGGTCAAACAGGGCATTCTCGACAGACACCAGGGGATATTCCCAGATGCATATCTTGAAATTAAGGGCCTTTAACTCATCAATAACAACGGCAGGGTTGGGGTAGCGGGTCGCATCCCATTCAAAGGCAAAGCGTGTTTGCGTGTCCTGCCATGCCCGTCCATCTAGAGTGATAACATCGCATGGCATTTCTTGCTCGCGAACTTTTTTTGCGGTAGCTAATAGCTCTTCAGCGTCTTTGTAATAGGCTTTGGATAAAATAACGCCCAGGGACCAGTCAGGTGGCACCGGTGCTTTGCCGGTTAATTCTGTGTAGGCATTTATGATATCCGCGCCTGCATCGCCTGCTAATAAAAAGACATCGGCATGGGTATCTTCGACCAATATGCCATAGCTGCGCTGTGACCATGCGGGGTGACCTACACTATGAGTAACCGCGGCAGGTGTGTGTACAAAGACTCCCCAGCCATTAGGACTCCAGGCAAAGGGTGTGTTTTTGTAGGAAATCTCGGCATTGACCCCCAGCGCATCATGATTATAAGAGCGCAATAATTGACCACGCTTATCCAGACGTCCCCATTTCTCACCTAGCCCATAGACTGGCTCGCTAGAGTCAAGATCAAGACCAACAAACCAGCCCTCGCTAACGCGAGCTATTGGCGGTAATCGAAATTTACGCACAAAGTGGCCGTCAGAGGGAGACCGCTGTATAAGGCGGGCGCCTTGGTATAACTCGAACGAGAAGGGGCTATGATTAATAGTTAGGGTATAGCCTGCGCCTTTTATAACAGTGTATTCACTGCCTGTGTCAGTGCCATCCGTTGTAGTACTCTCAGCTTTAGTACTTATAGTTTTTGCAGAGAGCGGCACTGCCTGTGGTTCTTTTACCAGCATTTCATAGTCGGCAAATTGACATTCACCAAAGCGCAATCTTGCACCAAACTCGTAAAGCGTTATCTGTAATGGTCCAGCGTCTGTTGTCAGCCCGATTGAATCTGCTGAATCTGTTCCTGTCATGGGCCCTATAACATTGAGTGCAGGAATATTATCCCAAGACGGTTTCGCCCGATCAAAACTAGTCATGTACTTAACCCTTTTAAAGCGCTTTTAATTTTTATGCGTTATTTTTAGACTGAATGTATTCAGCTAATTTTTCATTAGCTTTGTCAGCAAACAAAATTCGACAGGCCTCTTCTAGGCCCTGTGCTTGGACTACATTGTCTTGTGTAATCACCTGCTCGATTTTCGATCGCCGGCGCAGAAAATCTTCTAACTTGGTTACCATTTCTCGCTGTGCAACCAGCTCGACTTCGCCGCGGATGTACTCAGTATTTTCAATGAGTATCTTGGCGTTATCTGGGTCGGATTTAATCATTTCCAAGACATCAAAGGCTCTTCTGTCATAACGACGCCACAGTCGATTAGATAGCGGCTCCGATGCAGTTGGCGCGGTATTTTTATCTAGGTCCATCGCCTCTGCCTGCTTAAAAAAGGCGTCTTTATCAGAGGAATCAGGTTCGCCAAACCATACTTTTTCAGGGTCCGGCAAGGTGACGCCCAGTGTCGAAACTATCTCGGCGACTTCATTGCCCACATTGATGCAGTCCGTGAGCTTACCGCCAAATATACTGATATGTTGATCATTGCTATTAATGTCTATGGCATGCTGCCGAGATAATTTAAGCCAGTCACTTTCTTGGCTTGCGCCCTTAACCGCAAGGGGGCGCACGCCGCAGCGCTCAGCCACAATGTCGTCGAGTGTCAGCGGGCGATCAAGTGCTAAAAGGTGATTGATATTGTCGAGTACAAATTCTCGATCCTCGTCAGTAATCTTCACCTTGGGGTCATCTACTTGGGTGTCGGTTGTGCCAATACAGGTTTTTGGGCCCATAGGGATCACGAAAAATAATCGGCCATCACTGGCAAAAAATGCCAGTACTTTAGGCGTAGCGGCAATGCGGTCGACGACCAGATGAATACCCTTTGAAAACAGATGGCGGTGGTCTGTGGCCTGTCCTGTCTGGGCATTATATTTGTCGACATAGGGGCCGCAGGCATTGATGAGGACCTTCGAACGAATCTGAAATTCCTCACCGGTTGTCTGGTCTTTAACTGAGTTAACCCAAAGGCCGCCGTCGCGCTTGGAATCCACTGACTCGAGATAGTTTGCTACAACACAGCCATTGTCCATGCTCGAGCGAATAAAATTAAACACAAATCTTGAGTCATTGTCGTAGAGGTAGCCGTCTGAGTATTCAAAACCACCTGCGACATTATCTGTATTTATGGATTGCTCCATTTTCTTTATCATCTTGGCCGAAAGGTAGCGGGGCGGTTTAGTGAAAAACCGGCCTATCGCCCAATACAAAACTGTTCCCAGATAAACAAAGAAGGGGGGAAGTCTAAATCCCTTTTGAATCGTGGTTAAAAATCGTATTTCCTTAACCGAAGAAGGATAGCTTCGCATCAATTGGTTTCTACTTTTACAGAGCTTATTGACCAGCAAGAACTCGTAATTTTCTAGGTACTTGATCCCGCCCCAAACCAGATTTGAAGAGCTCGAGCTGGTTGAGCCTGCAAAGTCACCACGATCAATCAACGCCACCTTGGCACCCTTTGATGCCAGTGATGCTGCGGCTACAGCACCATTAATACCACCACCCAGAATTAGAACGTCAAACGTTTCGTTGCGTAACTGCTGCAAATTGGTACGGCGTAGATTCATGGGGTTTTTCTTTATCCCTTTGTGGTTGCTGTTGAATCGGGGTTAGTTTGGAGCGCTTGCTCGGCATGCAAGTTAACGCCTTTATCTAAGTAAATAATGGCATCGCTAATCGTGATAAACATGGTTTTTTCAGTCATATAATCACTGAGCATGGAAGCTTTAATCGTATCTCTTACTGGCCCAATCGGATTGGTAATAAAAAATTGAATACCCTGAGCCTCTAAATTTATCACCACCTGGTGCAGCATAATCAGAGCCGTACTATCAATGCTGTTGATTGTTTCTGCATCAAGTATCACGCAGCGAAGTGTCTTCATGTCCCGTTGCTTGATCCAGCGATATAGCGCGGAAACAAAATAGTCTTTGTTGGCAAAATAGAGCGATGCATCAAACCTAAATATCAACACGTCATCGCGCTGTTTGGCGTCCGTAAAACGATTTATGTTGCGGTAGAGCCTACCATTTTGAATAGAACCCAGCTCAGTCATATGAGGTGATGTGGTGTTATAAATCATCATCAAGACAGACAGGCTAACACCCATTAATAATCCCGATTGCACACCCAATATCAATGTGAGCGTAAAGGTTATTAGTAGGATATAAAATTCCCGCTTGTTTTGACGATAGAGCTGTTTCATTTGGCCGTATTTGAAGAGGCCTGATACAGAGACAATTATGATCACCGCCAATAACACTTTGGGTAGCGGGTAGAAGGTAAATAGTGGCGCTACAGCTAGCATCGCAATGCCAATAAAGATCGATGAAAATACCGCAGAGATCTGTGTTTTTGCACCGGCTTCGCGGAAGGCCGCGCTTCTGGAAAAGCTCGCCGATACCGGGAAGGCCCTGCATAGAGAGCCTATGATATTAGCGGCACCGACGGCCAGTAGCTCTTTATTGGGCTGGGCATAGATCCTGTCAGTGGGATTCTCTAGAGACTTACAAATTGACATGGTCCCTACATACCCCATTAGCGCCACGGTAATGGCGACAGACATGAGGTTCTGTAAATCAGAAAGGGTAAGGCTGGGCAAGCTAAACGACGGTAAGCCCTGTGGGATCGAGGAAACGACATCAACGCCCATATCCTGTATTCCCCAAATGCCAGAGGCGGCCATACCAAATACTAAAATAATTAAGGGAAAGGGCACTGAGGGATAGAAGCGCTTGGGAACGGTCATCACCAAAAAACTAAGCAAGCCGATTGTCAGAGTGGCCCAGTGCCAGTCTTTAAAGCCCGCACAGAGCTGATACACCAGCTCAAAAACATTACCACCCTCAACATTCACGCCTGTAAGCGTTTCGAGCTGCGTACCTATAATAATCAGCGCTGCTGCAGAGGTATAACCTAGGATAACCGGATAGGACAAAAAGTTACTGATAAAGCCAAACTTTAAAAGCCCAAAACCAAACTGCAGAAGGCCCACCATTAAGGTAAGTACAATCGCCAGCTCTAGGTAACGATCGGAGCCCGGCTCGGCTAGGACACTCAGACCGGTAATAATAAGAATTGAATCAAGGGCGACAGGGCCCATTGAGATCTTGTTCGATGTCCCTAGAAGTGCATAGACAATCGGTGGGAAAATACAGGCATAGAGCCCATACTCAGGAGGTAAGCCAGCGACTAGCGCATAACCCATGCCCTGGGGAATCAGCATAAAGGCAATGATCAGGCCCGATGTTAGATCACTTTTAAAAACACTGGCACGGTAATCCTGCAGCCATAACAGGCCGGGGAATATCTTAGTGAGCATCTAAAGTGCTGCCGAGTGCATCAAGGGCGCACTGATAAGTAGGGCTAATCGTAGTCATGGTCAGGAGGCTCGCTGAGATTGCTCTTGTCATCTT
>DDDD01000165.1:0-11611 GCA_002335945.1 Porticoccaceae bacterium UBA1989
TTTGGTCGTGTGGGCGTGTACTCAAACCCAGTGCGAGTGGAATAGCGTCCGGTCATTAACATGGCCCGAGAAGGTGCGCAGGTTGCATTGCCCGCGTAACTTTGCGTAAAGGTGGCGCCCTGCTTAGCGAGGCGATCAATGTTAGGGGTGGGTACAGCACCATCTGCTACACCGCCGCCAAAGGTGGAAATATCATTGATACCCAGATCATCAGCCAGAATAAAAACAATGTTTGGCGGGCGCTCTGACAAGGGCGCTGCAACATGCGGCCCCTTTTGCCAATCAATTGGATGATTAGGCGCTATTTCGCTTTCAGCTGCGCTGGTGTTCAGAGCGACCAGCAAAACAGCCGCAATTCCTGCGGCTAGAGTTTTATAGATCATTAGTCGATTTCCTCTTCACGTAACAAGTCAGCCAAACGAGCTGGTAGATTGATCGTCTCAATATTGAGCTGCCCTTGCAGGCCTGCATGGCGGTGCAGGGCAATTTTCTTCATCCCTTCACTGGAACTCATGGCTGCTAGTGCACCTCGATTTGGGTACATCACGATTGCAATGGTATCCCATAGTGGGCTGGCCTGACCCAATACAATATCTGATACATCAGCCCAAAATATCTCTTTGCCACCAAAATCGGTGACCAAATTGACTACTGCATCTAAATACAGCTCATAGGCCTGTTTGCCCGTAAGCTGTGTTTCACGACCATCTTTATACTCAGCTTTATCCTTGAATTTAAGGAGATTGACCATAAAAACTGGACCTTCGGGACCAGCTGCCATGAATTTTTTCATATCGCTTGGATAGACTTCATTTTCAACATGCATTTGCCTAATTCCTACTTTATTCTGATTTGCGCAGAGACTTTTTATCGATCTTGCCCACCGCAGTTAGCGGGATGCTGTCAATAAAATGAATCTTTTTAGGGACTTTGAATGCCGCCATATTAGCGCGGCAAAAGAGCGTTATTTGTTCTGCCAGCTGATCCGGATTTGACTGCTTATAGGCTTCGGCAAGCTCTACAAATAGATTGACAACGTCATTGCCTGGGCGACGTTCGTCTGGAGTACCAATAACGGCACAGGATGCAATTTCAGGTAGAGAGCAGAGCTTATCTTCAAGCTCAACGGAAAATACTTTGTATCCGCCAACAATAAGCATATCTTTGGCGCGATCACAGAGAAATAGATAGCCCTCTTCATCTATATAGCCCACATCTCCGGTATACATCCACAGCTTGCCATCCATCTCTCGCATGGATTCGGCGGTGGCATCTGGTCGGTTGAGGTAGCCGCTCATCAAATGCGGGCCGCTGGTAATGATTTCACCCACTTCGCCAACACCTACAACATGGCTACCCGTATCCGTATCTACAATGCGAAGATCTGAGCCAATGATAGGAATTCCTACTGAGCCAAGTTTATACCGCCGGTTGGGATGTACCACATGGGTTGGCCCTGTTTCAGTCATACCAAACCCATCTGAGATTTTATTGTTACCGATCACTGCAGTCAGAGCTTTTAGTGTCGCTTGGGTAACTGGGGCTGCTCCAGTATGTGCAACAAGGAGATGACTAAAGTCGATTTCCTTGAAGGCCGGATTGGCTAACAGCATTTCATATAGCGCCGGCACCGCAACCATATGGGTGGGTGGTATCGCTTTGAAAACAGCACAGATATGATCTGTGTCGCGGGGGTCAGGAAATAGCAGATATTGCCCGCCAAAGACCATGCAGGATAAGGCATTAGTTAAACCAGCAACATGAAACAAAGGAAACGCTGAACCCAGTGTCATACCCTGTGTATTGGATTGATGATTTGTCGCAAAAGCCATCTGCGCGTTACAGACTAATGCGCGATGAGACAGCTGAGCGCCTTTGGGGGCACCAGTTGTGCCGCCCGTGTACTGAATCATAAAGATACTATCGGGATTCACATCAATCGGCTCAAAGTGGTCGGATTGATCACTTATTAATTCTTTAAACGCTGTTACCTCCACACCTTTAAGTTTAGGGGTAGAGACAGTACGAGAGCTATCGTAATCTTGAATACCACAGATAATCACTTGCTCTAAACAGGATGGCAGTTCGGCAATACCTTCTAATGATGCGCCTAAATCTTCCAAACTCAATAACGCTTTTACATTGGCATCCAAAATCTGATGGGTGACCTCCACAGGCGCCATGATCGGAGAAATTCCTGTACCGATTGCTCCCAGCTTGCTGATAGCCGCTAAAGCAATCACATATTGCAGAATATTGGGCATATGCAGGCCGACAACGTCACCCTGGCCTATATTGCGTTTACTAAGAGCATTGGCCAATCGATTCGCTTGGGCGTTGCACTCAGCAAATGTCATCGACTTGTCAAACATTGTGAGCGCTATTGCGTCGCTCTTTGCTTGCGCATGAGCCTCGAGATAAGTACCCATTGTATGGTCCGCAAAGCGGGGCATTTGGATATTTAGCTCGTTATATATTTCGAGCCAAGGCTGGCTTTTCATTAATTAGTCCTGAAAAAAAGGCCGGGGCTTTCCTGTTGGAAGAGCCCCGGCTTAAAAACATCCTGAGGGGATGTGTAATTACATTCCGGGGCGGAGAGTAAATTGGAGACCAAAAGTTCTAGGCGCACCGTACCAGCCGACCGAACCACCTGCGCCAGCAAAGCCACCTGCACTGATAAGAGCTCCTAATGGCTGTTTTGCCGCTTGGACGAAATAGGCTTCGTCGGCAACATTATTAACGAAGGCTTCAACTTCCCAGCGTCCATCGCTTGAACCCAATGCTGCCCGCAAATTCAGCAAACCGTAAGCGTCAATATCAGCGGTTGAATCCTGGGTAACGCGGGTAATGTTTTGATCATCGCGCCAGTTGTAATCCGCACGCAATCGCAGGCCTAATGCATCACTTACCTCTTGGTCCCATTGCAAGCCCAAGTTAATCGACCACTCCGGTGCATTGGAGGGCGTTTCGCCTGTTCGATCACAGGTTTTAGTGGCAGGATCATCTGGCGTCTCACCTAAGCCACATTGTGCACCCGCAAAGTCAGTGTACTCTGAGTCCAGAAAAGCAATGCCGCCGTCCACGGAAAAATTATCATTGGGCGAAAAACGGAAATCTGCCTCTATACCTTGCACTTGCTGTTCACCTGCGTTGGAGACGATAAATCCAGTACCTGTAGGTGCCAGCGCAGTCTCCTGAAAGTCTTCCAGAGTTGTATGGTAGGCAGTTGCATTCAACATTACTGTTCGGTCAGCGAAAAACCCCTTAAAACCAATCTCGTAGGAAGTGGCTGACTCTGAATCAAATTCAAGCGCGGATCCGGTAGGCAGCCTGCGAGAATTAAAGCCTCCCGATTTAAAACCGGTAGAAATGGCGCCAAACAACATCACATCATCACTGAGGTTATAGCGAGAATTAGCCGACCAAGTAACCTTTTGTTCGTTCCGCGAGTCAGCATCAGGATCAATTGGTGGAAATAAAAATATGTTAACCACGGGGCCATTAGTAGGGTCATTGAAGTGGTTTACATCAAAATCTTTTTCATCCTGACTCCAACGCAGTCCCCCAGTGACATTCCACTGATCATTGATGTGGTAGGTACCATTGGCATAGACCGCTACACTATCCGTATCCTGCTCAAACAAGGAGCCACCATTGTCACCGACTACCGTCGAACAACCACCGTTTGCTGGCAAGCAAAAGGGAGCATTAGGATTAGCGAAGGTACGTGAAGACTTATTATCTGTAACCAAGAATTTCTCGGTGAAGGTGGTTTCCTGTTGGTAGAGATAAAGACCAGCGAGGTAATCAAATTTTTCGCCTCCAGGTGAGGCTATGCGGAATTCCTGGCTAAGGATCTCATTGCGTTGATTTTGCCAGAGCTTAATAATATCGGCAGTATGTGAATCTGTGGCGACCTCTACCTGATTATCCCAATCCTGGTAACCTGAGATTGATGTTAGCGTATGACCTCCAGATAGCTGCCAATCTGCAGTGAGAGACAGAACCTTAGTCTCTGTGTGGTCATCAGGCGTTTCATCAGCATTGACTACGTGATCGCTGTCATCAAAATTTAAAAATGGCGTTCCAGCTGCCTCCTGGGCATCCAAAAACCCTTGCGTCGCTATCCCCAAAGGGCCTGTAGGATTGATCTGCTCAGCTATACAGCACTCACTATCTGAAACACTGTAACCAGCGACTAGAGTAAGGTCTAAATTATCATTCGCTTGGAACAACAGTTTGGTACGTGCTCCGCTGGTCTCAGCAGAGTTAATTCTTTTGCCGGTGAATAGATTCATATCATAGCCGTCACGATCCCGCGTCCAGAACGACAATCTGCCAGATACAGTCTCAGACAAACTGCCGCCTACATAGCCATTTAGCCAACGCTGCTCATAGTTGCCAAAGCCACCTCGAAAAAGAGATTCAAATTCTTGTTGCGGCGCCCGTGTTGTGGCGTTAACAGCCCCAACAGGAGTATTTCTTCCGTAAAGCGTGCCTTGGGGCCCACGCAATATTTCTACACTTGCAATATCACTGAGCTCACCCAAAATCTGCGCGCCACTGGGCTGGTATAAACCATCAAGAAAAACACCAACACTGGATTCAATACCTGGGTTAGTGCCGCTAGAGCCGATTCCGCGAATACGTACGGATACATTTCGTGAAATATTGGAAACCGGCAGGTCAAAGTTGGTGACGGTTTGAGCGACCTGAGTGAAGTCAGTAAGGCCGCGGTTGGTTAGCTCCTCACCAGTAATTGCAGTAATGGAAATAGGGATATCTTGAACACTTTCAGTGCGTTTTTGCGCTGTAACAACGATTTCCTCTAATTCGGCAAACGCCGGCGCCACAAATATTGCGCTAAGACTCATCGCTATCAAGCTTTGGTGAAAACAGTTTTTACTTTTTAATTTCATATTGTATTACTCCCCTTGTTTTTATGTTTCGACATACGATATGCTAATTGACAAGTGTAAGACTGTCAGAAATCTTACATTTTCCCAATTTTGGACGTTTTTAAAGGGCTCATAATGAAAAAGCAGGATGCTATAGAGATTATTAGATCTACTGATACTTTTCGTAATATGCCTGCGAATCTCATAGATAAATTAGCCCAGAGTGCAGGGTGTGATTATTATGATCAGGACTGTCTGCTAGTTCGACCCAACCAACCCTGGGAAAATTTATGTTTTGTTATGTCTGGATTTATTCAGGCTCGCCAGAGAACCGCCAGCGGCGTAGAGGCAAACGCAATTCCTGTGCAAAAGGGCGTCTGGGTTTCCTGGAATGGTGTTTTTGGTACTCCTGCCGCAAATATAATCCGCCGAGAGATATGGGTATCAGAAAATAGCCAACTACTCACCATTCCCTGTTCGAAGATCAGAGAGGCCTCCCAGGAATGGCCTCAACTCTATGTACAGATAATTGAAGAGATAAACTATTTGTTTTATTTAATGCATGATTTATTGTGGTTCAATCATTTATTGACAGGGGCTAAAAGAGTTGGGCGAGCCATTCTTTATCAAAACGCCGTTAGTGCTTTTAGGGACTCAAAAATCATTGAAGTTACCCAAGAACGTCTTGCCCAGACACTCAATATTAGCCGCCAGACGCTTTCACTGCATCTCCAAGAACTACAACAACAAAAATTTATAGAGGTAGGCTACGGTCGGTTAAAAATTTTAGATCCCGAAGGTCTGAAGGAACATACTAAAATCTAGGTTTTTAAATGGACCTTCCGCAAAGACTCACGCCGTTTTTGCGTTTCGTCTAACCTGTACTTTGGCCCATTGAGAAGGCTAAAAAGTACTTAGAATCAGGAGACTTGGCGCGCTCTCCCTTTCCAGTATGGTTTACGCAATTTCACTTTGAGAATTTTGCCCGAGGGGTTGCGAGGAATCTCAGTCGTCCAGTCCACAGATCTTGGGCATTTATAGGCTGCGAGCAATTTGCGGCACAACCCCGAAAAGCAGTGAAATCGATGCTTGACGCTGTTGTTGGGCATGAAACCAAAACCCTTGACGAATCCATGGCAGATGAAACCGCAGCCGTCGCTGCCAATCGTGATACGCCGGATGCCAAAGAAGGGATGAGCGCGTTTATGGAAAAACGCAAGCCTGTGTTCAATCAATGATTTTTTATGCGCTGCTTAACCTGAAACCTGGCCTACTCGTCGAACTGACCCGACACAGTTACAGAATTTGTTGCGCTTAGTGCAAAGGTATCAGTTGTAGCGGGATTTTTCGACTGATGATAATTTTTTCGCGCATTCCAAATTTTAAGATAGCGATAAAACGGAACGGTTGGATACAGATGATGTACGAGGTGATAATTCTGAGAGAGCAGTACCGGTGTTAACAACCACTCCATACCAATACGATTTGATGTGCATTGAAAAGGCTCGTCTTTTGCCTGTGCCTGGTGTGGATAGTGGGGCAAAAAATCAAAAGTAATTGCCAAAAATACGGCTGTGATACGGTTCGGAACAATAAACAGCAGTAGGTAGTAGTTTAGCCAACCACTGAGGGTGGCAGTTACAAATACAACTGCCCCAAAAAAAAGCGCTAAAAGCATTTCTATGCGTTCACTTTTTGGCCTTTGCATAAACACCGAGGGCCTTAAATACCAATATAGATAGTTGAGATCTAGAGTCGCCCACTTTAGTGGTAGAAGCCAACCTGGTCCGCTACCAACATACACGTCAGGATCTTTCGCTCTATCATTGGTGAACCTGTGATGCTGCATATGTAAGTAACGAAAGGCGCGGAAAAAAGGCACGGGTGACTGCAACATAGTAGCAATTCGGCCAACCCAATCGTTCAATTCTCGGCTGGAACTAACTGAGCCGTGAGACGCATCATGGGCTGGCGTGAAGGACAAGTAAGCCGCAATGGCATTAATTATAATCGCCCAAACTAGCGGCAACACCCCCTCTACATAGGCGAGGGTTGATAAACCAAAGATAACAAAAGAGACCACAAGCAAAATGATTGTAGGCCAAGCTATTTTGGGCTTTTTTATGAGGGCTTTAAACAGCCCTAAATCATCAGCCTGATCAGAAGTGGAGAGATGTGCATTCATGGTAAAGCCCCCTACCTTTATTGAGCACCAAATTGTCTTATAGTATTTAACAGATCCTCCTGGTCGAGAAGAACAAAACATGACACTAGGGGGACAAATAGTGACATTATACGCAGTGCAGGGTTAAACTCAGATCGGCGGTATGGGTTGATACCACAATAATTGGGCTAGATTTTTTAGGTTGTCTGCACATGCGAAGTCACAAACATTCTCCATCAAGCTATGCTCGCATCCTATTTCGATATTTGGGGCTCAGCGAAGAAAACAGTCAAACCTATTTTGATGGCACAAATCTTTCCTATGAAGAATTAATGACTCTTGATGGGACAACTCCTCGGGACGATATGCTTATCGTCTATAGAAATGCACTGGCTATTTACGGACGAGAAGATTTAGGGCTGTCAGTTGGGACTCAGTTAAACTTGCCAACCCATGGCCCTCTGGGTGTGGCTGCTTTTAGTGGTCCTGATCTTCGAACCGCACTGACATTACTCGCTAAATACGGGCAAACTCGAGTGGAATTTTTTAATACCTCAGTCAGTGAGAATGCAGCTGGCCTTAAGATCAGTTTTGCTGAAACTTTCGACCTGGAGGATTTGCGATTATTTATAACCGAAACTGTATTCAGTGGACTATTTTCAGCTATAGATTTTTTTATAGGTGCTGGGCAGTTCAAAGGCCAGGTCTATTTTTCTTATCCAAAGCCAAGCTATTGGAAGAAGTATCACAACGCCTTTGGTGACAACATACAGTTCAATCATTCAGCCACTGAAATCATTGTTTCATCATCTCTATTATCGGTGCCGTCACCGACAGCCGATTCTGAGCTGCACAAGCAAGCTTTGGCGATCTGCGAGCAGCAGCTAAAAGAAATAACAGCTGATGAGGCAGGAACTCTTGGTTTGTCGATTGAACAGAGGGTATCAAAACTCATCGTTGAAAACCCAGGCAGGATATGGACCATAAATGAGGTGGCAAAAAAGCTCTGTATGAGCTCACGCACACTGATCCGAAAGCTAGATTTGGAAGGAACCCAATTCCAAATAATTCGCGACGAACTAGCCAAAAAACAGGTCGCCAACTATCTAGCCGATGCAGGCTTATCTGTCGAAAGTGTCGGGCATTTAATGGGTTTTAATGACGTATCCAGCTTCAGGCGCAGTTTCAAACGATGGTTTGGGGAAACGCCATCGGAGTATATCGCTAGGGTCAGAGGAGCAGATACTAGTGATCTCAGGCCTCAGCACTAAAACTCTGCCCCATACGGACGGTAACTTTATACAACTGATATCTCAGAGCCCGCTCTATTTGCCTATTGGCACTAAGTATGCCATTATAAATTAAGAGATTCTACCCTCACCAAAGAGTGCTTCGCCCCATGGCTGACGATATGGACTAGGTAACTTATTATACGAAGGGGTTAAAAATGTTAGACGTTTTGAAGCAAACTACTGCCGCCATGACTGCACCGGATCAGATGTTTGCCATCACCGAGACCGAAGTCCGCGGCAATATGATGAAGACCTGGGCAAATGCGCCTGGATCGCTACGCGACCTGTGGCTTAGCACCGATGTGCATGGCGAGAGGGATTATTTGGTTTATGGGGATGAGCGCTGGACTTATAACCAAGCCCACGAACAAGTGGCCCGTATCGCTAACTGGCTCACATCCCAAGGCATCACGCAGCACGATCGCGTGGCTATCGCCATGCGCAACTACCCGGAGTGGTTGCTCTGCAACTGGGCTATCGCCTCCATCGGTGCCGTGACGGTAGGCGTCAATGCCTGGTGGGTGGCAGAGGAATTAAAGTACGGCCTGAATGATTCCCAGGCTAAAATGCTGATTTGCGATGCTGAGCGGCTAAGTCGCTTTAGCGAAATTGCAGAACAATTCTCCAAGCTGCCTGTCGTGGCTGTGCGTGTAGACGAGCCCCCCCAATGGGCCACCCCCTGGCGCGATGTTCTGAAAACAGAACCCTACATGCCCATGGTTACCATTGACCCGGATGACGACGTTTGTATCTTTTACACCTCTGGCACCACCGGCTTCCCCAAAGGCGCCCAGCTAACCCATCGCAGTTGCCTCAACCAATTATTAAGCTCCCTGTTTGTCAGCCTCAGTCAAGGCACGGCAAATGCCCTGATCAAAGGTGAGCAGCCTCCCAATCCTATGGATCCCAACGCCGTTCCCCCAACAGGGTTGCTGGCCACTCCGTTGTTTCACGTTACCGCCATGAATGGCTTGGCACATAGTGTCACTGCCTCCGGCGGTAAGCTGGTGCATATGTACAAGTGGGAAGCAGGAGAAGCGTTGCGTCTAATCGAGCAGGAAAAAATCACCAACTTTAGTGGGGTGCCCCTTATGGGCCGGGAACTGATTAATCACCCCGACTTCGACAGCCGGGATATTTCATCGCTGACCACCCTGGGTGGTGGTGGCGCCCCGGTACAGCCAGATCTAATCGAAAAAATCGACAGCGTCGGTGGCCAAGCAATACCCGCCCAAGGCTACGGCCTGACCGAGACCTGTGGCTTAGCAACCGGCAGCTACGGAGCCTTTTTAACCAGCAAACCCAACAGTGCGGGTTTAATAGTTCCGGTTTGTGACATCAAGGCTGTTGACGAGCAGGGTGCGGATCTGCCCCGCGGTGAGATTGGCGAAATCTGTATTTATGGCCCTCATATCATTAAGGGTTACCTCAATCGTCCCGAAGCCACCGCCGAAACCATAGTGGACGGCTGGCTGCGCACTGGTGACATTGGCTATCTTGATGAGGATAACTTCGTATATCTGGTTGATCGCGCTAAAGATATGGTGCTGCGCGGCGGTGAAAACATTTACAGCTCCGAGGTAGAAGCCGCTATTTTCAGCTATCCAGCTGTTGCCGAGTGCGCAGTATTTTCTGTACCAGATGAAAGGCTTGGAGAAGAAGTGGGATGCGCTATTTTCCCAGCCGCCGGTACTGAAATCAACGCGGAGACATTAAGAGACTTTTTACGGGAGAAACTGGCTGCCTTTAAGATACCCCGCTATATCTGGGTCGTCGAGCAGCCACTGCCCCAAAACGCCAGCGGCAAGTTTGTTAAACGCGACCTTCAGGAAAGACTGGATACCGCCCATGCCCAATAAAAGGTAGGTTTATGAAAAAATGGTTGCTGAGAATTTTCACGGTCCTAGCTGTACTATTTATAGGTGCATTTTGGCAGATGTATTTTTCAGCGCGCCCACCACTAATGACGGATCCGACCATATTGGCAGGCGATGGCAGCACCATTAATTATTGTGAATTACCCTTGCTCGACGGTAGCGGAAAGATAGCTGCCGAAATTCCCAAGGGCAATACGCCGGGTTGTGGCTACAATCATTTTCCTTTACCTATTTTGTCTGAGTGCACTGAACCGCTGCCAGAAGACGCCGATGATATTCGCGGCTTATGGATTGGCGTTAAAGGCGGGCATACTGGACATGTGGAACGGGTTGAACAATGTGGCTCACGGGTAGTGGTTACTGCATCGGGCGTTATTCATGACGGCGGTCCCAATCGCAGTGTCGATGTTGTCGGTTTAAATTCTAATGATACCGAGGGCTCTGTACTCTTTACCGTTGGTGATAAAGAGTACTGTGGTCGATCCTCTGCAAGTATGACCTGGAACAAAAAGGTATTGGATTTCAATGTTTTCGGTTGGGGCCCGGTGGTGGTTAGACGATATATGGAGGGAGAGCAGTTAGTGTGGGAATATGGCGATGGCACTACTACCCATATGGATCGAATTTGTCAGCTGCCAGAAGAACATAAAATTCCCGCCAAACGAGGCAGGAATATACAGATTTTTTAGTAGTATCTATGGCGGCGGGAATTGAACTTAGACTGTAAGCTATTGATTAGTAATGATATGTTTATATAGCATAGCCTTCTGTGTTACTTCTTGTGTTGCTTAGAAAACACAATATTCCAGCTACATGTGGTCTCTCGATATGAATAGAATCGCCCATTAATCGAAAATCGCATAGCCCTCAGCAAAATACATAACCGTTTATAACTTTCTTTAAAAAAACCCCCCTGTTTTTGAGGTGATTTGTAATAAGCTTGTAAATCGTAAACCTACATAAATAAATGGGTTATACCAACTAGGCTACTCCAACTCTATCGTCGCTGGCGGCTGTTTATCTCGGCGTTTGGGCTAGCGGCCTCGATCAGAAAAATATTTAATTAAGAGTAAAGATATAGGCGACTAAGTCTCCCCAACTGGTAATGCTTCTTCTGAAGCAGCTTTCTCTGCTAAAAAGGCTATGTCTTTTTTTAGCGGCTCTCTTACAAACTCCAGCATAGGCTGCGCGCTGACCAACACCCTCTGAGGTAAGTTATCTCTATCCATTATTGATGATCTCTGAAGCCCTTCACTGATAATAAGTTGTCGAGCAAAGTTTATATGCAGCGAAAAATATGCCGAGAAGTCCTCGAGACTATGCCAATTATTACACCACTCAAGGTACAGCTCTCGGTTACTCAAGATTAAATCTCCAAAA
>DDDD01000165.1:11750-12394 GCA_002335945.1 Porticoccaceae bacterium UBA1989
CCAGCCTTATCTGGTTTTTTCTCTCATGGTTACAAACTCTTCTGCAGCAGAGGGATGAATACCCACAGTTGCGTCAAAATGGGCCTTTGTAGCACCTGCTTTTAAGGCAATACCCATACCCTGAATAATCTCAGCCGCATGTTCACCGACCATATGACAGCCCAGCACAATATCTGTGTCTTCATCCACTACCAGTTTCATGCTGATACGCTCAGTGCCGCCACCCAGCGTCTGCAACATAGGCTTAAAGTCCGATAGATAGATCGCAATATCTTTATATTCTTCCCTCGCCTGTTCCTCGCTGAGACCTACAGTGCCGAATTCTGGCTGGCAGAATACGGCCGTGGGAATATCCCGATAATCAATAGTTGCGCTGCTATCACCAAACAGGTGATCAACCAACACCATGGCCTCTTGAATCGCCACCGGGGTTAACTGTACTCGGTCAATCACATCTCCCAAGGCATAAATACTGGGTTCAGCAGTGGCAAAATACTTATCAACCTGAATGGAGCCATTGTCCCGCATCACCACATTGGTTGTTTCCAATCCCAGTCCGGCCGTATTGGCCTGACGCCCCGTGGCGTAAAGTACCAAGCCTGCCTCAAGATCTGAGCCACTATTTAAGATTACAGACAGCTGTT
>DDDD01000008.1:0-228 GCA_002335945.1 Porticoccaceae bacterium UBA1989
CTGACGCAGTTGCGACAAAAAAGCCTAGTCTCCTAACACTTTAATGCTGTGGCCTAATCCTTTAGTACTAGCCGTTCAGAGCTATTTGCAAGTGAACTAGGTTTACTTATTATAACCGTGCTTTCAGGAAGAAACGCACCTAGGAAGGCATCATCAAGGACGATGAGTTAATAGGGACATTGGCTATCAGCGGACACTGAGCCTTCCGGTTTTAAAGCAAGGATGCGA
>DDDD01000008.1:290-2086 GCA_002335945.1 Porticoccaceae bacterium UBA1989
TATCAAGGATGATGGGTTAATACGGATATTGGCCAACGGCGGACGCTGAACCTTTCTAACGCTATATACCCTCGCTAGATTTCGTTATTCTTATCTTCAATTTTCATCTTTATCCTCAGGCTCGATATAGCTTTTTCCATAGTGCTTTTATCAGTGCATGCCAGCAGTATCTTCTTAAATACTTTCCTCAGAAGTCTCACCTTTCGATATTTTCCCTCTCTATGGGTCCCAGTCCTCTTTTTCGCCTTTTTCCTCTTTGTTATTTCCGTTCCTCAGTCTAAACCTAGTCTATATTTATAAAATCTGATCTGTGAATGTTGACCGGTCCAGCCGGAACTTAAGAGCAGAGTAGGGCAGAGATTAACTCAGTTGCAATGGATGCGCTGGGAAAACGGATTTTAAGACGATAACAATGAGGACGTAATGCGAATAACAATCTTCGGAAGTGGTTATGTGGGCCTAGTAACGGGTGCCTGTTTTGCCAATGTGGGCAACCAGGTGGTCTGTGTCGATATCGATGAGTCTAAAATTGAAGCCCTGTGTAAGGGTCAGATTCCTATCTATGAACCGGGTCTTGAAGGCATTATTAAAAGCTGCGTGGAAGAAGGGTCTCTGACCTTTACTACCGATGCGCCTATGGCGGTTGAACATGGAGAAATGATCTTTATCGCCGTGGGTACGCCTCCTGAGGAAGATGGTTCCGCAGACCTGCAATATGTGTTGGCGGTGGCCAATACCATTGGCGAGCAGATGGAAGATTTTAAGGTCGTGGTAAACAAGTCTACTGTGCCAGTGGGTACAGCCGGCAAAGTCACTAAAACCTTACAAAAGGCCTTGAACAAACGCGGTGTTAAACGAGAGTTTAGTGTTGCCTCCAACCCTGAGTTTTTGAAAGAGGGTGCGGCTATCGCCGACTTTACTCGTCCAGATCGCATTGTAGTGGGCACTGACAGCAGCAAAGTCGAAGAGCTGATGCATGAGCTTTATGCGCCCTACAATCGTCAGCGAGATAAGCTGATCTTTATGGATGTGCGCTCGGCTGAGCTAACGAAATATGCGGCTAACTCATTGTTAGCGACAAAAATTAGCTTTATCAACGAGATTGCTAATATTGCCGACCTGGTTGGCGCAGATATTGAGCAGGTAAGAGTGGGTATTGGCTCTGATCCACGCATTGGTTATAGCTTTATCTATCCCGGCTGTGGCTTTGGCGGTTCCTGTTTCCCTAAAGACCTGCGCGCCATGGAGGCAACAGCTATCCATGCGGGCTATCAGCCCAAGCTGCTTAGTGCCGTGAGCAAGGTCAATGACGAACAGAAAACACTGCTGTTCAAAAAAATTGCCGAGTATCTGGATGGCCAGTTTGAGGGGAAAACCGTGGCACTCTGGGGACTGTCTTTCAAGCCGGGCACGGATGATATGCGCGAAGCCCCAAGCCGTGACTTGATGGAAGCATTGTGGGAGCGCGGTGCTGTGGTGCAGGCTTATGATCCTCATGCCATGGAAGCCACACAGGCAATCTATGGTGTGCGAGATGATTTATTACTCTGCGGTACCAAGGAGTCGGCGCTTCAGGGTGCAGATATCTTAGTTGTCTGCACTGAATGGAAGCCCTTTTGGTCGCCAGATTTTGGCCATATCAAAGAGTCTTTAAAGTATGCGGTAATCTTTGATGGCCGGAATCTCTATGACCCAGCACGTTTAAAAGAGCAGGGTATTCAGTACTTTGGAATGGGCCGTAAAAATAGCGTCGCAGAAATCTGCCCAGAGGCAGCCGCGCGCAAGGAATCGGCGAC
>DDDD01000008.1:2098-9864 GCA_002335945.1 Porticoccaceae bacterium UBA1989
GGGATTCGGCCGGGGTTTTCCAGTGCGTGAACAGCGCCAATTGGGATATAAACAGATTCATTTTCACTGACCAGCTTATCGACGCCGTCAATCGTGACTTTGGCCGTTCCTTTGACCACAACCCAGTGTTCGGCGCGATGGTGATGCATCTGTACCGACAGCTTTGCCAAGGGTTTAACGGTAATGCGCTTAACCTGAAAACGTTCATCGCTGTCCATAGAATCATATTTCCCCCAGGGGCGATAGACCTCGCGATGGTGGATATACTCTGAGCGGTCAGCGGCCTTTAATTTGTCGACAATAAGTTTAACGTCTTCGACGCTGTCTCGGTGGGCCACCAGCAGCGCATCTTTGGTGTCTACAATCACCAGATCGTTAATCCCAATTGTACTCACCAGTTTGCTGTCTGCGTGAATATAGTTGTTGCTGCTATTGAGGCTAATAACATCGCCTGTCTGCACATTGCCCTGGACTGTTTTGGGCAACAGATCTAGTAGCGCAGACCAGCTGCCAAGATCGTTCCAGCCTGGATCCATAGGGCATACTAGCGCCCTGTCTGTGTGCTCCATAACCGCATAGTCGATGGACTCTGCAGGGCAGGCCTCGAAGGCTGCGCTCTCAGGTCGATAAAAATCATTGTCCCGAGTTGTGTTGGCCCAGGATGCCTCACAGGCAGCGAGTATCTCTGGCCTATAGGTACCAACTTCCTCTAGATAGGCGGTGCTAGAGAACAGAAAGATACCGCTATTCCATAGGTAATTGCCGGTCTTAAGATAGGCCTGCGCGACGTTCTGAGCCGGCTTTTCAACGAATTCAGTCACTGCAAAGGGACCCGCACCGGCCATGTTGGCTTTGATATAGCCGTAGCCGGTAGCGGGACTATCTGGCGTAATACCAAAGGTAATTAGATTGCCCGCTGTGGCGGCATCCATAGAGGCTTTGACCCCAGCGCAAAACTTGTCTGGAGCGGTCATATGATGGTCAGCTGGGAGCACAAGCAGATTGGACTGGGGTGCTATCTCGTTGGCATGCAGGGAGGCTAGACAGATAGCAGGCGCAGTATCGCGGCCAGAGGGCTCTAAGATAATTCCGCCATGGCTAATACCAAGCTCACGAAGCTGCTCGGCGGCAATAAATCGATGTTCCTCATTACACACAATAATCGGCGGCAGACATTTAAGCCCAGCCAGTCGCTCGATACTGAGCTGCAGCATCGTCTTGTCGCCGGTTAATGGCAGAAATTGTTTGGGGTAGAGTTTTCTTGAGAGGGGCCAAAGGCGAGTTCCGGAACCACCGGCTATTATTACTGGTTGGAGCATCCTAGCGTCCTTTTAATACAGTCACTGACTTCCAATATCAAACAGGCCATTCAAAAGCCTTTGCGAATACCCTAATACTAGTCTCGATTACATTGAATTTCCTGCTGCCCGTGGGTATATTCCATGCTCAAAAAATAATAATAAGGATTTAAAATGCAAAGCGCATTACTCCATACAGGCCGATGTTTATTGGCTCTTTACTTTTTTCTACCCGGCGTCATGAAATTTATGGACTGGGATCGGCATGTAGCTCTGATGGAAAGCCATGGGATGACAATGGTGCCGATACTGTTGGCCCTTGCAGGGGTGCTTCAAATAGCGGCCAGTCTATGCATTTTTGCCAACAGACAGGTCGTGGTCTGTGCGCTTGGTTTAGCAGCAATGGTGGTATTGATTAACGTTAATCTGCATGATTTTTGGAACCTGTATGAAGGCATCGATGCCGAGCATGAAATGCAGAATTTCGTGAAGAATTTGGGGATATTTGCGGGTTTATTGCTCTTGGCGGCAATAAATATGGGTCAACCTAGCAAGACTATTAGCGGCGAAGAGGCCTAGTTTCGGGGTATCTCAGCCAGTTTGATTGCTCAGTTCACTCTCTTTGTACTGAGCAAAAATTCTGGTTGTTCCCAAAGGGGTCGCTGTGTAAAATGCTCGTCCCGGAAGCCCTAGGAGCATAGCTCAGTTGGTTAGAGCACTTGTATGACATACAAGGGGTCCGCAGTTCGAGTCTGCGTGTTCCTACCGCTTCCGGGAATGACTCTCAATTAAGTGCGCTTAGCCCTTTATGCTTAGTCTCTTCTGTTTAATCTCTTCCTTCTCGCTCTTCTTAGTACATTCAAAGGCTTCTACGAAAATAGGCAACATGTATCGCCTGCAATCTCTGCATTAAGCCTAATTCTCACCTGCGGTGGTCGTTATCTTCTGGACTTTACAGGGCGTCATTGATACCTTCCACTCCAGCTAATTGCAAAGTGACACCAGATGTACCATGTAAAGAAGCTTTCCACTCGACCATTTTTCGGTCTACTCACAGCTTGGCTCATAGCCACTAGCGCGATAGCGTACTTTGCAATGTCTCTCGGACATGTTCATTTGTATGCAGAAAACGGCTTAATGGAAAACCTTCAGGTGGTTTTACTCTGCACTGCATTTGTTGGCTTCGTGCATGCTGCAATTTCTACTGATTATGCTAACGAAACCTTACCTTCTTTTATGGCATTACTGGCATTTGCATTTGTTTTTCGCGAGCTAGATGTTGAACAATTTAATGTCTCTGAATCAGTTATATTTTTGTTTGCCGGTGATGGGCGAGCGCTTTACTTGGTTCCCCTTATTGGATTGCTATTGAGATTAGTTTTTCACTGTCGGCATTACATTCAACATGCTGGCTATTACTTAGACAAACGATCCATTAAATATATTATTCTCGCCGCCCTCTGCTACGCTGTTTTCAGTGAGGTTTTTGATAAAAAGTATGTGCCTATCGAACACTCCGATTTCTGGGAAGAGTCATTTGAACTGGCCGCTGCCATGCTGCTTTGCGCCACCAGCTTTGGTGTTCTAACCGCCGATCTGAATCTAGTCGCCGAAGAGATCGCTAGAGATCGAGCTGTATTTGATATCAACAACGTATCTACCTAGCACCTAGCCGCAGGGATTTTGTTAACGCCTTTATTCATCTTCTAGCTAAAGACTCCGCTGTCTTGATACTTCTGTAGTAGTCCATCTGTGATGTCGCGATGCCCCGATGTGGGACCTCACTCTCGTTTTAAACATATCCACTCTCTATAGGCTATTGCCTGTGCTTCACTGCAATGCAAAGGGAAGTTGCATTCACATTTAAAAATACGCGAGTTAACGGATGAACTCATTCAAACATTACAGTGCCTTTACGCTGGTCGAAATACTCGTCACCCTCTCTATCATGTCTATTCTGGTTTCTCTGGCCGCACCCTCATGGGCTGCGTTTCTTGCGGAGCGAAAGATTAACCTTCAGGTGTGGGAGTTGCGACGCACTCTCGAACTGGCTAGGGGTCTGGCGGTCTCTCAACACCAGGTTTGGAAAGTCTGTATGGCAACAGGCTCATTAGTCTGTGTAAAAGAGAAGGGGGAACGACTACTGATCTTTCGTGATACCAATAATGATCATCGTTTCAATAGTAGCGAGACTCTTTATAGAGATACTGCGCTATCGGGAGGCAATATTAAGTTGTCCGCTTCCGGGCGAGCCTATGTGCGTTTTAAAGGGTCTGGCGAGGCGTTGGATTCAGGTAACTTTTCAGTCTGTTCAGGAAATGAGTCTATGACCTATGGTCGCCAAACAATTATCTTTCGCAGTGGACGCATTCGACTGTCACGGGATTCTGACAACGATGGTCATGATGACCGTGGAGGAGTCAATATACGCTGCCACTCAAACTAACTGAGGGGCCCAAATAAATCTGGCTGAGTTTTATATTCGATATTAATCGTGTTCTTTATAGTTTTAATCTCTTTGTTGCCACCTACATTTAATCAGGAGAGATGATGAGCGAGCATAAGGTAACAAATGATTTTTCATTCGGGTTTTCATTGGGTTTTTCATTAATAGAACTAATGATTAGCTTAGCCATTGTGAGTATTCTGACGGCACTGGTACTGCCTAGCTACCGTCAGTACATTGTGCGCACCAATACAGTGGCGGCACAGCAATACCTTCTTGAACTGGTCAGCCTGCAAAATCAGACGATGTTTGAAAACCATGGGTACACAGAGAAACTCGAGACACTGGGGGTGCCACCGTTAGAGCGCGTTAAAAACCATTACGATGTCGCTATCACCAATGTCAGCAATACCGCCACACCACCCACCTACAGTATTCAGGCCACACCCAAATTCGACTCTGCACAGGCGAAAACCAGCACCCTAACCATTAACCATCTGGGCCAGAAAACAGGGGATTGGTATGAGTAATGTATCAAGAGATATCCCATCAGGTTTTACCCTTATCGAGGTTCTGGTCAGCCTGCTGATTTTCTCTGTGGGGCTTCTCGGTTGTGCGGGCTTGCAAGGCCGTGCGCAACAAGCTCAGCAAGAGGCCTATCAGCGCGCTTACGCCATTAACCTGATGACCGGCATGTTGAGTCTTATCGGGGCTAATAATGATGCTCGTGGCTGTTATCAGTTAGGCAATACCGAACTGGGTGTCGGGTATAGCCAGACCTACCAATGTACTGGTCATGGTAAAGAGGAAGGTCAACAGCGTGCAGCTGAGGATATCAATCAGTGGAGTGATCAGTTACAGGGGACGGGCACAGTAAACGACGGTGTCAATGTAGGCGGGCTGTTAAACGCGCGTGGCTGTATTGAGTTTGATGGCGCACTAAATCGCTATGTTGTTAGCGTTGTCTGGCAGGGGCTTGTGGAAACTGGTTCTAATAATGCTGGCTGCGGAGAAGACCTTTATGGGGGCACAGGTAACAGTTTGCGTAGATTGGTGAGCGGTACCTTTGTCGCCCCTAACTTGGACGGCTGATGACAGAGCCTCGATATGGACAGTATATTAATAAGGAGTTTATTTTGAAAACACAAAAAAGCATGATCGGTGTATCGCTTATTGAGTTAATGATTGCTGTGCTGCTAAGTATCTTTCTCTCCACGGCAATTGTGGATGTGACACTGACAGCTTCGCGGGTTAATCGTCAGGTCCAGCTTAGTAGCGAGATGATTGAAAATGGCCGGTACCTTACTCAGCTATTAAATACAGAGCTGGGTCTTGCAGGTTTTTATGGCTGGTTAACAATACCCCTAAGCCAGAGTAATAAACTACCAGCTTTCTGCACTGAAATAAGCACTGCAGATCTAAATGAGGCTTTAAGTTTTGCAGTACAGGGGCTTGATGATGCAGCCAAAGATGAGACGCTCTGTTCGGGAGATACACTGTTAGCAGGCTCGGATCTATTAGTGATTCGCCGCACCCGCACGGACTTTTTTAACTCAACTATTGGTTTACTAGACAAACAGCATTATATGCAGGCCAATGGTGACGCCTTTATTTTGGAACTGGGTGCCAATGATGAAGCGTTTAACCAAACACAAAAAGATGGCATTACGACGGCACCTATCAGAGCCTTTACTCAGACTATTTACTATATTGCTGCTGATAATGTCTTTAAACGGCGCCGACTGTTAAACGGAAAATATGCACCTGCCGAGCCCCTAGTCGAGGGGGTGGACGATTTTCAGGTGGAGTACGGAATAGACCGCTCAGGCAATGGATTGGCCAATGCCGATGGGGTCAAACCGGCCTATGTCGAGCTTCCTGCTTCGGCACAGCAATGGGCCGGTGTTGTGTCTATTAGGTATCATTTACTCCTCAGCAGCACTGATCCAGCGCCGGGTGTCGATGATGTCAAACGCTATACCTATGCTGACAAAGTGGATGTACGTTTTGCCGATGCCAAGGTGCGCAGACTTTTTACAGGGGTTACCCAGCTTAGTAATCATAGTGCGCGCAGGCCGTTGGTATTTCCGGCAGGTCTATCGAAGGGGGAGTCATGAAACGCCAGCGTCGCAGACAGGAAGGGGCTGTTCTGCTTATCGCGCTACTGATGTTACTGCTGCTAAATATCTTCACGGTGGCCAGCATTTCCTCCAGCAATATCAATATGCAAGTCATTCAAAGTCAGCAGCGTCTGTCTGAGGTGCAACAGGTGGCGGCGAATGTGAGTAATTATATTTTCAGCGACCTCGATTACTTTATTAACTACAGGGCCTATCTGGATGGCGATGGCAGCTTTAACCCAGTGTTGCCTGCTGTGTTGCTAACCACTGACTCCGGGGAAATTAATATAGAGGTCAATAGCCTTACCTGCCTACTCGAAACCAATCTTACTGGCTGCAGTCTCGATGGCTCCTCGCCCTGCCTGCAGGAGACGGTTTGGCAGCTTAGCCTCAGTGCGCTGGATAAATCCTCTGGTGCCCAGACAACCCATGTAGAGGGATTGAGCCTTCGTTATTTAGCGGGGTATTGCCCTTAATACATTCACCTAAACGCCAGGAGGCCAAGATGTACCTCTCAATAAAAACCATAGGGTTCGGAGTATTCTTTATGTCTGCAAATCTCTGGTCCGCAGATATCGATATTTATAATCGGGACAGTGTTCTGGCAGCGGCAAGTCTACCGCTATCCGCTCACAATCAGGCGGTGAATGAAAACCAAGTATATATCGGGATGTTTCGACCCGATCGCGATGCCCCGTTCTGGGAGGGCAACCTAAAGCTTTATCAGATTGGATTGGACGCAACATCCACCGAGGTAGTATTGCTGGATGCAGAGGGCAGGCCTGTGGTTGATTCGGCTTCTGGCCTTGTAAACAGTCAGGCCCGAAGTTTCTGGACCAGTGGCAATAACAGCCCCGATGGTGCCGCTGTGAGTCTCGGTGGCGTGGCTCAGGGATTGCGCGACTACCTGGGTAAAAGTCGCGTTAATCTAACCTGTACAGGCCCCTGTAATGTTCTCGAGCCCTTTGCCGCTAGTAACACCAATCTACTGCCGGGAGATTTCGGGGCCCAAGATGCCGCGCAAATGCATAGCATTATTAACTGGGCCTCTGACATCGGTGTACAACCATTCCATGGTGATGTTATTCATTCTCGGCCCGAGGCGATTAATTATGGTGGCAGCCTGGGTACCTATGTTTTTTATGGATCTAACGACGGCATGTTTCATGGGGTAAAAGGCGGGTTGATCGAAAAATCGGCAGTGCTAAGTTCAAAGGATGGTGAAGAAGCCTGGGCGTTTACCGCGCCTGAGCATTTCCAACAGTTGGGCGGTTTATTTGATAGGCAGGCTGCTTACAGCACTGACAAAAGGTCTGACAATACCTTTGCTAACAAGCCCTACTTTTTTGATGGGTCGGTAACCAGTTACCTCAGATACAACAGCAATCATCAAATAGGCAATGACAGTGCCGGTGAGAGCAGTCAGGCAATTATTTATTTAACCGCGCGGCGCGGCGGTAATCTCATTTATGCGCTGGATGTGACTAACCCGGTATCACCAAAAGTCCTGTGGCATAAAAGTGCTGTCGATAGCGGCTTTGCCGAACTGGGCCAGACCTGGTCAACACCAAAGATTGCCAAGCTAAACATCAAGTCCTCAGGGATTGAGCAGGAGGTGCCAGCGCTACTGATGGGTCTTGGTTACGACCCAGCGGCAGAGGATGAAGTTAGTGACGGCCGCTCCGACAGTACCGTTAGAACTCAGGGTCGCGGACTCATTATTTTAAATGCGCTCAATGGCGACATTATTTGGCAGCTTACCAGTACCCATTCCGGCATGGCTTATGCGGTACCTGCGAGTTTGACGGTGATAGATCAGGATGGAAATGGGAATGCAGATTTAGTCTATTTTGGCGATACAGGCGGTCAACTTTGGAAACTGGACGTACAGAGCACTAATCT